>CAMBRI010000075.1:0-16242 GCA_945870205.1 Sulfuritalea hydrogenivorans sk43H | reverse complement strand
GACCTTGTGCTACTCAAACGACTGACGCCCGACTTGAACTTCGATGACGCTGAGCGGCAAGCGGCGCTGTTGGAAAACGGGTCACGCGACTTCAATGCGGTTCCCGGCAGCGGCAAGACGTCTCTTCTTGCGGCGAAGCTGCTGCTTCTCGCCAACAAATGGCCGTACGTCAACAAGGGGGTCTGCGTCCTTAGCCACACCAACGTCGCACGCGAGGAAATCGCTCGTCGCCTCGCCTATACCGCGGAAGGCTCGAAGCTGTTGGCTTACCCGCACTTCATCGGAACCATCCACGGCTTTGTCAACCAGTTCTTGGCGCTGCCGGCGCTGCGCGCACTGGAAATGCAGGTCGACGCGATCGATGACGACGTCTTCGCCAAGCGCGCCATGGCGAAGCTCAATGGCAACAGGTTCTTCAAGCTGCGCGGCTGGCTGAGCCGGCAGCCAAATGGCGACGCGCTGGTCAGCAAACTTCTCTTCAAGGGCCCTAACTTGGCCGTCGTCTCCGAAGGAGGCAATCTGCCCAGCGACAAATCCGATTCGGGCAAGCAGCTTGCCATCATCAAACACGAGCTAGCTCAAGACGGTATCTTCCGACATCGGGACATGTTCGCGTTCTCATGCGTAGCCCTGAGTTGCTGCCCCGATCTCCTTGATGTAGTCCATCGGCGTTTTCCGATGGTATTTGTCGACGAAATGCAGGACACGTCTTGGGAGCAGGAGGAGGTCCTGAACCGCCTTTTCGACGAAAAGTCGGTCGTTCAGCGATTCGGGGACGTCGACCAGAAAATCATCATGAACGACGACGAGGGAGACAGGGTCACATTTCCGCGTGACGACCATGGCACTGTCAGCACGAGCAAGCGCTTCGGACCAAGGATTGCGGATGCCGTCGAGAGCGTGAGGCTGAGCAAGCTTCCGGTCAAGGGAGAAGCATCGGACGACATCAGCCCGGTGCTGCTGCTCTACAAGACGGAGAACGTGGGCCGAGTCATGCACCGATTTGGCCAGCTCGTGGTGGACCGTTTCGACACAGACGCACTTATTGGCCAGACGGTGCGTGCCATGTGCACTCGTAAGTCGGTCGATGGCGCCGTCGCCCCGGGGCGACACATTGGCGACTATTGGCCCGCTTTTGCACAGGCCCAAGGTGCCGACGCTGCGAGCGGCAGAGACGGCTTCTGGCGTCTTCTCGATATGCCGCCGACCGGCCAACCGCGGGCGACGCTCGCCGAACGGGCCGGCGACATACGCAGAGCCCTTCTTCAAGTCCTCCGCGTAGCAAAAGCCCCGGTTGCTACGGACCTTCGCGACGGCCGCGCGCTGATTCGGGCCGCTGCCGAGCTGGCGGGAAATGCTTCGGCGCTCCAGCAGCTCGTCTTGGATCTAGCGCTGAACTCCAAACTGTATGACACCGCTCATGCGCGCGCGGCGCTCCCTGAAATACTGCATGCGCGGATCGGCAATTTCCTGCCTCCTGGCATGAACGTCGAGATGTTCAAGGCGCTGGACGTATTCGCGGAACCTAGCATGGCTCAGGTCGTTGGCGAATCGCCAACGGTATGTTGCGTCGTCCATGCAGGTCGGGAGCTTGAGTTTTCTCTCGGCACCGTCGCTGGCATGAAAGGTGAAACTCACTTCGCATCACTCGTACTTGAGTCTTATGGTGGCAAAAGCCGGAAGTTCGATCTTGAGGTCGCACTCCCGTGCATTGCTGGCCTTGGAAAGGACATCGCGAAGCTAAGCCCGCTGCAACAGGTCCAGATGCGGAATATTTACGTGGCAATGTCTCGTCCGACCCGTTTTCTCTGCGTGGCCGTCAACGAGTCCCGCGTCGCGCTCAACATCCGCCAGGCGCTCGAAGCGAAGGGTTGGCAGATTGAGCACGTGACCTGACTGACATGAATGCAGTGGGCGGTGGCGAGGCGAATGCCGGCTGCTAAAAAACAACTAACTTCCGCTGCGGTCGGATTGAGTCGGTCGGGCCGTCTGAAATCATAGGCACTGACGCGCAGCCCATTGAACGACAGCAGAACACTTTGCGGCCATTCGCCATAAGGTATCCGATTGTCCTCAACGGTTTAGGTTTGTTCGATGTCTGCCCAACACGTGACGACGGTGCGTGATGCACAGACGCTGGTGGGCAGACGTTGAATAAACCGCGAAGGAGGAAACCGCGGAACGCTGCTGCGCGGTTTGAGTGGGGCACGGCCTATGGGGATTTGATGCCGGCCTCAGCAGGTGCGATGGTCATGGTCCTGGCCGCCAGAGCCGCGACATTCTGCCAACTGACGCCAATGTCAGCGAGTTCTCTCACGAATGGCGACGGCGGGAACACCGAATTCCGCCGCTTGGGTGGCGCTGGGCAACAGCCTGCTCTCGGCACTGCTTTCCCAGAAGCCGACATCGGCGATTTGCATGCGCAGTGACACAACAGCGCGACGCGGTTCATGGTGGCGCCCGGATGGGTTGTCTGCGCATGATGACCTCGGCAACGCGCATGGTGGCGCCACAGCAACGACAGACGAATGTGGCCACGGCGACCTCGGTAATCTTGTCGATGAGCGGTTCAGGCGGTGGCGCACTGAGCAAGTGCCGAGTCTTGGCCAGGTTGCTGCGCCGATCGGCATTGGCGAGCAACCCGTAGTGGCGAATGCGATGAAATCCACTCGGCAGCACGTGCAGGAGAAACCGGCGCATGAATTCGTCGGCAGACAGCGTCATCGTCTTGCGTCGGGTGCGTCCTTTGGCGCGGTAATCCTTCCATCGGAACCTCACGCCGCTCTCGTCCATTGCCAACAATCGCTGGTTCGAGATCGCCACCCGGTGGGTATAGCGCGACAGGTAGGCCAGGACTGAATCGGGGCCGGCGAACGGACGCTTGGCATACACCACCCACTCGCAGGCGCCCAGCGGTGCCAGCCAACGACTGAACACTCCGGTATCGGCCAAACCTTCGTGCTCGCCGTAGAAGTGCAACTGGCCGGTGCGATGGAGTTTCTCCAACTCCTCGATGAAGCGACGCCGAAACAGTCGGGACAGCACGCGTACGGGCAAGAAGAATCCTCGCCGACAGGACACCCAGCGTTCGCCGTCCGGCGACAGTCCGCCACCCGGCACGATGCCATGGACGTGTGGGTGATGCGTCAGTGCAGAACCCCAGGTGTGCAGTACGAGCGTCGCCCCGATCTGCGCCCCGAGATGTTTCGGATCGGCGGCGATGGTCATCAAGGTTTCCGCCGCGACGTCAAACAGCAGTCTGTAGATCGCTGCCTTGTTGGTATACGCGATGGCACTGATCGGTGCCGGCAGGGTAAAGACGACGTGGTAATACTCGACCGGCAGCAGATCGCCCTGTCGCGCCGCAAGCCAACGTTGCGCAGCACGCGCTTGGCACTTCGGGCAGTGCCGATTGCGACAAGAGTTGTAACTGATTTCCTGGTGGTCGCAGGCATCACAATGCAATACGTGTCCGCCCAGCGCCGCGGTACGGCACTGTTCGATGGCCGACATGACCTTGAGCTGCCCAAGGCTCAGGTGGCCTGACTGCTTCTCTCGCCACGCAGAGCCATGGGTGCGGAAGATGTCGGCGACCTCTAGGGCGGGCCGCCCCATGGCGAGCCTATGCCGAGCTCAATCGCTCCAAGGGACTGACGACCTCGCGCAGAATGTCGGTGGCGACCTGGGCGTACAGCGCCGTCGTCTCGAGCTTCTTGTGCCCAAGCAATACCTGGATCAGGCGGATGTCGACCTTCTGTTCCAGCAGGTGGGTGGCAAAGGCGTGGCGCAGGGAATGCATCGAGATGTGTTTCTCGATACCGGCTTCATCGGCCGCATCATGGATGGCACGATTGAGCTGTCGGGCACTGAGGTGCCGGACGGGATTCTGGCCGGGAAACAGCCAGCCGCCGTCGAGCATCTTGCCCTGCGCGCGTGCTACCCGCCACCACACGCGCAGACGCTCCAGCAGGACGGGAGAGAGCATCGCGTAGCGATCTTTCTGTCCTTTGCCTTGCTCGACACGCAAGGTCATGCGTTCGCTGTCGATGTCGCCCACCTTCAGCGAGACGACTTCATTGACGCGTAGTCCGGTCGCATACGCCAGTGCCAGCGCGGTTTGGTGTTTGAGGTTGCCGGCGGCAGCGATCAGGCCCTTCACTTCTTCCGGACTCAGGATCACCGGCAGCTTTCGCGGCAGATGGACCGGCTGCATCTTGGCCATCAGTTCTGGGCGGTCGAGCGTGACGCTGAAGAAGAACTTCAGGCCACTGATCGCCGAGTTGAGCGAGGCCGGTGAGGTGCCGTGATCAACCAGATGCAGTTGGTAATTGCGCAGATCCTCGACGCTGGCGGTGTCGGGTGATCGCCCGAGGTATTGCGCGAACTTGCGAACAGCGCGCACGTAATCCAGCTGCGTCTTCTCGCCAAACTTGCGCATCCGCATGTCGTCGATCATGCGCTGGCGCAACGGACTGATGCTCGGCTTCTGAGTTTCCATGGCTTACTCCTGTTAGAAATCGAGGCGGATTGCCTCATTTCCAACATCGGCAGCTTTCTGCCGTTGCAAACCACTTGCGTTTCAGTAACCCCTACTACGGTCCAGCAACCACCCTACCGCGCGAGCGGTTTAGTCCATGGCCGAGTTGGCGACGCCGGGATATTTTCCGCAAGCGGCAGCAACAGTTTGTGAAGCCGACGCTCGCAAGCACAACGTTCAAATTGACCGGAAGAAGTGGCAGCCCTCGGATCGGAATTGCTGGACGGCATTCGGCTGGAATCGGTGGCTGTTTTCATCGGAATACGCAGTCATTCGAAGGCTATGGCGGCGCCCTGGCAATCTCTTCTGTCACTAAACCATTTGCCGTGCTAACTCCGGCCTCGACGATCAAGGCGATTCAGTCCGGTTACAGCGTGCAGATCCATTCCAGCGCGACGACCCCTGAGATTTGCAACGGGTAAGTTGCTGTGCCATCGCCTTGATCGGCGCATGACCGAACACGGCCTTACAACTTGAGGAACCCGAGGCCAAGGCCTTCGGGGGTAAGGGAAAATCCGACCATTGAGCCAGCTCGTTATCGGATATGGTGTGAAAGTAATAATCTATTACATATGGCTCGCGACATCGTAATGATTAGCGGATACGGCCAGAGAAGATGACCGTTCCCATCATAATGATGTCGGAAGTCAGTGGCAGGATGGGGTTTGGCCAGCTTGGGTTCAGTGCTTTCAGAAACTGACCCTCCGGCGTCTCGATGTATCGCCTGAGTAGCCCGGCCTTTGGGCTGACCGCAACAACATCGCGACCATGAGCCGGCTTCACGACGGGATCAATAAATATCAGATCGCCCTCCCGATAGCCGTCATCGCCGACCATGGCCTCCCCGATGACCGGCAGGGCAAAGCTCATGTCGCTGTGGGGAACGGGGCAGATCAATGCTCGGCCGGGTGAAATCTCCCCCATGTGCGGGGTATGGGTCAGCATGTCCCAGCGTCCGATGGGTACGGCACCCTTGTCGAACAAACGGACTGAAATGGGATCCTGCCCAGTGAGTTGCTCGGGTGTGACGCCCAGCACGCCGCCAATTTTCTCCAAAGTCTCGCGGCGAGGTTTCTTGGCCTTGCTGCGCTCCTTGAGGATGCGATTGATCGCAGGCTGGGAGACTCCGGAACGATGCGCTAGGTCAGTCTGATTCAGGCTTTGCTTGTCCATTAGCGCTTCCAGAATCTCCGCGACTGGGTTTTGCCCAAGGAATGTCGCTTCCATAGTAGTCATAAATTATTCCGCGCAGTGGTTACATTGGTGATAATTGTAATATAAAATGCGCACTCGTGACCATTCATTGGAATTTTTATTATGGAACAGCGCGACATACTCAAAATTAACCGGCAGCTTCTTCTTCTGACCCGTCAAATGGCCAACGACAGCGATGCTGCCGAATTGATGACAGGTCTATCAAAGCCCGTCATCGACAAGATCGCCACCCTGGATATGGATGAGATCGAAGAGTTGGCAGAGACTGTTGGTGTCTCGCTCTATACCTTGCGGTTTTCCGATTCGGTATTCAGCCGGTTATTGCAACTGCCACGAGATGCTCGAAGTACATACGCCGAGGCAACGCTGGCAGGCAATAGTCGTGGCGGCGCTACTTTCCCCTGAGGAGTTGGAAAATCATCGGATAGCCCACGAGCTGGTCAGGTTGAAGCTCAGGCTACCGATCGTGAATCATCTGACCCAGATTCATATCAAGCCACTCCGGCTTCGCTGGCGTGTGATTCATGCCGAAAGCCCTCCAAACGGGAGGCTCCCTGAGTCGGTTCGACCTTTCATAGTCGATGCACTCTCGGCGGCAGAGCTGGCGAGTTTCGCAGCAGTGTATCAACGCCTTGGTGGTGCTGACGACAGCAGGGTTTCTGCAGCGATGCTGTTACGGGCGAGGGAGATGCATCTGCGGATTGCGCATCGGGAACTCGATATCAATGCCGCCTATTTCGCCGTGCGAGATGTTCGTGCCAAGATCGTCGAGTGGCGGAGATGCGGTCGCTGCCAGACCTACTATATCTTCGATATCAACGAATTCCACGCCCGATCCTGCCCATACTGCGAGTTAAGCAGCAGAGGATGATCAGGGCATCAGTCGGTACCAGAGCGGCAAATTACAAACTGCCCTTGAGTCGCTGTATCAGCTTGGTCGCCGTTGCCCTTTGATCCGGTTTTGACACGTCTTCAGGTGCTGGAGATTCTCGGACCGACGGTGGCGGCAGTCTTTGTACATCTCTGAGACCAAGCAAAGCCAGTATCCGAAGTCGCTCGGCCCGGTCTCGGAGTTGAACATTCGATAGATCCGCAACAAGTTCCGGGTAAATACTGGTCGGGATTTTGACGACGACCCTGATCGAGGACATCTCAAGCTCCTATCCGCCAGAAACCGCGGGCATTGGCAAAGACCGGCAGATCGGATGTGGAAATCTTGAGGTTCGGAAATGCTTCTTTCACCGATGGCTCAAAGAATCCTGCGCCGCCACCAACCAACAGTACGATGTCGGCACCTGCATTTTCTTTGCGCAGAGATTCTCTTAGCCGTGTGGCCACAATCGGCCCCACTTTGTCGGCAGCTTTTTTGAGGTAGGAGGCGAAATCGATTCGCTCTCCAAACAATCGAACCTCAGTCTGATTCTGCCTGATGGCGTTTTCAAGCCGCTCGCGTCCGATGTTTCCCCCGAAGTCATTGGCGACCAGCTTCGCTGCTTCATCCAAGATGACGGAAGATGCTTCGAGACTGGTGCCGCAGGATTGGCGACGCAGCTCTCCATGGCTGATCAGCACCCAATCAACTGAAAAGAAACCTGGGTCGACCACCAGGACTCGCGACTCTTCAAACTCGGAGGCGTCGGTCAAGTTCCAGACATGATCGACAAATCCTCCGACCGGCTGCGGCACTACTTTGACTTGTTGGACGGTGATCCGTCGCCGTGGGGTGACCTGGTGTTCTCCCTGCATCTGCGATTGAAGCCGTTCGCGGAGGTCCGGGTTCAAGTATTGATTGACGGGTAGGCCAGTGACGAGCACGTCTACCTGATCGAGTTCCGAAAGCAGCAATCCGGCATGGAAGAGCGCGCGATACGACTCTGTCGATGGGTAATCCTCATGAAGTTCGCGACTCCACAATTCGGCACGGTCCGGCGATAGTCCTGCAACGAACGGGTTGCCGTTGACCATCACGCGCAGAAAGTCATCTTCTGCCTTGCCGGAAATTTTCTCTCCCAAGCGGTCCGCTGGTGCCGCGCCGGCAGGGCGCAACAGAACTTGTGGATTGTGGCCCGCCTTGCCAAACGCCAGCTTGAGATTGGAATAGCCAATGTCGATTCCGAGCACATTCATTTCAGGTTCTCTCCCGTAGCACTTCAGTGACTGTCATGCCCGACATCGGGTCATGAGACCTGGCAGTAGCACTGCAGGGCACCCCGCGACAGAACGTAATGTCTGGGATTGCGAGAGTGCATATCGCGAGAGCACCGCCAGAGCACCTGATCCTATGGCGCGCCCCGTGGTTGCGGATTTTGAAATGCGCCCAAAAAGGTCACATTTCGAGCGCGCAGGGACACGGATGCTTTCTACGATGGCGTCCGTTGAATCCGGAACAACAGGGGTTCCAGCGTCATAGCTGGGCTTGCTGTGGTTTCACTGGTACGACGGGTGCAAACGAACGTCAGATTGCCCCGAATGCCGGGTCGGGCCTACTTCCAGATGGATTCAACGGGCGATCCAATTCTCAGCGTGGCTGAGAAACAGGTCGAAAGCCCCGCTGTGGATTGTGCGGGGGATGCAACCGGAGCTTAAAGCTTGGAGAGATGGTATGGATGAACGACTCGGGCAGGTTCGAACGATACTCAAAAACTACATTGGTGATCTGTTCGATCAGGCCTCCAACACGGCGGTCAGATTTGAGCTCTTTACTGTCGAGGGGAATTCCCTCCGTAAGGGCTGGGACGACCAAAATACCCTGAAATATCGCGTTCGGCATGAGAAGAATACGCTCATGCTGGAATGGTATCAACGGGTATGGAAGCGCGACGCCAAGGGCAATCGGACCACAGAGCATCATTACATTCGCAAGCGCAACAAGAACAAGCGCGGCACCGATCTTGTGTATAGCTATGACATGGGCGACCTGTTCAAGTTCGCACCTGAGTGGAGTCGTGAGCGGGTTGTGGAGGCGGAGACCGAGGCGGCATCCCTCCGCCGTCAGGCTCATTACTGTTCTTCGATGCTGGTGATCCTTGGGCGAATGGAGCGCTATTTGGCCGACTGTGCCGGAGAGTCGCTGCCAGAGGAGGACGCAGCATGAACATGCCGCCGCGGTATCTCGTGACCGACACGTTCGACTTGCGCATGCTGGCATCGTTGACTGTTGGCATCACGCTGAAAGAGCTGTCGCTGAGCGATGTTTGCGATCTGATCGAGCGGGCGGAACAGGAACAACGCATGGGCCTTCATGGCGGCTGGGCAGATGGTCTCAAGCATCCGCTCGCCACCGCGTTGGTACCCAACGGACCAATCCTGCTGGTAGCAAATCAAGTACAGACAGCACAGGGGGACGTCATGAAGTGGGTTCAGGTGGAAATAGTCGATTGAGATTTCCTTGGACTCCGGTGCTGACCGGATTCCAACCCTATTTCAAATTGCGGCCAGGAAGGGCGCATTTCGGCCGCCGGTGAGTTTTTCGTCCTGCTAAAAGCGTGGGAATGATTTTCGATGCAATTCTTCCCACGGCCGTTTTCGATTTCTGCTGCATGAGGATTCGCCAACCCTTGCGAGCCGTTGCATTGCCATGACAGGCTCGGAACGAGTCCATAAATTGATCGGACTTGCCTCCGATATTGCCGCTGGCGAGAACGATGCCGAGTCCATCGGATTCCTGGGGCAGGCGTTGGTGCAGACAACCTTGCCGCATAGCGATCCTGGCGTTCCGTACTTCGAACGCTCCAGCGGGGCCGTGTCGCTCTCGATCATCGCCAATCCGAAATTCGGATTGCCTTTCGGCACCGTCCCGCGGCTATTGCTTGCATGGATATGTACCGAAGCAGTGCGAACCAAGTCGCCCACACTTGGGCTTGGCCGGAGTCAGAACGAATTCCTCAGAAAACTCGGAATGCGCACGGACGGCAGGGACTGTCTGCGCCTACGGACACAATCGCTGAAACTGTTTTCGTCGATGCTGTCCATCACGTACCAAATCGAAGGACGGTACGGGCTGAAGAACATGCCTATTGCCGACGAGGCATTTGTGCTGTGGGATCCTCACCGGCCGGATGATCGGATGCTCTGGGAAAGCAGCCTCAGACTGTCCAATACCTTCTTCAAGAACATTACCGACTCTCCCGTACCGATCGACATGCGCGTGCTGCGGGCGCTGTCGAAATCGCCGTTGGCAATGGATATCTATTCCTGGCTGGTCTATCGAATATTTCTGTTGCGCGTGAAAAACCGACCTGGCGTGATGATTCCGTGGGCAGCCTTGAAGCTTCAATTCGGTGCGGACTACGGCGATAGTCCGCGAGGCCTGATCGATTTCAAGAAGCGGTTTCTTCTTCGCTTGAAAGAAGCTCAGTTGTTCTACCCAGAAGCCAATGCCACGCCGCAGGACGCCGGCCTGTTTGTGGGTGCAAGCCGATTGCATACCCGGCATACCGGTTCCGCCAAACTATCCAGACTCTGACGACGGGTTTTCGGTGTAGTCCTGCTGAGAATCGGGGGGGCTTTTTCCCGTGTCGGTCTTTTATGATTTTTTCCACAGAAAAAGGGGTGCTCTACTTGCAATCTACTTGTAAACCTACAAGCAACTACTTGAAGCAGGCTGTATGCCTTGTCCCATAAGGGATCCCCGCCGATGGCCGGGACAGTTGTCACGTAATTCGGGGACAGTTGTCACATGGTCGCGGGACAGATTTCACGTGGGCAAAATTTCGTGGCGCCGGAGATCCCCCAGTCTGTCGACGATCCAGCTGAATTCTGCGGTGAGACAGATTTCACGTGGATAACTTCTCCATCGGCAGGCGACCTGTGGATAACCTGTATTCGAAATGTGACCGATTTGGATCGATTTCGGATGTTGCATATTTTTGGAAATCCGTAAGATGAATTTCAGGCGGTAGGTTTCCACCTCGACAGACATCGGGGATATCCGCCCGAGGTCGGCCGGCGGTGCCTCGCAATCAACACCGGCAATGCGAGGACTTGACCGCACGCTATACGGTGCCTCCATCGGGTCTGATCGCATCGCTTGCCCCACGATACGGGGCTTAACGAATTCTAAGCAAGGAGATCATGATGAGTCTGACGAAACCGGGGTTGATGGCAACACTGTGTTGGCATGGGTGGAATCTTCTGCGACTGCGCGGCGACTGGAAGTCGATGCCAGATTCCAGGAGTTTTCTCGGCATTGTGTTGATCCTGGTATTCCTTGGCGGGATGGCAGAGCAGTTTGCGCGCGGACATGAGCTCTTGACCGCTGTCGTTGTTACCGTTTCCTGGCTTGTGATTCTCCTTTGGTCGTCGCGGCAAGCCGGCACAATCAACCGGCGTTTGGCGTTCGCACTGGGTCTCCTTTCGATCATGGTCCAGATGGGATTGATCCTGTCGACCTGGATGCCGGCGGCAGAATGGCCGGTAGCAATTTGGTCGGGAATTGCGGTCATGCACCTACTTTCCCAAGCGTCCCAAGACGGCGCGGGAGCATGGCGTTGAACGGGAAGGGTCCAAAACAATGGCCAATGCATCCTCACCCTACCAGTTTGAAGTCCCATGGCGTCCGAACTTCGAAGCGCGCATGGCGGTAGTCTGGACTGTTGGCGCAGTTTCGATTTTTCTCTTGACCACTGTGGCGCCGATCTTCCGAGGTTTTGGTGTCGTGCTTGGAATCGGCTGTGTAGCCGGTGCAGCGGTGCGCAGTTTTCAGGCCTATCGCCGGAATGTCGAAGATCGACGTCTCAAATTCTTCGGTAAGGAATTTATCGATCTGGAAGCCTTGCGGTGCAAATCTCGGCAGGCCATCGCATCGAAGTCGTATTGGTTGGGGCGTGGTTTTCCCTGGACCGATATCGAAGCGACCAAACTGCACACCTTGATGTCGATTGGTGTGGTTCGCACCCTTGGAACGGCTGCTCAGCACGCAGAAGGTTCCTACTGGGTTCATGGTCTTGCCCCCGAAAAGGATATTTATTCCGAGTTGGCAAACCTGGTGGGCCATAGCCTGATCGTTGGTAGCACTCGGGTCGGCAAGACTCGCCTGTTCGACATTTTGATCGCCCAGGCAATCTTTCGCGGTGAAACCGTGATCATCATCGATCCCAAAGGGGATCATGGTCTCGCCCAGAATGCACGTGCTGCCTGTGATGCCAGCGGGGAGGGTGATCGCTTCGTCTATTTCCATCCGGCACACCCGGACCGATCGGCGTGCATTGACCCGCTGCGCAACTGGAACCGCAAGACTGAGTTGGCCAGCCGCGTCGCCGCACTGATTCCTTCCGAAACCGGTGCCGACCCCTTCACTGCATTCGGCTGGAAGGTGTTGAACGACATCACTAACGGCATGATTGCCACTGGCCATCGTCCCAATCTGGTCCAGCTTCGGCGCTACGTGGAAGGTGGGCCGGAAGGTCTTCTGCAACGAGCGCTGAAAGTCCACTTTGTCGCGCATGTTCGCGACTGGGAGACACGTGCCTCATCCTACATTCGGAAGAACAAGGACCGCTTGCTCCAGGCCTATGTGGCCTTCTACCAAGAGGTTGCCATCCATGAAGCCCAGTCGGTTGACCTGGACGGCCTGATCTCGACCTACGAGCACAACCGGGATCACTTTCAAAAGATGGTGGCATCCTTGATCCCGATTCTCTCAATGCTTACCAGTGATCCGTTGCAGGAGCTGCTGTCGCCGGACTTCGAGCCTGGTCATGAACGCCTTGTGACCGACATGTCCAAGATAATTCGCGGCAACAAGGTGGTCTATATCGGTCTCGACTCTCTGGCGGACTCAACGGTTGGTAGCGCCATCGGTTCCATCATGCTGGCTGATCTTGCCGCTGTGGCGGGGGATCGCTACAACTATGGGATTGATACCCTGACGCCGGTGAATCTCTTCATCGACGAGGCGGCCGAGGTTCTCAATCAGCCGGCGATCCAGCTCATGAACAAGGGCGGAGGCGCAGATTTTCGAGTAACGATAGCGACGCAGACCTTTGCTGACTTTGCCAGCCGCCTCGGTGATGAGAACAAGGCTCGCCAGGTATTGGCCAACACCAACAACAAGATCGCCTTGCGGGTACTCGATTCAGAGACACAAAAGTACATCGCCGAAGGCATGCCACAGACCAAGGTGCGGTCGATGGCGCTACGCTACGGTCACAATGTGGACACGCATATTCACGACGAATACAGCGCGTCGTATCAGGAGCAGATTCTCGAAGAGGAGGCCGACTTGTTTCCCGCGGCCATGCTGGGGGAGTTGCCGCCCTTGCATTTCATTGCTCGATTGTCGGGTGGTCGAACCTTGAAAGGGCGTATCCCGATTCTGGTTTCGGAGCGGTAATGGCTCAGAGAAATGACTCCGGGGTTGCTACGGTACTGGCTATTGGCGTTTTCATTGCCGTCGTGGCGACGTGGGTTTTCATACCACCCGCCGTGATTCGATCAGCCTGGATGACTGAGCGTGGCGAGGTCTATGCCCTTGCAGGTGAAGGTGAGCACGTGGTCTATGGTCAGGCTGTCCGTGGCCTTAAGGATTCGATGTCGAAGGACTTCCAGGGCTTTTTGACCGAAGCGGAATCCATCGGGCAAGGACCTTTGGGGAACGCGAGCCTCAGTCAATGGATGCGCTCGCGTATCGAGGCGACCTGGCTATGGGTAGGTCTATTGGTGTACCGGCTGCATGTGTTGATCGGATGGCTTGTTCCCGGTATTCCACTTGCCATCGTTGCCTATCTGGACGGACATTACATTCGGGAGATACGCAAGTTCTCCTTTGTTGCCCAAAGCCCAATCCGCCACAAGTTGGGGATTCGTGTCATGTGGGTGGTGCTGGTGGGGCTCTCCTGTTGGTTGTTGATTCCGGTTCCGCTCCCCGCCCTGATTGCCCCGGCGCTGACGGTGTCTCTGTCGTATTCACTATGGCTCTGGGTTAGCAATCTGCAGAAGCGGTTGTAAATTACTGCTATTGGTCTCGCAATGGCCCGAATCTGGTGCTTGCTTTCGGCCGATGAGAACGGAGAATGCGGTGAGCACTTGGCAGATCGAAAGCGACAATTTTTCAGACGATTCAGTGACCTCGGTGCGGTCTGACGATGTTCCGTTGAAATGGGCGCATGACGCGCGAACAAGCGAGCCGCGCTATATCCACGAAAGCCAGGTCGTCAATCGCGAATGCACTTGTGTCTGCCCCGCATGCAACAAAAACCTGACGCCTGTCATGGCCGGTCAGCCGCTTCGCACCCATCCCACTGCACATTTCCGTCATCCGTCGGGGGCGACAAAAGACTCTTGCATACTCGTTTCAGCGCATTTGGCCGCAACGCGTTTTCTTTCCGATAGCGGATTTATTGAACTGCCCCGGCGCACTATGTCACGCACCGCAACCGGTTTCAGTGGTGAAGGCTATGAGGTCTGGGTCGAGGCGCCTGCCGAACGCCGGGTAGTAAAGCATGCTCAGTTGCTCGATCGTGTAACGGCCGAACTTACGCTGGATGACGGTCGCAAGCTCCTGGTCGACCTTACCGGCCATCGCGCACCGGACGACGCTTGCGACGGCCAAGCCATCGTGACGATAGCTCTGTCCGACCCGGAGCTCGCCATGCTCGGGCCAGAGGAGATCCGGTTTCGACTACGGATTTTGCCGGGGGTCCGATGGTGTGCGCACTGGAATGATGCTGCATTGGCTGCCAAGGGAGACGCCATGGCGTTGCAGACCGCCTGTGATGCGTTGGATAGCTGGCGTTCTGAAGACGAAGCCGAGTTCCGTTCGTACTTGACTCCGGACATCGGCGAGGAGCTCGCACGACAACTGCGGCGTGAGACCCTACTGCATCGGGAAGTCAAAACGATTCTTTCGCGCGAGAGGCATATATCGACGCCCAGTCTTGAGGTTATGGTCAGTCGGGATCCTCCCGATGAATTCATTGGGGAGTGGGAGGCGGAAACACTTCGGATGACATGGATCAGCGTGCCCCAAGCGATTAAGCTTGAAGATGTGAAATTGGAAAGACGCCTGGGACGTATCGTTCCCGATGTGATCGGTACCGTTGGTAGCCGGCAAGCTTGCATCAGTGGTTTGACGGATATCTGGATCGACGGGAGCTTCGAGGAGGAAAACGAGGATTCCCATAATGCTGCCTGGCCTCATACCCTGCTAATTGAGGTCACCGTTACGCACGGTATCGACGATGCAAAGCTTGAACGTATCCGTGCGCTTGATCTACCCACGCTCGAAATTGACCTGCGCCAGCTTGGCGGTCGCATCACGTTCGACAATCTATGCGATCTGGTCGTCAATCAGACCGTCGGCAAACGCTGGGTTCATCATCCGCTTTTCGAAATGAAACGGCGGCAGCTCAATGCCGCAATCGACAGGCACCCGGTGACCATTAGCTACCACGAGCGGCTTGTGGAGTTAAGACGTCCCGTCTGGCTTTCTAGGCCGGCAACGTACTGGGGACAACGTTATCTCGAGGCGGCGACGGCTTTTCATGATGCCAACGTGAGCATCAGGCGGGCACGGCGGCAGCATAGAGGAAACGAAAGAAAGCCCGAACTCCTGGCGGCCGAAAGTGATCTGTGGGCGCAACTGATGGAGACTGCGGAAGCTTTGGCGGCGCATGATCTGCCAGGTGCGGCCGATCCCGTCATGCTCGATGAGTCCGGTCTAGTTGCACGTCTACTTTCCATCCAGCGCAACACAGGGGTCGGATATGACGTTCGTTCCGGCTATCAGGTCCTCAATGCCATCATGCAAAGCGGCAGGGACAATAAACGTTGGGATACGCTGTACGCCATCGCGGTTAAGGCTTATGTTCTTGAGACGTATTTCAGTGAGGAGCAGGCTCGCAAGTATGCAGCATGGAGAGAGAACCTCATTGCGAGGGTTGATGCCAATGATGAGGCGTATATGCGACCAGCCACCTTTGATGCGCTATTGAGCCTACTTTTTCCTGAAATGGCGGAACGGATAAGAAGCGGCTATGGTCTTCTGGTACTGACCATGAAGTAGAACGTGCGCGGCTTCATTTTCGCCACGCATGCCGGCATTGATATTCTGGATTTCCTGTTCGATGCGCTTGCGTGCGTCTCCTGTGGCCTTGAGATGGAAACGAAGGGATCGAAGCATTTCGATACGCTGCGATTTGTTGTCAGCGTTCTTGATAATCATTTGGACGGCCGGGGCTACTAGATGAAGGTGGTGCTGTAGTCATAACGAATGCGCGTGTGCGCTTTATGTGAAATCAACTTTCGTTGACTCTCGAAATGCGTCCATAAAGGTCACATTTCGGCCGCGCAGGAGGGCGGTGGCTCCCTACCATGCGAGCCATGAATCGTCTTCTGGTCGCTGCCCACTTTCTGCTGTTTTCGCTTTCGAGCCACGCCCATTGTTTTGAACAGGCTGGGGCACGCTATGGCATCGCTCCAGTGTTGCTGGAAGCCATCTCGACCGTCGAGTCCGGAGGAAATCCGCAAGCGCGGAATTTGAACCGGGATGG
>CAMBRI010000074.1 GCA_945870205.1 Sulfuritalea hydrogenivorans sk43H | reverse complement strand
GTCGGGTTTGCCGTGCTTGCCGTCATGCTGTTCGGCTGGTTCGGCCGCGTCATCGGCGAATCCGAGAGCGGCAGCTACAACCCGCAGGTGGATCGCTCCTTCCGCTGGGCCATGGCCTGGTTCATTTTTTCGGAAGTCATGTTCTTCGCTGCGTTTTTCGGCGCCCTGTTCTACATACGCGTGCTGTCGGTACCGGAACTCGCCAGCCCTGATCAGGCCGGACTCTGGGATGGTTTCAAGAATCAGTGGCCAACCGCCGGACCTGCGGCCAAGGACCCCTTCACGCCAATGCATGCCTGGGGCATTCCGGCGATCAACACCCTGTTGCTGCTGAGTTCGGGGGTAACGGTGACCTGGGCGCACTGGGGGTTAATCGCCAACAAACGGCAGCAACTGATCATCGGCTTGGCCCTGACCGTTGCGCTCGGCCTCCTGTTCATCAGTCTGCAGGCTTACGAATACGCCGAAGCCTACGGGCACATGAATCTGAAGATGACCAGCGGCGTCTACGGCTCGACCTTCTACATGCTGACCGGGTTTCACGGCTTTCACGTGACGCTAGGCGCGACGATGCTGATTGTGATTCTGGTACGCGCGATGAAGGGCCACTTTACCGCCGAGCGTCATTTCGCCTTCGAGGCGGTGGCTTGGTACTGGCACTTTGTGGACGTCGTTTGGCTCGGCCTGTTCGTGGTCGTCTATTGGCTGTAAGCCCCGGCACGCGGCGCGCCCGGTGTGCGCCGCCCAAGGCCTTATCAGAGTCGTTCGCCTATCCAGCCAAACCGGTAGGCGGCCATCAATAGCACAAAGAGGACAAGGGAAAGACCCACCCGCAAGGTCAAAGCCTTGACGGCACGGGTCTTGTCCTGACCCCTGTCGCGATAAACAAATACCAATGCACTGGCAAGGCTGGCAATGATGGCGATCAGCATCAGGATGACGAAGATGCGCATGATGTTCCCTTTCGACGAATGCACCGAGTCTACCTGAGCGCTGGTTCGCCGACGATCCCTACCGAACCCCTTCCTTCCGCCGATGCCGATCGTTTCCAGTAAGCGCAGCTACTTGCGCCCGGTGCTGACTTCCCTGCTGGTCCTGACCTGCCTTGCCATGGCCGGGCTGCAATACTGGCGCGCCGCGACCCGCGGCGAGCGGTTCGAACGCGAGCAGGCCGCGCTTCTCTCGACGCCTGTAAGCCTGTCGCCCCAACTGCGTGAGCGGGACAAACTGGTCGATCGGGCGGCGAATGCGCGCGGCCGCTGGCTAGCGGCAAAGACCCTGTTTCTCGACAACAAGATTCATCGCAGTCGCCCGGGCTATCATGTGCTAACGCCCTTGCAGTTGTCCGGCAGTGAAGCTGTGGTCCTGGTCAATCGCGGCTGGATACCCGCGCCGCGTCTGCGATCCGAACTTCCATCGGTTCCGACAGCGATCGGCGAGGTCGAAGTTTCAGGCGTGACCCGCAGCTTCGAGACGCGGACCTTTGAGTTGCAGGAAACTGCGCCACAGGGATCTGTCTGGCAGCATGTGCGTGAAGCGGACTATCGCCAACGCAGCGGCTTGGACGTATTGCCGGTGGTCTTGCTGCAGATCGGCGCGGACAAGGATGGTCTGATTCGCGACTGGGGCTCGGCGGATAACCCGGCGATCAAGCATCATGGCTATATGGCGATGTGGCTGGTTTTTGCCCTAATGGCTGTGGCCTATGGCCTTTTTGCATGGCGAAAGAAATGACAGAACACAGGCGCACCGGATTGGAAGTCACAGATAAGCCCCCGGCGACGTCGGCTGCGGCAGGACGCGGCCAGCTCAAGGGCAGGCTGATACTGCTGGCCATCGTGGCGATCGGCGTATTGCCGTTGTTGGCCGCCTTGTACTTCCGCTATGTCTCGCCACCCGAGGTCAAGGCGACGGTCGGGCAGCCCCTTGACCCGGTGCGCATGCCGTTCGAACTCCTGCAGCGCGCCGATGGCGCCAAGCTGGATCATCCGGAAGTCAGCGGCAAGTGGCTCGTCATCCTGGCGGCACCTGGCAGTTGCGACGAGCGTTGCCAGCAATCGCTATACCTCACCCGCCAGGCACGCACGGCACAGGGGCGCAATATTGCGCGTATCGACCGCCTTTGGCTGCTTACCGATGCGACAACGCCGGCGCCGGACCTGATGGCGGCGCACCCGGACCTGGTCCTGATCCGGGCGACGGATGCCAAGGTACTGCAACTGCTGGGTGGAAGCGAGCGCCGTTACATCAACCTGGTCGACCGGCGAGGCCTGCTGGTGTTCAGGTATGCCGACGATCCCGAGCCAAAGGCTTTCATTCAAGAACTCGGCAAGCTGATCAAATTCTAAGCGCGGCAATGATCGATCAAGTTCGGCACTTTTCGATATTTGCGGCACTGTTGCTGGCGGCATCCGGCCGCCGGGCCCGTGATAAACTCACCTGCTTCTTACGACTTCAATCGTTCATTCCTCAAGCGTGAAATCCACCACCCTCAAAATGCAAATGGGCTCGCTGCGACTGCGCCACTATTTTCAGCTGGCGAAGCCGCGGGTGGTATCGCTGATCGTGTTTTGCGCAGTGATCGGCATGTTCCTCGCCGTTCCCGGCATGGTGCCGTGGCGCATTCTGGTGGCCGGCACACTCGGCATCGCCCTGGTCGCCGGCGCTGCCGCGGCAGCAAATTGCCTGATCGAGCAGAAGATCGATGCGCTGATGGCACGCACGCGCGGACGCCCCTTGCCGCAAGGTGAAGTCAACTCGATCGAGACCCTGCTGTTTTCAGGCCTGATTGGCGGTACCGGGCTGTTCCTGCTCTACGCCTGGGTGAACCCATTCACGATGTGGCTGACCTTCGCCACTTTCGTCGGCTACGCGGTGATCTACACGATCTTTCTCAAGCCCAATACATCGCAGAACATCGTCATCGGCGGCGCCTCGGGTGCGATGCCGCCGGTGCTGGGTTGGGCGGCGGTGACGGGAGATGCGCCGGGCGAGGCCTGGCTGTTGTTCCTGATAATCTTCGTGTGGACACCGCCACACTTCTGGTCGCTGGCGCTGTATCGCACCAAGGAATACGCCGCCGCCGGTTTGCCCATGTTGCCGGTAACGCACGGCGCCGAGTACACGCGGCGTCATGTATTTCTCTATACCGTGGGGCTGACCCTGGTGACACTGGTACCCTTTGTCATTGGCATGTCCGGGGGGTTCTATCTGACATCAGCCGTGCTCCTCGATACCATTTTCCTCGGCTATGCGTGGCTGATCTGGCGCGATTATTCCGATGCCGTGGCACGCATCACCTTCCGCTGGTCGATCTTCTACCTTGCGCTGCTGTTCGCCGCGCTGCTAATCGATCACTACCTGACGTTCTGATGCGTTTTTTCCTGTCGGTCCTGGTGCTGCTGCTGACAGCCTGCAGTCCAGCGGAAAAATTCAATGCAACGGAGCTCGCCGGAATCGATTGGGGTAAGGACTTCGCGCTTACCGACCACAACGGCAAACCGCGCCGGCTGGCCGACTTCAAGGGTCGTGTCGTGGTCATGTTCTTTGGCTACACCCAATGTCCGGATGTCTGCCCGGTCACCATGGGCAATATGCGGGAACTGATGGCCAAACTTGGGCCCGATGCCGAGCGGGTACAGGCCTTGTTCGTCACCATCGATCCCGAGCGCGATACGCCGCAGTTGCTGGCGCAATACGTACCGGCGTTTCATCCGTCGTTTCTGGGTTTGTATGGTGATGCCGCCGTGACCGCAGCCACTGCCAAGGAGTTCCGGATCTTCTATCACAAGCAGCCTGGGCAGACGCCGTCGAGCTACTCCGTTGATCACACGGCCGGTAGCTACGTCTTCGATCCGCAAGGGCGTTTGAGGCTATATGTCCGGCACGGAGAGGCATCGGATCGTATCGCACAGGATATAAAGCGTTTGCTGGCAGGTCAGTAGTCGCGTCCGTTCAAGGCAGTCCGACCGCGCCCTTGCCTCTGATCGTCGAGGGTAAAAGACAAAGGGCAGTCGCGGTAACTCGACTGCCCTTCTTTCGTCGTCCGAGAATCGGTTAGGCCGCGAGCCGGCCTTTCATTTTTTGCATGGCCTTGACTTCGATCTGGCGAATGCGTTCTGCCGACACGCCATATTCTGCGGCCAACTCATGCAGAGTTGCCGCTTCTTCACCATCGGCTACCAGCCAGCGTCGCTGGACGATGGCGCGGCTGCGCTCGTCGAGACTAGCCAAGGCGGCGCTCAGCCCCTGATCCTGCAAGCGGTCGTACTCCTTGCGCTCGAGTATTGCGGAGGGTTCGATGCTGTGATCCGCTGCCAGATAGGCGATCGGCGCGTAACTGTCTTCGTCGTCATCAGATACGGGTTCCAGCGACACGTCTGCCCCGGTCAGGCGCGTTTCCATTTCGACGACTTCCTCGGGCTTGACACCGAGCTTCTTCGCCACCGCCATCACTTCCTCCGCGCCCAGCGTATTGAAACCCTGGCGTGAATCGGCATCCTGGGCCAGCGCCGCCTTGATGCTGCGCAGATTGAAGAACAGCTTGCGCTGCGCCTTGGTGGTGGCAATCTTGACCAGGCGCCAATTCTTCAGGATGTACTCGTGGATTTCTGCCTTGATCCAGTGCATCGCGAAAGACACCAAGCGCACACCCCGATCCGGATCAAAGCGCTTGACAGCCTTCATCAGGCCGATGTTGCCCTCCTGAATGAGGTCGGCGTGCGGCAAGCCGTAGCCCAGATAGCCGCGCGCGATCGCGATGACCAAGCGTAAATGAGACGTCACCAACTGGCGCGCCGCATCCAGATCGTCCTTTTCGCGGAAGCGGCGGGCAAGGGATTGCTCCTCGGCCTCGCTCAACATCGGTACGCGATTTGCTGCCGAAATGAACGCCTCAATACTGCCGCTGGCGGCGAGCATGGGCAAATGGTCCAGAGACATGGTATGACTCACGGTACGACCTCCTTGAACATAATATTAGCACTCCATGACTGGGAGTGCTAACTGGAGAGGAAGTTCCCGATGAATTTTGTCGGGAATTATCGTGTGCACCGGTTCAATGAATGCTGAGGGTGATTAGCCGCCGTCAAGCCGGGCGCATTTTGCCGCAGCTGAAACCCTGCCACCAGCGAAGCGCATCGCCTCGCTGGTGGCCGAGGATCAAACTTTGGGCGGAGCCCCCGGCGGACGTTTGGGCTTCTTAAAGAAGCGTTTCGAAGGCTTGGCTCCGGGCACCGGATCCTGTCGTCGTGCTTGCTCCGGGCGTCGCCCTTGGCCTTGGCCCTGACCCTGTCCCGGGCCTTGACGCCGCGGTTCGGGCAGTGCTCCCGGCGATCCCTGAATGCGGTTGCCTGGCGCCAGACAGATTTCGAGTTCGATGATTTCGTCCCAAATCGCGTCGGTTCGCTGGTGATCCGGGATGGCCAGCAATTCCCGCAAACGGCGACGCGGATCTTGCGGTTGCGGCTCATTGCGCGTGGTTTCTGCAGGCGGCTGCTCGACAGGGGCGGCTTCGAGGGGAGCTTGCTCGATGGCGGGCTCAGTGGGTTGCTCTTCGTTCATCTTCATATTATCGCCCGAATCGTGGATTCCGTTCCAATGTTCCCGGTTGCGTCAAACGCAATGTGGGATTTTTCCAAACTCTCGCATCCGTGCGGGTGTTCGCTCAGGAAGGCTGCTTCAATCGTGCCGCAAATGCGACTTCAAGGAAATCAATGCTCCCAACCACCCGAAAGTTGAGGCAAAGCCCAGTAACAGGGCCGAGTCTCTCATGTCGAGTGAATGAAGGACGAGAGTCAGGTCATACAGTCGCACCAACTCGCCAAGAGGCGCACGCAACCATAGCGTTGCAGCGCCGACCAGCAGCCACGCCACGACACCGCCACCCAGGCCAAGCAAAAGGCCGAAGTAGAGAAAAGGCCGCTGGATGAAGCCGTCGGTGGCGCCGAGCAGTCGGCTCACCTCGATCTCCGTGCGTTGAGTCAGCACTTGCATGCGGATAATGCTGAAGCTGATTGAAATAAGTCCGGCACCCAGCAGCACACCGAGCACCAATACGGCTGTGCGCCCCAGTTGCAGCAGAGCATCGAGCCGGCGTACCCACGCCGAATCGAGTTGAACATGTTCGACCCTGGGCAGTTGGCGAAACTCGACGGTGAGCCTTTCCATTGCTTCCGGGCCCTCGTCCGCCGCGCTTACAACGAAGGCGTCGGGAAACGGGTTCGCCGGCAACGCTTCGATGACATCGCGGAGTCCCGGATTGGCTTTCATACGCGCCAGCGTCTCTTCCCGGGGCAGAAACTGAACCCTTTTCAAGTCGCCACGCTTTTTCAGGCGGGATTCGACTTCCGCAGCCATCTTGCGGTCTGCATTTCCAGCCATGAAAATGGAAATTTGGGGTGCCGCCGAGTTTGTGCCGGCCAGACTTAGCGCATTGGCCAGCAGCATCTGACCGCCGGCCGGCAAGGCAAGGGCAACGCCGATGGCCAGCACGGAAAGCAGGCTATTCGTGGGCGTTGCGGTGAGTCTGTGGATTGCCAGCAAAGCCGCCTTCTGATGGTGAGACAGCCAGACCTTCATGGCAACAGTTTTCCGTGATCGAGTTGCAAGCGTCGTGCGCCGGGAAACAGGTCGCCAGCATACGTGGCGATCAGGACCGTCACCCCGACATGGTGGAATTCGTGAAAAATGCGCGCGACATCGGTCGCGGTTTCTGCGTCGAGGTGGGCGGTGGGCTCATCGGCGAGGAGCAGGTTCGGTCGGCTTACCACGGCACGCGCAATCGCTAGGCGCTGTTGCTCACCGCCCGAGAGCATGGCCGGCAGGGCCTTCTCGCGGCTGGACAGTCCCACCTTGTCCAGCGCGGCACAAACCCGCAGCGCGGCTTCCCTGGGCGGGAAACCGATGATCGACAAGGGCAGCATCACGTTTTCGAACACATTGCGATCGAAAAGCAGTTTCTGGTCCTGAAAGACCATGCCGATGCGTCGTCGCAGATAGGGCAGGGCCGAGCGCGCGAGCGCGCTCACGTTCTGCCCTCCGACCAGAACTGCACCGCCGGTGGATTTCTCAACCGCCGCAATCAGTTTGAGCAGGGTCGACTTGCCGGCTCCCGAGTGACCGCTGACCACCACCATTTCGCGCTCTGCGATATCGAAGCTGAGGTCCGACAGTGCATCGACGCCCGGCGGGTAGCGTTTGGAGACGCTATCGAAACGGATCAAGACGAGGAATCCGACGAAGGCCCCAGCAGCGCCTCGACAAACTCGCCGGCGCGGAAGGCTTGCAGGTCATCGATGCCCTCGCCTACGCCGATGAAGCGGACCGGTTTGGGGCACTGGCGCGCGATTGCGGCGAGCACTCCGCCCTTGGCCGTGCCGTCGAGTTTGGTGATGACCAGGCCGGTTACAGCAATCGCCTTGTCGAAGGCTTTGACCTGTTGCACCGCGTTCTGGCCGATGTTGGCGTCAAGTACCAGCAATACTTCGTGTGGTCCCGAGGCATCGGCCTTCTGGATCACACGGCGCACCTTGGCGATCTCTTCCATCAGATGCAGTTGGGTCGGCAAACGGCCTGCGGTATCGGCAAGGACGATGTCGATTTTGCGCGCCCGGGCGGCAGAAATGGCATCGAACACCACCGCTGCAGGATCGCCGGATTCCTGTGCGATGACGGTGACGCCGTTGCGCTCGCCCCAGGCTGTCAACTGCTCGCGGGCCGCAGCGCGGAAAGTGTCACCGGCCGCCAGCAAAACGCTTTTTCCCTGGTTCTGGAAGTGCTTGGCGAGTTTGCCGATCGAGGTGGTCTTGCCGGCGCCATTCACGCCCGCAATCATGATTACAAACGGCTGGTGGCCGTCGGCCTCGAGCATCTGCTCGAGGGGGGTCAGCAGCGCTTGCAGGCTTTTGGCCAGGGCCGAGCGCAATTGGGCCGGCGTTTCCAGTTTGTCGCGTTTGACGGTGGCCTTCAGTTCGGCCAGTAGCCACTGCGTTGCTTCGATACCGCAGTCGGCCATCAGCAATGTCGTTTCCAGATCCTCGAGCAGTTCGTCGTCGATCTTCGACCGGCTGAAAAGCTCGGTCAGCGGCGTGTTGAGGGTATCGCGGGTGCGGGACAAGCCCGCCTTGAGGCGCTCGCCCCACGAGGCGCGCGGTGCCGTCGGGGTTACGGCAGCCGGTGCGGCGGGGTCGTCCTTTGTTTTCAGGAAACCAAACATGCGGAATGCGGTCGGAGATGTGCGCCTGCTGAATTAGGCTCTAAGCCGCGCTAAGATGCGCGACCGAGGAATTCTAACAGACGCACTTTCTCTCTAACCGTGCAACCATCAAGACCCGCCATGAAATCATTGCTTGCCCCTGTTGTACTCCTGGTGTTCGCGGCATCGTCTGCGCCGACACTTGCCAACCCGTTCGAGACGCAACTCGCCAACGGCCTGCGCGTCATCGTCAAGGAGGATCGCCGCGCGCCAACTGCGGTGCATATGGTCTGGTACCGCGCTGGCAGCATGGACGAAAAGGATGGAACTTCAGGGGTGGCCCATGCGCTTGAGCACCTGATGTTCAAGGGTACGAAAAACCTGCGTTCGGGAGAGTTCAACAAACGCGTGGCCGAGGCCGGCGGTCGCGACAACGCCTTCACCAGCCGCGACTACACTGCTTACTTCCAGATCGTGCCCAGGGCCGCGCTACCGGAAATGATGAAGCTCGAAGCCGACCGGATGGCCAACCTGACGCTAGATGCCAAGGAATTTGCCGCCGAGATCAAGGTGGTGATGGAAGAGCGGCGTTTGCGCACCGACGACAATCCGCTGGGGTTGGTGCACGAAGCCCTCAACTCGACGCAATTCCAGGCGCATCCGTATCGGCGTCCAATTATTGGCTGGATGGATGACCTTGAGCACATGACCTGGCGGGACGCGCGCGACTGGTACCGGCAGTGGTATGCGCCGAACAACGCCTATGTGGTTGTCGTGGGTGACGTCGATCACCGCGAAGTGTTCCGTCTGGCGCAGAAATACTACGGCCCGCACAAGGCGCAGGTGCTTCCGGAACGCAAGCCGCAGAACGAACCGGAGCAGGCGGGTATTCGTCGCGTCAGCGTCAAGGCTCCGGCCAAGCTTCCGTATATCGCGATGGCCTGGAAGGCGCCGAAGCTGCGCGATGTAAACAAGGACCGCGACCCGTATGCGCTCGACGTGCTGGCGGCGGTGCTGGACGGTCACGACGCCTCACGATTTGCGAAAAACCTGGTGCGCGGCAGTCGGGTCGCGCAGTCGGCCGGTGCCGGCTATGACGGCAGCTTGCGCGGCGAGGCCAGCTTCACCCTCGACGGCCAACCGGCGGAAGGCAAGACCATCGCCGATCTGGAAGCGGCTTTGCGCGCCGAAATCAAGCGCGTCCAGGATGAAGGCGTTTCCGCCGAAGAACTGGCGCGGGTCAAAACCCAGTCTCTCGCCGCGCAGATTTACAAGCGTGATTCGCTGATGGCGCAGGCGATGGAAATCGGCGGCACAGAAGCGGCCGGCGTGTCGTGGCGCGATATCGATCTCCTGCTGGAAAAGTTGAAGAGCGTGACGGCGGAAGAAGTTCAGGCGGTGGCGAAAAAATATTTTACGGACGATACCCTGAGCATTGCGGTACTTGATCCGCAACCCATCGAAAACAGCAAACCGAGGAAGCCCTCTGGGGCAGTGAGGCACTGATGCGTACCCTGATTGTCATTCTGCTTTCGGCTCTGAGTTCGACGCTGGCTCTGGCCGGCGTCAAGATTGAGCACTGGACCGCGCCCACCGGCGCCAAGGTGTATTTCATCGAGACCCGCGTGCTGCCCATCCTGGACGTCCAGATCGATTTTTCCGGCGGTGGAGCCTTCGTTCAGGCCGGCAAGGCCGGCCTTGCCGGCCTGACCCGTAGCCTGCTGGAAGCGGGCGCCGGCGGCATGGATGAGGAAAAAATCTCCGGACGCGTGGTCGACTTGGGCGCTCGCCTGGGCGGGGGGGCCGATAGCGACCGCGCCAGCGTCAGCCTGCGTACCCTTTCGAGCAAAGCCGAACGCGAGGCCGCGCTGGATCTGATGCGCACCGTGCTGTCAGCGCCGACTTTCCCGCAAGCCGTGCTGGAGCGAGAAAAGGCACGCAGCATCGCCAGCATCCGCGAAGCCGAAACACGGCCCGATGCCATCGCCGGCAAGCGCTTTGCGGCAGCCATCTACCCCGGCCATCCTTACGGCGTCAGCCCCAGCGTGGAGAGCGTGGGCGCCATCACGCGCGAGGATCTCGTCGCCTTTCACAACAGGCACTACGGGGCAAAGGCTGCGGTGGTGTCGATCATTGGCGATGTCTCGCGCGCCGAGGCCGAGGTGATCGCCAGGCAACTGACCGAGGGGCTCCCGCCCGGCGGCGCCGATCTGGTGCCACCGCCCGTCAGGAAGCCGCAGCGGGAAACGATCAAGGTCGCCCACCCCGCCGCGCAGAGCCACGTGCATGTCGGGTTGCCGGCGATCAGCCGCAGCGACCCCGACTATTTTCCGCTGCTGGTCGGCAACTACACGCTGGGCGGCGGCGGCTTCGTTTCGCGCCTGATGAAGGAAGTCCGCGAAAAGCGCGGCTATGCCTATAGCGTGCATTCCTACTTCGCGCCGCGCAAGCTCGAGGGCCCTTTCGAGATCGGTCTGCAGACCCGCCGCGAACAGGTTGGCGATGCGCTCAAGGTGGTCGATCAGGTGCTGACCGAATACATCGCCAAGGGCCCGACGCCGCAGGAACTGGCAGCGGCAAAGAAAAACATGGTCGATGGTCTGGCACTGCGCATGGACAGCAACGCCAAGCTGCTCGGCTATCTTTCGGCAATCGGGTTTTACGGCCTGCCGCTGACCTACCTCGACGATTTTCCGGGCAAGGTCAAAGCCGTAACCGCCGAGCAGGTCAAGGCCGCCTTTGCCCGTCACGTGAAGGTGGAAAATCTCGTAACCGTGGTGGTTGCCGCCGATTGAGCCGCATCCGCATCACCGGTGGTGCATGGCGCAGCCGTCTCGTTCAGGTGCCGAACGTACCCAGTGCGCCGGGGTTGCGGCCGACGCCGGATCGTGTGCGCGAGACCTTGTTCAACTGGCTGGGGCAGGAGCTCGACGGGCTCGCCTGCCTCGACCTGTTTGCCGGCAGCGGGATCCTGGGTTTCGAAGCGGCTTCGCGCGGCGCCGACTACGTTGCCCTGGTAGAGCGCTCGCGACCGGTATTCGAGGTGCTGAAAAGGCATGCCGATGGATTTGCCTGTCCGCGACTGGACCTGTTTTGCTGCGATGCGCTAAAATTCGCCCCCCCGTCCGGTCGGCGCTTCGATCTGATATTTCTTGATCCACCTTATGGTCAGGGATGGCTGGCGCGGGTAGAGTCCCGGCTGGATGAACTGGCTGCGACGGGAGCGCGGCTGTATGCCGAGGCAGAAATGCCCCTGGACAGGCTGGGACGCTGGTCGGTGGCCAAGCAGGGGCGAGCCGGTCAGGTTTTCTTTCACCTGCTGGAGCAGGCATGAGCAAAATTATCGCCGTTTATCCGGGGACATTCGATCCTCTCACCAGCGGGCACGAGGACCTCGTCCGGCGAGCGTCGAGCCTGTTCGGGCGGGTCATCATCGGCGTTGCCGAAAGCCGCAGCAAGCGCCCCATGTTCTCGCTGGCCGAGAGAGTGGATATTGCCCGCGAGGTGCTGACGGGCTATCCCAATGTCGAGATCCATGGCTTCGATTGCCTGCTGATGGATTTCATGCGCCAGCATGGCGCCAGCGTGATCATGCGCGGCTTGCGCGCCGTCTCCGATTTCGAGTACGAGTTCCAGATGGCGGGCATGAACCGTAACCTTTATCCGGATGTCGAAACCATATTCCTGACACCGTCCGATCAGTACATGTTCGTCTCGGCAACGATGGTGCGCGAGATCGCTTCGCTCGGCGGCGATGTCTCCAAGTTCGTTCCACCGCAAGTGCAGAAGCGGCTTGTCGGGAAAATTCAGCCACGCAACTGATAAATTAGAGAGTCCAAAGGAAAAGCCATGTCCCTGCTGATTACCGATGAATGCATCAACTGCGACGTATGCGAGCCGGAGTGTCCCAACAACGCGATTTCGCAGGGCGACGAGATCTACATCATCGATCCTGCCAAGTGTACCGAATGTGTCGGCCACTTCGACACGCCGCAGTGTCGTGAGGTCTGTCCGGTCGACTGCATCCCGGACGACCCGGATCACCCGGAAACAAAAGATCAGTTGATGGCCAAGTTCCTGCAACTGACAGCAAAGTAAAGGCTTCTCGTGAGTTTTTAGCGCTGGCAGTCTGCGCAGAAGAAGGTCGCGCGCTGACCCTGTCGCAGTTCTCTGATCGGGCGGCCACAAATGCGGCATGGGTTGCCGCTGCGACCATAGACAAAATACTGCTGCTGAAAATAGCCGGAACTACCGTCCGAGTGGATAAAGTCGCGCAGGCTGCTGCCACCCGCATCGATCGCGGCAGCCAGCGTCGTCTTGATCGCCGACACCAGGCGTTCCAGGCGCGGCATGGAGATCCGGCCGGCCGGCCGGCGCGGATCGATCCCCGCGCGAAACAGGCTTTCCGAGGCATAGATGTTGCCGATGCCAACGACACGATGGCTGTCCATCAAGGTCGGTTTGATCGCCGCAGAGAGGCCGTTGAGTTCTTCCTTGAGCCATTTGGCGCTGAAGTCTTCGGTCAGCGGTTCGATGCCCAGCACCGCCAACAGGGGATGCTTTATCGGGTCGCCCTCAAGCCAGAGAATCGCGCCGAACCGACGCGGGTCGCGTAGCCGCAGGGCCATGGCCTTGCCCTTGATGGCAAATACCAAGTCGAAATGATCATGTTTTTCGGCGGCAAGGCTGGCGGGCACCAGCCGCAGGCTGCCAGACATGCCGAGATGGATCAGCAGATGTCCGCAGCCGAAATCCAGCAGCAGGTACTTGCCGCGGCGGCTGACGGCCACCAGGGAATGTCCGTCGATTGTCCGTTCCAGGTTTTTCGGCAAGGGATAGCGCAACGCCGGTACTCTGACGGTCACACCAGAAACGCGGTGGCCGATCAGAACGGGCGCAATCCCGCTGCGGGTGACTTCGACCTCGGGCAGTTCAGGCATGCCGAGGCCGGTACGAAACAACTGGCGAAACTGCTAACATCGCAGCATTGTAAGTGACTTGACGTTTGATAGCAGCGTCCGCTCCGGTACCGCTTCCATGAACTTCCTTTCCGTTTTCGTTGCGCTTTTCCTCACACTGGCCGGTGCTAGCGCCTGGGGGCAGACACCGGCAGCGTCGCCGGCACCGACCGCATCCCCGTTGCCCGCGAAAGCAGAAGATCGGCTGCCGAAGCAGGAACTGACCGGGCAGATTCTGTATCAGTTCCTGCTTGCGGAATTCGCCGCGCAACGTGGCCAATTCGGGCTCTCGGCCAGCGCGTATCTCGATCTGGCGCTGAGCACGCGCGATCCGCGAATTGTGCGTCGGGCGGCGGAGATTGCGTTTCACGCGCGCCAGTACGACTCCGCGCTCGAGGCGGTCAAGCTGTGGCTGACCCTTGAGCCCGAGTCGCAGCCGGCAAAGCAGATGCACTCAACCCTTTTGCTCGCCAGCGGACGTATCGACGAACTGGCCGCCAGTCTCCTGCGCGACCTGGCGGCGGACCCGCCGCGCGTCGGCGAAGGCCTGATCAGAATGGCGCGGGCTTTTGCGCGCTATCCGGACAAGGCAGTGATACAACGCCTGTTTGACCAGTTGACCCAGCCTTATCTCGACCTTGCCGAGGCCCGCTTTGTACGCGCCCAGGCAGCGGCTGGCATCGGTGACGCCGATCGCGCGCGCCGCGAAATCGATCAGGCGCTTGAGCTGCGTTCAAGCTGGGAGTTGGCGGCCTTGTTCAAGGCGGAATTACTGCCAAAGGGCGCGGTGCAATCCGATTTTCTGAAAAGCTTTCTCGCCACCAACCCGGATGCGCAGGACGTGCGGCTGGCCTATGCCAGAGGCTTGGTAAGCGAAAAGCGCTACGAAGCCGCGCGCACCGAATTCCGTCGCCTGCTTTCTGCAAATCTCGGCAATCCCGACATGATCTATGCTGTTGGTATCCTCTCGCTGCAGGTTAACGATGCGGTGGAAGCGGAGCAGCAACTCAAGCGGTTTATCGAAGTCGGGCGCGGGGATCTCGATCCGGCACGCTTCTACCTGGGGCAGATCGCGGACCAGGCCGGACGTCCCGACGATGCCTTGCGCTGGTACGACCAGGTCGCTGCCGGCGAGCACGCCTTGCCGGCGAAGTTGCGGGCGGCCCAGGTATTGCTGCGGCAGAACAAGCTCGACCTGGCACGCGAAAGGCTGGCGGCTGCACGTGCCGCCGCACCCGATGACATCCGCCTGTTGGTGGCCGAAGCCCAGTTGCTGCGCGATGCCGGTCGCCACGAGGATGCCTTTGCCTTCCTTGCCAAGATACTGGAAGTACAGCCGGACCAGCCCGAGATTCTCTACGAGACCGCTCTCGCGGCTGAGAAACTTGGCCATCTGGACGTGCTGGAGCGCCATCTGCGCCGGTTGATTGTGCTCAATCCGGAATCGGCGCTGGCCTACAACGCGCTGGGCTATTCTTTCGCTGACCGCAACCTTCGTCTCGATGAAGCGGCGCAGTTGATCGACAAGGCACTGTCCCTGGCACCGGATGACCCCTTTATTCTTGACAGCAAGGGCTGGTTGCTGTTTCGCCAGGGCAAGTCGGACGAGGCCCTTGTGGCACTGCAAAAGGCTTATGCCAAAAAGCCCGATGCGGAGATTGCCGCCCATATTGGCGAGGTCCTGTGGGCTCTCGGCCGGCCCAACGAGGCATTGGCCGTTTGGCGCGATGCCACAAAGGCTCATCCGACCAACGAAGCGCTGACTGCGACCATCAAGCGATTCGTCCCTTGAGAGCCTGGCTGGCTTGCCTCGCGACTCTACTCCTGGCGGCCTGCGCCGAAATGCAGGAGGTACCGGATGCGACGCAAATCCTCGGTCCGCCGCTGCAGCGCTTCGCGGCCGAGGGGCGCATTTCCCTGCGGCAGGGCGATCGGCGGGACCATTTGCGCTTTCGCTGGGAACACGCGCCGCAAAGCGATGCCGTGTTGCTTATGTCGCCGCTGGGACAGGGCGTGGCCGAGTTGGTGCGCGACGCCTCCGGCGCACGGCTGATGCAGGCGAATCAGGCGGCGGTCATCGCAGACAGCCTGCCGCAATTGACGCAGCGGGCGTTTGGCGCGCCGCTGCCGCTGGATGCCATGGCTGACTGGCTGCGCGGTGCCCGCCCAGGTCTGAGCGGAGAAGTCGATGGCTGGCGCGTGGTGATCAAAGACACTTCCGTGTTTCGGCAGGGGCGACTATTGCGGGTAATGGAAGCCAGTCGCGAGGACGTCGAGCTCAAGCTCATCGTCGACGATTGGGATGTGCCCGATGAATGACTGGCAACGCGACTGGCCTGCCCCGGCCAAGATCAACCTGTTCCTGCATGTCGTCGGACGCCGCGCCGATGGCTACCATCTGCTGCAAACGGTGTTTCGTTTTCTGGATTTCGGCGACACCCTGCGCTGCGAGCCGCGGGCAGATGACAACATCGTTTTGGCAACTCCCATCCCGGGTGTGGCGCCGGAGACGGATCTCACGGTCCGTGCGGCGGCTGCGCTCCGCACCGCGACCGGCCCTAAGGGCGGAGTCACTCTTCATCTCGAAAAGCGCTTGCCAATGGGAGGAGGGCTCGGCGGCGGCAGTTCGGATGCCGCGACGACGCTGGTCGCGCTGAATCACCTATGGCGCACCGGGCTCGATTCGACGCAGTTGCAAGCCATCGGCCTCGCTCTGGGCGCCGACGTGCCAATCTTCATTCATGGCCGTGCGGCATTCGCCGAAGGAGTGGGCGAGCGTTTTGCCGACGTCTCGATGCCGGCGGCCTGGTATCTGGTGCTGGTTCCCCCTGTGGCCGTGCCTACGCCTGAAATTTTTCGCTCCGAGAGGCTACGCCGCGACACTCCGATGATCACAGCCAGGGAATGGCGGCCCGGCTTTGGCCACAATGATCTGGAAGCCGTCGCCTGTGCGCTCTATCCCGAAGTAGGGCGTCATCTTGATTGGCTGAGGCAATATGGCGATGCGCGCATGAGCGGTTCCGGTGCCTGCTGTTTCGTCGAATTTCCCCAGGAGGCAGCCGCGCGCGCGGCATTCGCTGCGCTGCCGACCGACATGCGCGGCTTTGTCGCGGCCGGATTGGACCGGCATCCGCTCAACGCGATTTGACAGCAGGGGCGAAAACCCCGAAAATGCGCGTCCTTTCGACCTCCGCTCTCAAGGCGGGGACTCGATGTTGGGGAGTCGCCAAGTTGGTTAAGGCACTGGATTTTGATTCCAGCATG
>CAMBRI010000073.1 GCA_945870205.1 Sulfuritalea hydrogenivorans sk43H | reverse complement strand
TCGAAGGTCAGCACTTGCGCCACCAGATCCTTGAAGGCCACCTCGCGCTTGAGGATGCGCATGATCAGCGGAATTTCCAGCCCGACCAGGATGCCGATCAGCAGCACCAGGCCGTAGAGCGTGAAGCGGAAAGGCCCCGCGTGCAGCGTGAAAAGCAGGAACAGCAGGCCCGCCGAGAGGCCGCCGAGCAGGCCAACCATCAGTTCGATCTGGATGAAACGCACCAGAAGCCCTTGCACCGAGTCGCCGCCGACATGTTTGGAGAGCCAGGAGCCGATGCCCATGGCGAAAAGATAGACGCCGATCACCGTCGAAAACTGCATCACCGAATCGCCCAGCAGATAGCTCGCCAGGGCGCCGGCGATCAGCTCGTAAGCCAGCCCGCAGGAGGCGACGATGAAAACGGAGACCAGCAGGGGGCGTTGCATCAGGCTGCGGTCATTTATGGAAAGCGCGCGCTGCATTGGCCGAGCGCACCGGTTGCGCATCGGCGCTTTCGGAAAACAGGCTCCAGCCGAGATACTGCCCGTAATTGAACAGCGTAAAGGCCGCCAGGCTGAGGATCATTGTGGCGCGTGGCATCAGTCGTCACCTCCGGAGTCGCCGTCGGAATCGCCTGCGCTGCCGAATTCGGCGCCGCTGGAAAGATAGTCGGCATCCTTCCAGCGCTCGGCCTCGAAGGCGCTGACGCGATAGCGGCTGAACATGGGCAGGACGGCGAGGAATACCAGCAGGAAGAAAAAGTTGCTCCACGCCGCCTGGTCGCGGATCACCTTGACCCGGTCGGTCACCGCGACGGGCTTCTCGGCAGAGATTTCCGGGTCGATGACAAAATAGTAGTTGCCTGCTGGCAGATCGCGGAACACCAGTTCGCGCGTTCGGTCGCCTTCGCTCCAGCTTTCGCCGCCGTCCGAGCCATGCCAGTAGGCGACGTCGCTCATGGCCACCCAGGCGCGACCGCTGTTCTTTTCGACCAGGGTCAGATTGAGGCCCAGCCAGTTGTTGTCGAGATCCGTATCGTGGCGCAGCACGAGGTTGCGTGCGCTGCTGTCGAGTTGGAAGGTTTGCGTGGTGACTGGCTCGTCCTTGCCGGGTGAAAATACCAGGCGCTGATCGAGCAGGGTACGTCCGCCCAGCAAGAAAAACCAGAGTGCCTGGGCGAGGACGGCAAAGAGAAAGAACTTCCAGAATGTGCTGCAGACCTTGCGATGGTTTTCCGCGCGCGGGTTCGGCTGGTTCATGCCGATGCCGACTGGCGCCGGCAGCGCCGTCTTCAGCTTGAAGGCCGCGGCGACTTCTTCAGTGGTCAGGTAGTCGCTTAGCGACCAGGTGGCTTCGTTGTGGCTGGCCTCGCGGCTGAGCATTTTCGGCGGGGCGATGAAGTCGGTGATTTCCCATGTCTCGCCGACTTTGACCTTCCAGGTAAATTCGCCGATGACATAGCGTGTCTCGGCCGAACCGGACGAGAAGCGGCGGTATTCGCCGCCGCCGTAACTGGCGGTCGGCTGGCCGACATGGTAGCGCGGTGGCTTGCTGACCGGGCTGACCCAGTTCCAGTGGCCGGTCGATTCCACCAGCCAGCGAAAGCCCTGTTCCGGGTGGTGCAGCAGGAATTCCTGCCACGGATATTCACGGCCTTCGGCGGCGATCACCCGTTGCTGGAAGCCGATCACCGTCCAGTCGGTTCCTGCAAAGCGTCCGCTGCTGCCCAGCGGAATCAAGGGTTCGATGCGTGTCGCGGCGGCGGCCTTTTGCAGGATGCGCAGGCTTTCGTTGGCGGGTTCCAGCACGCTGAGGCAGGACGGGCAGGCGACGCTCTGTACCGCCTTGTCGTGGATGCCGATGGCGCTACCGCAGGCCGGGCATTGCAGCGTCTTGACCAGGCCCGCGGACTTGCCGGCGTCCTGCTCGCCGCGCAGGTTGGCAAAGTTGAAGCTGGCGAAGGGCAGCGACTCGCCGACGAAAAACAGCGGCGGCGTTTCGGAGTAGTCGATGCTGGCGAAGGCCGCCTCCGACTCGTCCGTAGTGCGCAGGTCGACCAGTTGCGCCGGGTAGCCTGCGCCAAAGGCGAAAGGCAGTTCGCCCTGGCCCGAGAGGCACATGGCCTCTTCCACGTCGGTGACGACGAAATCCTTGCCGGCCAGCTTCAGCTCGTCGTTGGGCATCAGCCCGGCAAACGCGGGCAGGCCAGTGCCCGGTGGCGTGAGGAAAGTAATCAGGTATTCGCCGTTGGCATCAGACAGCCAGCCGCCGCGCATGTCGTCGAACAGCACATGCCATTCGTTCCAGACGCCCGCCGCGTAGCGCAGCTGGATGCGGCCGACCACCGCAAAATGCACGCCGTGATACCGGCCTTCGGTACCGATCCGGATCGGCGAGGCGTCCTCGATCAGGTCGGCCATGCGGCCGAGGTTTTCCAGGTTTCCGCCATGGCGCACCAGGGTGCTGCGACAGAACTCGCAGACGCCATGGAAGGAGGCTGACGACTTGAAAACGACCGGCGCGCCGCAGGCCGGGCAGTTGGCGCTGAAGGGCATGGCCCGAGTCCTGGGTTGCGGGATTTATTCGGGTGTTAGCCGAGCTTCTTCAGCAGCTCCGCCTTTTTCACGTCGAACTCGGCTTGCGTCAAGATTCCCTTGCCGACCAGACCATGCAGCTTTTCGATCGAGGCCACGATCTCGTCGGCGGAAACCGGCGCAGCGGCCGGTGTCGGAGATGCGGCAGCCGCTGGTGCCGCCGCAGCCGGGTTCAATGAGCCGGCCATTGCACCGGCAATCTGCTGGCCCATGCCGAAACCTACGCCAACGCCGGCACCCAGCCCGGCGAGGCCGCCTTCGTTCGCGGCCGCCAGCGGTATCGCCTCGGCCGTCTGGAACTGCGTGTAGGCCTGCATGCCGCCCATCATGTTCACGCCAATGCGCTTGTCGAGCATGGCCTGCAGTTCTTCGGGTAGCGAGATGTTCTGCACGTTGAGGCTGTCGAGGCTCAGGCCGTAAGCCTGGAACATCGGGTCAAGCTTGGCCTTCAGCGCCTTGCCGAATTCTTCCTGGTTGCCCGCCATGTCGATGAAAGGCACGCCCGATTCACCGAAGATGTCCGAGATGTGGCCGACAATGGTGTTGCGCAATTGTCCTTCGAGCTGTTCCGAGGTATAGCGTTCCAGCGTGCCGGACACCGTGGTGTGAAAGGCCTTGGGGTCGGTCAGGTGGAAGGCGTAAATACCGAAGGCGCGCAGCCGCACCATGCCGAAATCCTTGTCACGAATGGTGACCGGGTTCGGCGTGCCCCACTTGCGGTCGAGCTTCTGCCGCGTACTGAAGAAGTACACGTCGGACTTGAAGGGCGACTCGAACAGCTTGTCCCAGTTCTTCAGGTAGGTCAGCACCGGCAGCGTCTGCGTGGTTAGCTTGTACGTGCCGGGGCCGAAAACGTCGGCCACCACGCCTTCGTTGATGAACACCGCCATCTGCGATTCGCGCACCGTCAGGCTGCCGCCGTTCTGTATTTCCATTTCGGCCATGGGGAAGCGCCAGGCCATGGTATCGGTGTCATCCTCGGTCCACTGGATGATGTCGATGAACTGTTTCTTGATGAAATCCATGAGTGCCATGAGTGTCTCCTTGATTAACGTGTAATAACTCGTTCGGAGCGACAGGCGATAGTCGAGCGAAGCGAGCTGATTGGTAGCCCCGCCCTGGGGCGGGGACGGGGGTGGGGGGCCTTCAATTCGCCTTTAGTTACGGCCGCTGCGCTTAACGCCGATGATGCTGGCGTTAGCCTCCACTGAAACTTCGTTTTCGCGAGTTTCATCATCGGTGCGTGGTTCTTGGTGCCATGAGCGCCTCCCTCAATACGTCATGCAGGCGGCGTTGAGCAGGCCGACGGTGATCGAAAGGGCGGCGACGAAGGTCGCGGGTGCCGTGCGTCCGGCGGCGATGTTCTCCTGAAGTTGCGGCAGCGCCACCCGCGCCACGCCCCAGGCCAGCAGTTGCACCACGCCGGCAACGACGCCCCATACCGCGAGATCGAGCAGCGTGTCGCTATGGGCGATGACGTTGGCAATCGGCATGGCGAAGCCGAGCAATGCGCCCGAAAGCGAAATCGCGGCGGCGGTGTTGTTGCCGCGGATCAGGGCGATTTCGTCGTAGGGGGTGACGTAGAGGTAGATCGTCACGAATGCGACCAGCAGCACGATGGCGGTGGCCAGATAGGCGAGGAAGTTCGGCAGCGTGGCGAGAAAGTGGGCGGGCATGGAACACTCCTCAGGGCGATGGCGCATTGTCTGTCATGAATCCGGTGCGGGCAAGTGCCTTGCAGGCTAGGCTGACATTCGACAACGAAAATTCTGAACGTCGGAGGATTCATGATCGACTTGCGCAACTAGGGGTTCGAGAAGCGGCACCAGCACATCTACGACATGGCCTGGCGCTACGCCAGCGACGGGCAGCAGGCCCTCTTCCTGTCCCGCTTGCTCACCGGCATCGGCACGCTTGGCCTCACCGAGCCGAGCGCGCAGCGGCAAATGGTCCCTTGGCGGCTGCGTCGCCGTCGCCCGCGCGGCAGCCATCGACGGCAAAGAAACTTGGCGAGGCGACACGCTGGCAGGAAATTCAGAAGACGCGGCGGCCTACCCGCATCGTCGCGCTGTGCAAGACTTTCCAGCGCGATTTCCCTGAGAGCGCTAGGCGTGATGAGGTAAAGGCGCTCGAGGCCGGCGCCTTCAGGGCGGTGATGATCAAGCGCGACGTCGGCCTGACCGGGGATATCTTAGAAACCACCCGGGGTAATGCCGGTTTCAACGTTAATCTTCTCGCGGCGGCGCGTGGCGATACGGATGGCGCCTATCTGGTTGCCCGTGCCTTTGCTGATGGCAAATTCGGCGTACCCGTCAGCAAACAACGGCATAAGCAGCTTTAGCATTTCGCCGCCGAGCTGGGGCAGCCCGGCGCCAGTTGGGAGATGGCCCAGTTTTACAACATCGACGGGCGCGTCGGTGAGGCAGCGCATTTTGAAACCCGCGCCATCAGCCTCGGCTACAAGCCGCCGCCGCGGTTGTCGAACCGGGATTACTGAACACCGATACCGAGCCGAGGTTTAGCCACCGAAGACCAGCGGTTCGGGGATCTCGAAGCTTTCGTCGCCGCCGAAGCTGACTACCCAGCCGCGCTCGTTGAGGGTGAAAGTCATGGGCTGCGGCACGTCGGCCGCCTTCGGTTCGCCCTTGACGAAGAGGATGCGCCGTTTCCACGTTTTGTCCCAGCGCAGTTCCACCGTGGCCGTGCCGTCAAAGCTGCGGCGCACTGCACCCGCTTCGCATTCGCGGGTTTGCGTGTAGGCCGGCGCGCACTTCACGTTTGCCACGGCATGGAAGCGGGTGCCGCCAACCAGGGCGTCCTTGCTTGCGGCAATGGGCTTCAGCGCAGTGCCGCCGGCGACAACTTTCAGGGTATAGCGGCCGGTTTCATTGCGCCGCGCTGCGGCGCGGATGAGAAACACGCGGACGGTATAGACACCGTCATCCGGCAGTAAGCCGTCAAAGCGGTTGCCGGATTGCTCGCCGATGGCCATCGCGTTGTCGGATGAATCCGGCGGCAGCAGGTTGAAGTAGATCGCACGGTGGCTGGAATTCAGCTGCAGAATCAGGGTCTGGCCGGCCGAGGCGCGCAGTGTGTGGTCGACGTAGCCGCGACCCTTGATGCGGCCTTCGATCACCGTTTCGGTCTTGCCTTTGGGGAAGGCGACGGCTTTGACACTGCGATCGCCATTTGATTCGTTCGACCAGACCGACCAAGGGAGAAGTGCCAGCAGCAAACTGAGCAGGAGGCTGCGGATCATTGGGTTTGCTCCGTGATGGGGATGGGATGCCATTCGTAAATTCCGCCGTCCGCCATCAGCGACAGGAACAGCCTTCCGTCCTTGAAAAGGTAGGAGCGCACATGGCCGAGGTCGCGCGCGACGCGTTCGTCGAGATGCGGTGGCGGGCACAGGGCGCGGGTCGTGGCTACGGGGCCGAAGCGCAATGAACCGCTGCCAGCGGTGGCCGGTGTGGCTTCGTAATTGCCCCTGCCGCGATTGCAATCGAGCCGCAAGCTGGCACGGCCGTCGGTGCCGAAGTGCAGCGTGAAGCTCGCTGGATCGGCGATGCGCGTCGTGCCCTGCGCATCGTCCATCGACTGGATCGCGACGAGTTGCCAGGATGTGCCGGTGAGCGACGTACCGGCCGGATTCACGCTCGCAGTAGAGCAAGCCGCGAGGAACGCGGTGCTGAGCAGAAACAGGGCCGGCAAGTGGCGGTGGATCTTCAATGGTCCGCAGATCCATCAAATATCATCGGCTTCGGCCATCCAGAATCCGTCCGAAAATGTCACCTGATCGCGGCTGTGATAAATCCGGGCTCGCACAATCGACTTGGGATTGATATACAGCGCACCCTGGACGTCGATGCTGGCAGCAATTGCCGGTACGCCAAAGAATTCCTGAACCAGATTGGTTTCACCGACTGCGCCGATCACGTGTAGGAAAACCGATTCCCCGCTGCGCATCGAAAGTTCAATCAACGCTTCGAGAGGATCGCCCTTTTTCCCCTTACGAAACTTCATCCAGCCCGGCCATTGCCGGGCCAGCATTGACTCATAAGCCGGGCGGTCGCTGAGACGATGCAAGCGCTCGACATTTTTGGGCAGAGCTTTTGGCAGAGCGAGGTTGGTTTCGACCTCGATCCAGCAGATCTCGTCGGGATTGATGATGCTGAAAGGGTTGTGCACACCAATCACGATCGGACCGGAATTGAACAGTTTTGCCGGATTGAAGCGCCTGGCAAGCACGGTGGCACGCCGCGGTTCGTTCTGTGAATACTGACCGGTCTTGCCGTCGGTGCGATGAACGCGCAGGCGCACGGTGCATTTCTCCAAGCGAATATTGTTTTGGTGATGATAGCAGGCGTACCGGGAGGGCCGTTTGCCGGCCAGCAGACCTGCGTCTGTGTTTGGCTAGTTTTGAACCGGAGGCGGACTCCAATCCTTTTCGGCGACGATTTTTGGCGCCTGCGGATCGAGCACGTAATGCGGCGACATGATCTGCACGCCGTGGCGGTTGAAGGCGTCCTGGATCGCGGCGTGCAGGTCGCTGGCGACCCGCGCCCGGGTGGCCGGCACCTCGGTGTCGACTTGGACCACGAGTTTGTACTCGACGTAGAAATCGGACAGCGCCGTCTGCACCACATAGGGCGCCGGTTCCTTGCGGATCTCGGGGATCGCTGCCGCCGCTTCCAGCAGCAGCGCGTGCACCTGGCGCCAGGGCGTGTCGTAGCCGATGGTCAGCTTGCAGTCGAGCACGTAGCCGCGCTCGCCGTCGATTCGCGAGAAATTCCGCGTGACGTTGCCCAGCACGAAGGCATTGGGCAGCGCGATCTCCTCGCCCAGGCCGGTGCGCAGGCGCGTGACGAAAAGGCCGAGTTCGGTCACCGTGCCCTCGTAGTCCTGGATGCGCACGTACTCGCCCTTCTTCAGCGCATAGGTGTAGACGATCATCACGCCGCTGGCGATCTGGCCGACCACGCCCGAAGCGCCGATCGAGACCATCAGGCCGACGATCACCGACAGGCCCTTGAAGGCCTCGGTGTGCGAACCGGGCAGGTAGGGATAGGCCATGGCAATGGCGAAGAGCCACAGCGAGGCATTGACGATGCGTCGCGTGGCCGGTGCCGTATGCGTGTTGAGCATGGCGCTGTCTGAGGGCCGCGCCTCGACGCCGGCGAAGAACTCGGAGGAAATCCGGGTCGCCACCCAGGCCAGCAGGAAAATCGCCACCGAGACAAAGATGCCCGGCAGCGACTCGACCACTGCCGCCAGCGCCTGCGCGGTCAGGCCCGCAATGGAATTCGCCATGGTCTCGCTGGCCGGGCGCGTCAGTGCGAACTGGGCCAGCGAATAGGTCAGGTAGGAGTAGGCCATGGCCATGACCAGCAGCCAGGTCAGCAGCAGCGCGATGCGCGACGCGATGCCCGGCAGGGATTCCGACATGCGCTGACCCCAGTGTGTGGAAGGCAGCGCTTCGAGGCGCTTGCGCAGGCCGGTAACGAGCAGCGAGCGCAGCCGTGCGGAAAGCTTCAGCATGCCCACCAGTGCGCCGAGCAGCAGCAGTGACGCGAGCATGAGCTTGAGCGCGCCTTCGAGTTGGGCGCGCGGGTCGCTGCGCTCGCGCGCTTCGGTCCAGGCCTTCTGCAGCACGCGCGAAGCCTGGTTGGCGAGGTCCTCGGGAGTTTCGCCGGCCGTGCTGCGGGCATCGCCGGCGACCACGAGGAACAGGATCTCGTCGTCGAGACGCACCTCGATACCCAGCGTGCCTGGCTTGACCGAGGTCCAGCCCTCCCCCGGTTTGACGAAGGCACGCTCGATACGCTTGCGCGCGCCCTCGGCGCGCTCGGCTGCCGTGAAGGTGCCGATCGGTGCGCGGAAGACGTGGATACTGCGGCTGCCGATGACCAGCGGTACCCCCTCGCCGGCATCGGCTGCCCGAATCCCCGCAGATAGGCAAAGCAGAGCCAGTCCCGAGAGAAATGTTCCAGCCCAAGCCTTGAATGATTTCATACCCAAATCAGGTAGCTACGAAAAAAGGGACCAAGTGCAGCTCACGCCGTCTGGCTGAAACGCGCCAGACCTTCCAGCACAAGGTTGTTGGTTAGACAGAAGGGCAGGCTTAGGTGCGGCGCCAGATCACCCGCTGCGCCGCCCGAAAGCAGGCAGTTGGCATCCTCGCCCAGCGTGGCGCGCATGCGCTCGATGGCGCCCAGCGTGGCGTGGATTGCGCCGCTGACGATGGCGTCATCGGTATTGGTGGGCAGTGACTGGTAGTGCCCGGCCGCGTGCGGCAGGTCGGCGGTGCTGCGGGCAAGTGCCGCGTGCATCAGGGAAAGGCCGGGCAGTATCAGGCCGCCGCGAAACCGGCCGTCGCCATCGAGTGCATCGATGGTCGTGGCGGTACCGGCCATCACCACAACGCAGGACCCGGCATGCAGTGACCGTGCCGCAATCAGTGCCGCCCAGCGGTCAGCGCCGAGTTGTTGCGGGCTGTCATAGCCGTTGCTGACGCCACAGGCAGCGGCGGTGCTGTTCAGCCAGGTCAGCGGAATCTTGAGCCCGGCGGCCATGGCTTCGATGTGCTGCCGTACCGTTTCGCCTGCCACATTGCAGGCCAGGATGCGGCTTGTCGGCGCAGCCAACTCCGCGAGCAAAAGGTTCAGTTCCTGATAGCTCAGCACGCCCTGCCGGCGCCAGCCGTCAGCTTCCAGCAGACCCCATTTCAGGCGCGTGTTGCCGGCATCGAGGCAGAGGATCATGAATGTCAGGCGGGTCGCAGCGAGACTTCGCCAGACAGGACGCGTTCTACGCGGCCATCGATTTCGAGCAGCAGCGCACCGTCGCTGTCGACGCCAAGACAAGCGCCTTCGCGCGGCGCAGCGAAGTCGGTCGAGAGGCCGACGCGTGCATCCTGGTAGGCGTGGCGCGCTAGCCACTCGGGGCGAATTGCGGCAAATCCCCCGGTGGCGAAGGCTTCCAGCGTTGCAAGAAGTTCCTGCAGCAATGAAGCGTATACGTCGTTCAAGTCGGGCACGGTTCCCGATTCGGCAATCGCCGCCGAGGCGGTGCGCACGTCGTCGGGCATTCCGGCAGGCAGGCGCAGGTTGATGCCGATGCCGATTACGGCGGCATGTGGTGCGCCGGGAACAAGTTCGACCAGGATGCCGCCGAGCTTGCGGCCATTTTGCAGGATGTCGTTGGGCCACTTCAGTGCCGGCGCTGCGGTACCTGCTTGCTGCAGGGCACGGGCGACGGCGACGCCGACGGCGAGCGACAGCCCGGCCGGCGCGGTGCCCGGCGCAAAACGCCAGAGTAGAGAAAAGGTCAGGCTGTCGCCGGGGCTGGCGAACCAGGTTCGGCCACGCCGGCCACGACCGGCGGTTTGCTCGTTGGCGATGACCACGGTACCGGAAGCGGCCCCCTGCTCGGCGCGGCCCAACAGGACGGCATTGGTCGAATCGCAGCGCGGCAGGACATCGATGTCGAAGCGGCGGGCGGCGAGACCAAGCTTGGCGGCGATGGCGGCAATGGTGGCAGGCATGGTTGCGTTCCCCGGGGCGACGGCCATTTTGCAACGGCCGATAAATAGTCCGTCTGACTATACTTGAACCCGGTTCTTCGTGCTGCCTGCTGCTGCGAAGCGACTTTTTCCAGGTGGGGCTGTTTTCGCCTGTTCCTGCCGCACCACCGAACTTCAACCGGTCTCGGCGTCCGCCTTGATGTCGTCGAGGCCAAGCTCCTGGATCTTGCGCGTGATGGTGTTGCGGCCGATCCCGAGCAATTGCGCGGCATCGATGCGCCGCCCGCCGGTGGCATTCAGGGCGCGTCGGATCAGCGTGGCTTCGAACTGCCTCGTGAGCTGGTCGAAAACCTGGCCGGGGGCGGCGGCGATCAGGCGGTCGGTCTCGCTGGCGAGGACGGCGGTCCAGTCGGCGGGCAGGTCGCGGCGCGCGGCGTTGTCCAGGCCGTCGCGCAGTTCGGCGGGAAGGTCGGCAATGTCCACGCTTTGCCCCGGCGCCATCACGGTCAGCCAGTGGCAGAGGTTTTCCAACTGGCGCACATTGCCCGGGAAGTCCAGCGCCTGCAGAAACTTGAGCGCCGCATCAGTGAGGCGCTTGGGTTCGCCACCTAGCTCCTGGGCGCTCTTCTGCAGAAAGTGCTTCGCCAGCAGCGGGATGTCGTCGCGCCGCTCGCGGAGGGGTGGCAGGCGCAGGCGGATGACGTTGAGGCGGTGGAACAGGTCTTCGCGGAACAGGCCTGCCTTGACCCGGTCTTCGAGATCCTGATGCGTTGCGGCGATCACGCGCACGTTGGCCTTGACCGGCTGATGGCCGCCGACCCGGTAGAAGTTGCCCTCGGACAGCACGCGCAGCAGCCGGGTCTGCAGTTCGGCCGGCATGTCGCCGATTTCGTCGAGGAACAGCGTGCCATTGTCGGCCTGCTCGAAACGTCCGCGCCGCAAGGCGCCGGCGCCGGTGAAGGCGCCCTTTTCATGGCCGAACAGTTCGGACTCGAGCAGATCACGAGGAATTGCCGCCGTATTGATGGCGATGAAGGGTGCGTCCTTGCGCGGGCTGTGGCGATGCAGGGCGCGCGCCACGAGTTCCTTGCCGGTGCCCGACTCACCGTTGATCAGCACCGTGGCATGAGACTGCGAGAGGCGGCCGATGGCGCGAAAGACCTCCTGCAGGGCCGCGCCCTGTCCCAGGATCTCGGGTACGGCGCTGGTTTCTACAGCCGCACCATCCTGGTGCGAAGCCTGGGCGATCGCCCGACGCACCAGGTCGACGGCTTGATCCACATCGAAAGGCTTGGGCAGGTATTCGAAAGCGCCGCCCTGGAAAGCCGCGACGGCCGAGTCGAGGTCAGAATAGGCCGTCATGATGATGACCGGCAGATCGGGATGGTGTTCTTTCACATGCCGCAGCAGATCAAGCCCGCTGCTGCCCGGCATGCGAATGTCGGACACCAGCACCTGCGGGCGCTGGCCGTGGCCGAGTGCCGCGAGCGCTTCGTCGGCGGAGCCAAAGCATTTGGCTGCGATGTTTTCCCGGCCGAGGGCCTTTTCCAGCACCCAGCGGATGGAGCGGTCGTCGTCGATGATCCAGACGGGGTTCATGGCCTGCCACCAACGCTGGCCTGCGCGGGAAAGTCGTTCATCGGTCTGCCGCCGGGCCGCCCCAAGGCAGACCCTCGTTTGGCCTGCGAGTGCAGCGAGCCTTGGTCACCCCTTCTCTCGGAGAAGGGGCCGGGGGATAAGTAGTTCATCATTCTTCCTTGTTCCTGTTCATGCGTGTCAGCGGCAGCATCAGCGAAAAGCAGGTGCGGCCGGGACGTGAGGCAACTTCGATGGTTCCGCCGTGTTGCTGGATGAAGCTCTGGGCGATCGTCAAGCCAAGACCACTGCCATTTTCACGGCCCGAAACCAGGGGATAAAAAATCTTGTCGCGAATGTTCTCCGGAATGCCGGGGCCGTTGTCGATCACTTGCAATTCGAGTGCCAGCTGGTAGTGCTTCTTGGCCAGGGTGACTTGTCGTGCGGCCCGGGTGCGAAAAATGATTTCGCCCTTGCCTTGCATTGCCTGAGCGGCGTTGCGGGAGATATTGAGTATGGCCTGCAGTAGTTGCTCGCGATCGCCGGTGATGTCCGGCAATGACGTGTCGTAGTCGCGGCGCACAGAGACGTCGTGGTACTCGGCGTGGATCAAACGCCGCACGCGTTCGAGTATTTCGTGGATGCTTGCCAGCGCCGGTTGCATCACGCGGTGCGAAGAGAGCAGGCGCTGCATCAGGTCCTGCAGGCGATCGGCTTCCTGGATGATGACTTGCGTGTACTCTTTGAGCTGCTCGCTGGCCAGTTCGCGTTCCAGCAACTGCGCCGAGCCGCGAATGCCACCCAGCGGGTTCTTGATTTCGTGCGCCAGGTTGCGTACCAGCTCGCGATTGGCCTGCTGTTGCTGCGCCAGCTGTTCTTCGCGCGCGGCTTTCAATTGCTGATCGATCGGGCGCACTTCCAGCAAAAGGCGTGCGTTGCTGGTTTCGACAGGGGTTACCGTGCAATCGACGTGCAGCTGAACGTCCCGCGCAAGCTCGATCAGGATGTTGTGGCCGGTATAGCTCCAGTTGTTCTTCAGCGCGTTGTCGAGCGCGCCAGAAAGCTCGGCGGTTTCGCCGACCAGCCTTTGCAGGGGGTGCCCCAGAAGTTGCCTCGAACTGACGGCAAACAGGTTCTCCGCTGCTGGATTGATATGACGAATGATCAGCTTTGCATCGACCAGGACGACAGCGGACGACAGCAGATCCAGGCCGCTGAAGGCGTCGAAAGTTTCGGTGGTGTTCATTCGCGTGAATCTTGCAAGAAGCGCACCAGCCGCGCAGCCCAAGGCGTACCACCGTTACCGGAGGTTACCGATTTCCTTTTTCAGCGATCCGACGTTGCGTTCGTGCAAGGCGACGGTATCGCGCAGCGGCTGAAGTTTGTCCGCTGACTGGTTGCCGGCGTCGAACAGGGCCTTCTTCGCTTTTTCGACGTTCTGCAACTCATTGGCGAGTTCCTTGTCGAGGATTGCGTGCCGGTCGCTATCGCGCGCCTTCTGTTCGCTGCCCGACACGCGCGGGAAATCGCCCGGGGTAGGCGTCGCCGCAGGGCGGGCCTTTGCCGCATTGTTGCCGGGCGCAGCAGCAGGTGCCTGCTGCGAGAGGATGATGCAGGTCTTCTTGGCGGTCTTCTGGTTGGTGTACAGCACCACGCCCGACTCGTCCGTGCATTTGTAAAGCGTATTCGCGGCCGACGTTGATGAAGCGACGAGCAGGAGGGCGGGTAGCAGAATCTTCATTCGCCAAGTGTATGCCAAGTGCAGAAAAAAATGGACGGGCAAGCCCGTCCATTTTGTTTCGGCATGTTGCGCCGGGTCTTAGATCGAGTAGTACATCTCGTACTCGATGGGGTGCGTCGTCATGCGGAAACGCTGCACTTCCTCCATCTTGAGTTCGATGTAGGCATCGATCATTTCATTGCTGAAGACGCCACCGCGCGTCAGGAACTCCCGATCCTTGTCGAGGTAGTCCAGCGCCTGGTCGAGGCTGGAACAAACGGTCGGGATCTTTGCATCCTCTTCCGGCGGCAAGTCGTAGAGGTTCTTGTCGGCCGGCTCGCCGGGGTGAATCTTGTTCTGCACGCCGTCGAGGCCGGCCATCATCAGTGCCGTGAAGCACAGGTAGGGGTTGGCACCCGGATCCGGGAAGCGGGTTTCAATGCGGCGCGCCTTGTCCGAATGGACGTAGGGCACGCGGATCGAGGCGGAACGGTTGCGTGCCGAGTAGGCCAGCTTGACCGGGGCTTCGTAGCCGGGCACCAGACGCTTGTAGGAGTTGGTCAGCGGGTTGGTGATGGCGTTCAACGCGCGGGCATGCTTGATGATGCCGCCTATGTAGTACAGCGCGAACTCGGACAGGCCGGCGTAGCCGTTGCCGGCGAACAGGTTCTTGCCGCCCTTCCAGATTGACTGGTGCACATGCATGCCGGAACCGTTGTCACCGACGATGGGCTTGGGCATGAAGGTCGCGGTCTTGCCGTAGCTGTGGGCGACGTTGTGCACGATGTACTTGAGAATCTGCGTCTGGTCGGCGCGCTTGACCAGAGTATTGAACACGGTGCCGATTTCGCACTGGCCGGCGGTGGCGACTTCGTGGTGATGCACTTCCACCGGCACGCCGCAGGCTTCCAGCGCCAGACACATCTGGGCGCGGATGTCGTTCAGGCTGTCGACCGGTGGCACCGGGAAGTAACCGCCCTTGACGGTCGGTCGATGGCCGGTGTTGCCACCTTCGAACTTGTCGGCTGAGGCCCAGGCGGCTTCTTCGGAGATGATCTTGCAGTAGGAGCCGGACATGTCGACTTTCCACTCGACGGCGTCGAAAATGAAAAACTCGGGTTCCGGACCGAAGTAGGCCGTGTCGCCGATGCCGGAGGACTTGAGGTAGGCCTCGGCGCGCTTGGCGATCGAGCGCGGGTCGCGGTCGTAGCCCTTGCCATCGGCGGGCTCGACCACGTCGCAGGTCAGCACCAGCGTGGTTTCGTCCATGAAGGGATCGATGTAGGCGGTGGATGCATCGGGCATCAGCTGCATGTCGGAGGCCTGGATGCCCTTCCAGCCGGCGACGGAGGAGCCGTCAAAGGCGTGGCCGTCTTCAAATTTTTCCATGCCGAAAGCAGAAATCGGCACGCCAACGTGCTGTTCCTTGCCGCGGGTGTCGGTGAAGCGGAAGTCGACGAAACGGACTTCCTTTTCTTCGACCATCTTGATTACGTCCTGGGGGGTCATGAGTTGCTCTCCTGAGAGTGAATGACAAATGCTGGGAAGCGAAACCTGAATACCGGTGCAGCACCCTGATAGCAGTTAACGTGCCAGTCGCGCCACAAAGGGAAGCAATTGTGCCACAAGTCTTTTTGCTTCTCGATAGCGGAATGCGCGCACCAGTACTGTGCAGTTAAAAGCACTAGCGCACTATTGTGGTGCAATTCGTTGATTGAGGCGGATCGCTATGAACCATCGGTCGTTGGCCAATGCTTCTGCCACGCGCTGCCGGATCGCGGCGAGTTGGGCATCATCGATATGGCCGGCGGGCAGAAAGACCTCTGCTTCGACCCGGGTGCCGAGGTAATGCAGGGTCGTCTTCTCGAATTCCGGCAGGTCGACGTCAAGCAGGCCGCGCAGGTGGGCCAGCAGTTCGGCGCGGTCGGGCAAGGCCACGGCGGCGTTGGCGAGCAGATCGTTTTCGGCGTCGACGTGAACCAGTACGTCGAGCACCTCGGCATGGCTGTCCAGCACCCGCTGCCGCGCTGATTCGGCAATGCGGTGACCTTCGGAGACGCTGATGCGGGGGTTGACCTGGACATGGGCATCGACCAGCACCTGGTGCGCCATGCGCCGGGTACGCAATTCGTGCATGCTGAGCACGCCGGGCGTGTCGGCGATGGTGCAGCGGATGGCGTCCACTTCCTCGACCGATAGTCCGGTGTCGATCAGTTCGCGGATCGCGGTCCAGGCGAACTGGGAGCCGGCGCGCACGATCATCGCGCCGACGATGATGGCCGCCACGGCGTCGGCAAAGTTGAACCCGAGCAAGGCGCCGCCGATGCCGGCGGCGACCACCAGCGACGACAGCGCATCGGCGCGGGCATGCCAGGCATTGGCCACCAGCATCGGCGAGCGCAGACGCTCGGCTTTCGCCAGCATGTAGCGGAACAGGCCTTCCTTGGCCGCCAGCGTGACTAGCGCGGCCCACATCGCGGCCACACCTACCGGCGGTGCGCTGCCGATGTCCTGCAGGCGTCCCGCCGCGGAAACCAGGATGCCGGCGCCGGTGCCGGCCAGCAACAGGCCGAGTACCAGCGAGGCGGCGGTTTCAAAGCGGCCGTGGCCATAGGGATGGTCGGCATCGGCGGCTTCCGCCCCCTTGCGGTTGGCGAACAGCACGAAGGCATCGGCGACGATGTCCGACAAGGTGTGCATGGCGTCGGCGATCAGGCTTTGCGAGTGGGCGATGACGCCGACCACCAGTTGCATGGCGGTCAATACGATGTTGACGCCGACACTGACCCAGGTAATGCGCTGGCCTTCTTCGAAGCGCGCGGCATCCTGCGCCGATGCGATGTGGCTGTGGTTCTCGGTCATGTGTTTAACGTGAAATAACTCGTTCAGAGCGAGTAGTGATAGTCGAGCGAAGCGAGCGGATCAGAACCCCCCCGTGAGGGGGGAAGGGGGGGCGGGCCTTCAATTCGCCTTTCGCGTGTTTCATCCTCTGTGGGTGGCGCTCGGTTCCATGAGCGTTAGAGTGGGTTTCGCGGGACATGTGCGGGCGCTATACTCGAACTTCCTCATTCTATCCCGCCCGTCGGGCGCGCTTTT
>CAMBRI010000072.1 GCA_945870205.1 Sulfuritalea hydrogenivorans sk43H | reverse complement strand
CCGGGGGCGTTGAGCATGTTGTCCATGGCCTGCGCGCCATCGTGGCAGGACAGGCAGGCCAGCGAGACCGAACCGATCGAACCGCCACCCTGACCGTCGGTCGCGTAGACCGCGTTCATGGTCGAAGAATTGGTTGCCGCATAGGTAGTGAAAGCGGCGCCGCCGGTGGCGAGGCGCTTGTTCCACAAGGGAGCGCCGGCCGTGTTAACGTCGGCCGCGTGCGGCGTGTGGCAGAACACGCAAATTTCAGCGGTGCCCGCGCTCACGTGGGTGTTACCCGCAGAACCACCGGTCGAGAGGTTGTGCTTGGAGATACCGATACTGACGCTGGCTGCGCCCATGGCGGTACTGACCATCCCAGCGCCGATCGCTACGCCTACCAGCCCTCTGGCCAAGCGGCTCATTCCCTTATCTGTTTTCATTGCTTGCCTCCTGAAAGTGTTGATACACACAATATTGCTGCCTTGCCCAGCTAAAAGCAGTTATCGTGCCAAGAGATTGAATATCGATACACGGTGTCCGAGTGTGCGAAATGTCACAGAAACTGGAACTACCCCTGCCCACATCGGCGTCTCATATCCAAGAAATGAGAAAGCTGTTTCCCGAAATCAGGAATTTCATTTGCCGGAAGCGGTCGTCGCCGGCTTCTGCTGCGAACGACCGAGATAGCCCTCGGTTTCCTTGAGGGCAAAAGGACGGAACACGTCGACACGGGCAAACCACTGATCGACAAAGTAGATTCGTCCATCTTCATCAACCGCGATACCCGACGGCAGCATGTAGCCGGCGGGAATGTCCTTTTCGGAGCGTTCGCCAATAAACATCAGCAGTTCGCCGTCCGGGTTGAATATCTGGAAATTCCCGAATGCGGAATCGGCTACATACACGTTGCCATCCTTGTCCGCGGCGATCTCCTTGGGACGGGCGAAGTTGCCGAGTTGCTTGCCGACGGCGCCGAAGGCCTTGAGGAACTTGCCATCCTTGTCGAAAATCTGGACCCGGAAATTGCCGCCGTCCACCACGTAAAGCCGACCATCCTTGCCTATCGCCAGATCGCGCGGCAGGTTGAATTCCCCCGGGCCGATCCCGCGCTTGCCGATGTCGAACAAGTGCGCGCCGGTGCGGCCGTTGAATACCCTAACCCGATGCTGGTCGGTACTGACGCCGCCGATATCCACCACATACACCCGATCGCCCGACTCGTCGACGGTAACGCTGGACAGACGTTCGAACTGCTTTGGGCCGCCTATCCTGCGCAGATATTTCCCGTCGTTGTCGAACACCGAGATGTGCCTCAGGGTGGCATCCGCCACGTAGAGATTGCCCGCGCCATCGACGTCCAGGCCCAGGGGTTTGCCGATACGGCCATCGCCATCCTCGTCGCCGATTCGGTAATACTTCTTGCCCGGCACATCGAACACCTTGACCGAACGCGCCGCGGAATCCGACACAAAGAGTTTGCCTTTATGCACGGCGATCGCGTAGGGCTTGGCCAGGCCTTCGGCGCGTTCATCTGTAGAACCAGTCAGGACACGCCTCAGCGCCGAGGCTTCGGCTTCCGGCACGACATCGGTGCTGCCGCGAATGGCGCGCTCATAAACAAAGCGCGGCTCGTCCGGGGGTTCCGGATAGACCAGCGTCCGCGCCGCGCGGCCGACCTTGTCCATATCGCGGGTCTGTACCGTCACGCAGGCGCTCAGTGCCACAACACAGAGCGCACAGAGCAGAGGCAGCAGCATGCGCCCCGTCAAATCAGGAATTCCAAGCTTCATCCATCGACTCCCAGAGAATGCATCATTTGTACAAACCGAAGAATATCCTACTCGTGGCGTGGTCATCGCCTGCTATTTGTCATGGCAGGTAAGACAAAGCATGCTGCCGCCCGGAGGCACGCGCAGAAATGTCTGGGTAGTGGTGTGCGGATCGTGGCAACTGGCGCACTCGATGTGCGGCACTACCAGACCCGAATCCATGACCGTGTTACCCGTGTCGTTGGTCCGCCCGTAAAGGGGCAAGTCGTTGCGGCTGCGGCGCGCGGTCACCCCAGCGCCGGAGACCCAGTACACGGTGCGGTTCTCTACCGTGCCTTCGCTGACATCGCGAAAGTCGTCGAGGTTTTGCAGATGCATGGCCTCGCGAAACGGCAGGGCTTCCCCGCGTTTTGGCGTGGTTACCTGGGCGCCCGCAACCATGTTTTTGGTCGCGCCGCGATAGGGCACGCCGAAGGGGTGGTCCGACGAGGTGCGACCGATCAGCAGCGCCTGATTCGAGTCGTGACAGGACAGGCAGGCGATGGATGCCGAACCGACCGAGGGCTTGCCCAAGCCGAGCCGGCCGATGTCATCGTAGATGGTGAAAATGAAGCCGTCGGTGAGGGCTTTCTGCCAGCGCGGCGCCATTACCGGTCCAGTCTTGTCAGGGATGGAATCGCCTGTCAGCAAGGGAATCTCGACCGGGTCGTTGAGCGGGGTGTGGCAAAACACGCAAACCTGCTTTTCGCTGACGGACTTGTCACGGGATTTGATCAGGTTGTGCGGCGTCTCCCGGACGTCGGCAAATACGCCGACGCAGCAAAGCGCCAGCAACCCGGGCACCAGCGCTCGACGCAGGCTTGACAAGCCCACAGCAATCCTGTCTGCCGGCAGACGACGCGCCGCCTCCGGTTCGCCGCACGCAGAAGAAGCGAAATTCAAAATCCGATATAGCCAATACTTCACGTGGATCAACAGCTCCTGATTCATCAAATTCAAGCAAAAAGTTCAAGGCCGGTGCCAAGACAACCTCAGGGCCCCGGTCGCTTGGCGGCCTCGACCTCGTTTTCCAGTTCAAGTACCCGGCCAACGATGTAGTCCAGCGCGGCGGTCGCCTGTGCATCCGATATGGAGGCGTTGCCGCCCTTCGGCGGCATGCCGCCCTTGCCCCGCAGAACGGAGCTTAAAAGGCTTTGACGCCCCGCGGCCAGGCGAGGTTCCCATTCCGCGCGATTGCCTATGCGCGGCGCCTGTGCGACGCCATTGACGTGGCACGCAGCGCAGTTTTGCAAAAAAATGTCCCGTCCCACCAGGCGTTCCGATGCAACGGCGATTCCGTCCTGGGGCCCAAGCGAAAACACCCACAGCACCAGAGGTGTAAGGACCAACAGAAGCCTGATCGCAGCAGACGCCATTTTAGTGTGCAACGCCTCCGTGGCGTCGATAGGGGGGACACAACATCGCGTAGAATTATTTAGACTTGAAAATTATGCAAGAATCGATCCAGAACTATTTTCGGGCCTGATACGTGCTTCTGCCAATGTCGTGCGATATTAGTCGGATCAATCCCGCGCCGTTTGCGCAATCACCCATGCGACACTGACCAAACCATGACCGCGACCCAGCTCTTCAACCCGTTTCTCCGATTCCCCCTGTTCGTCGGCCTGGTGCTTGGGGTGCTTTCCCCGGCGCAGGTTCTGGCTGGCAAACACGTGGCGAAAGGCGCGGAATCGGCACCTGATGCGATCTACCATAACTACTGCTCGGTTTGTCACGGTGACCGCGGTGACGGCCGCAGCCGGGCGCAGAACAGCCTGAACCCGCCGCCGCGCGATTTCACCAGCGCCGGCGAACTGAGCCGCGACACCATGATCACCATAATCACCCACGGCAAGCCCAGCACCGCCATGGTCGCGTGGAAGACCCAGCTTAGCGCCGCGGAAATTGAAGGCGTAACCGATTACATCCGCAAGACATTCATGGTGGTCGCCCTCGATCCGCGACTGCAGCGCGGCAAGGCGGTCTATGCGCAAAACTGCATCGCCTGCCACGGACCGCGCGGCCAGGGCAGCAATCTGCCGATCGGCGGTTCGAAACCCGCACGCGATCTGGCCTCACCCCAGGCCCGCGCCGAACTGACCCGCGAGCGCATGGTTTCCTCCGTAACCAGCGGCCGCCCGGGAACGGCCATGGCCGGATTCGGCGGGCGCCTGCCGGTGGCAGACATCGAAGCCGTGGTGGATTACGTACGCAGCGCGCTCATGGTTCCGCAAACCGAGATTTCCGGCACCAGCGCCCACGCGGGACGCAAGGGATCCCCGACCCCGGCCAGTGCTGCGAAAGCAAGCGGCGCCGACATGAAGCAGCCGATGCCCAACGGGCTGAAAGGTGACGCCGTTGCCGGTGGCCGCTTCTACATGGCCAACTGCGCGACCTGCCATGGTGCCAAGGGCGACGGCAAGGGCCCGCGCGCTTACTTCATCATGCCCAAGCCACGGAACTTCATCGACCCGACCTTCCGTGCCGGTTTCAACCGCCCGGCGATCTATGCGGCCACCTCCACCGGCCGACTCGGCACCGAAATGCCGGCCTGGAGCAAAGTGCTCAGCAACCAGGAAATCGCCAACGTATCCGAGTTCGTGTTCCAGCGCTTCATCGCGCCGGGGCAGAAGCAGGCCAAGACCAAGTAATCGGAATTGCTGCGCATGCGCTTGCTCGCGCGCGCTGCCTCCGTGGCGGCGCTGTGTTTGCCGATCGGCGTGACAGCCGCGCCGGACCCGTTCGCCGAGGGCCGCGCGATCTACAACTTCCGTTGCTATTTTTGCCACGGCTACTCAGGCAATGCCCGGACCGTCGCCGCCAGCTTCCTGACGCCTCCCCCGGCTGACTTCACGAAAGCCTCGCAAGCCAGCCTGCCGGAAGCCGCAATCATCGCCACCTTGCAGACAGGCCGACCGGGAACGGCGATGAAGTCCTTCTCATCGGTATTGACGGACCCGGAAATACGCGCGGTAGCTCGCTTTGTCCTTGACGAGTTCGTGATCAATAAGGCTGCCAACACCCATTACCACACGGCCGAGAACGGCTGGCCGGATCATGAGCGCTACGCGATCGCGTTTCCGTTTGCGACGGGAGCGATTCCTCTTTCCCAAGCTTGGGAAACGCTCAGCGCCGAGCAGGTGCGCGGCAAGCGGCTGTTTCTTCAAGCCTGCGTAACCTGCCATGACCGCGGCGCCCCGGCGGAGCAGGAAACTGCCTGGGAAGCCCGACCGCTTTCCTATCCGCGCAACAACTTCTCTTTTACCGTACCGCAGAAAATCGATGCAACGAGCAGTGCCAGCCCCTATGCCCTGCACGACATTGCGCCCAGACTGAAGCGTCTGACCCGGTCGCAGCGCAAGGGTGAAAAGCTGTTCCAGGCCAACTGCGCCTTCTGCCACGCCGCCGACGGAACGGGAAAAAACTGGATAGGCAGCTTTCTGGAGCCGCATCCGCGAAATCTGCGGGACGCAGAGTTCATGAGTCGGATCACGCGCAAGCACTTCGTCAATGTGGTCCGCGAGGGACTGCCCAACACCTCGATGCCGGCCTGGAAAGGTGTCTTGCCGCCACCGGATATCGAAGCTGTTGCCGACTACGTCGATCGTGCGTTTCATCCCTTGCGAGAGGACGCGACGCGCTGAACATGCCGCGACTGCCCACCAAGGGGCCTACCGACCGCGGTGGTGCTAGCCGCCAGGCCTGGAGTTTTTTTCCCTGGCGGCTACAAAGAAATTCACATACTGCCGATCATCATTGAGAATGTGCGTCAGCAGCCATTTGCGCAGAAAGCTGACGATCTCGTCTTCCCTCACGTCATGCGTGATTGACTTGCGCTCGACGTCCTTGAGGTAGGACACAAACACCCGGTGCTGTTCGATATGGGCGTCGAGTCCCGGGTAGCCAAGAATCCGCATGACGCTTTCCTCGACGGTGAAGTGAATCCGGGTGTAATCGGACAGTTGTACGATGGCATAATGGATCGCGGCCCAGCGCTGCTTTTCGTCAGGGTCTTCAATCGACGTTTCCAGGCTGGAAATGCAATTGACCAGCACCTTGTGCTGCTCGTCGATCTCGTCGATCCCCAGGGAATATTCGTTACGCCAGTGGGTCAGACCCATGCTTGCCACCTCATTTCCATCGCTCCAGAATTTACGAAATTCGTTCAGCCGGCTTCGCGCCCCTGCCAGGCCAATCCTTTCGTGCAACGCCGCACGCACGGCGTCTGCACACTTGATGCCCCTTGAAAGCGAGGCAGTGTATCACCGGCCGACTGCGGCGCAAACGCCCCGGAAGACCGGTGCCGCGACCGGCCACGGCACATCCGGCTCCGCGTGGCCGGGCATGATTGCGACCGACGCATCTCACTATGGAAACGCTTCTGCTGCACTACTGTTCGATGCGCCGCAATGGCCTGGTCATAAGTTCGGGAGCGAAGAAGAACATGGCCGCGCGGCCACTGCCCTTGACCTGATACATGGCCTCGTCGGCGTGCTTGAGCAGGGTTTCTCCGTCGCGACCATCCTGCGGGAACAGGCTGATGCCGATACTGGTGGTAATGACGACTTCCTGTCCCGCCAGAACCAGCGGCATTTGCATCACGTCGAGAATTTTTTGCGCGACGGCCCGCACGTCGGCCTCGGCGCCTATCTCGGGCAGCAGGATGGTGAACTCATCGCCGCCCATGCGGGCGACCGTATCCGAGGCGCGGACGCACTGCCGTATCCTCTGCGCTACCGTCCTGAGGCACTCATCGCCGGCCTCGTGCCCCAGGTTGTCATTGATCTGCTTGAATCGATCGAGGTCGAGAAACATGATCGCCGCCTTGCGCGATTTGGCGCGCCGAGCCTGCACCAGCATCTGCTCGACGCGATCGAGAAACAGGATGCGGTTCGGCAGCCCGGTCAGTGCGTCATGGAAGGCCTGAAAGGTGATCATCTCCTCGTGCTTCTTGCGCTCGGTGATGTCGGAGAAAATCGCCACGTAGTGTTCGACAAGGCCTTGCCTGGTCTTGACCGCACTGATTGTCAACCACTCGGCATAGATCGAGCCGTCCTTGCGCCGGTTCCACATCTCCCCGCGCCACTCGCCCTGCTCGTTGAGCACACGCCAGAACTCGCTATAGAAGGCCCCGTCCTGCCGGCCCGACTTGAGTACGGCCGGAGTCAGTCCAAGCACTTCCTCGGCGCTGTAGCCGGTGGTGTCGACGAAGGCTTTGTTGACCAACTGGATTCGCGAGTCGGCATCGGTTACAGCGATGCCTTCCAGGGAATTGTCGAACACGATCCGCGACAAACGTTGATCGGCAAGCAGTTCCTGGGCCTTGTCGATCACGCGGTTAAACGCCGCGATTGACTGCCCGATTTCGTCCTGCCCGCTTCGCTGGAGATGCGGCGCCTCCTCCAGATCGCCGTCGGCAACCTGGAGGAGGCCATCAGTCATCCGATTCAGGGGCCGCGTCACCCAATGCGAAATGAAATACCAGATGAAAAGCGTCAGCGGAATGCACAACAGGGCGGCGGCGGCCATGGCGCTCAGCGCAAAAACGCGCACCGTCTGATTGGCGCGAGCAAGCGAGATCTCCATGCTGACCGCGCCGAGCACGGTCCCCGACTCGACTTTATGGCAACCGAGGCAATTCTTGCCGAGGTAGTTGGTCAGGGCAATCGCCGGCAGGATTGCGCGCAATTTTTCGTGGCCGTCGGCACCCACGAATACCTCGTAGCGGGCTTTGCCGCTGTCCAGCACGGATCGCTCGGCATCGGTATCCGGAAGTTCTCCGGCAAGACCTGCGCCGAACTGCATCACCACGGGCCGGCCGCGAAAGACCTTCAATGACTCGATGTGGTTGCTGTCCCGGATCTGGTCGAGAAATATGTTCCGCTGCGCAATCGAACCGGTGATCATCATGCCGGTAAGCCCGGCCATGGTCATTTGATGAACGCTGTCGGCAAAATCGCGCGCCTGGTCGACGGCAATCTTCTGTTGCTGGAACGTGGCCCAGTAGATCAGTCCGGCGCCGGAACAGACGGTACCGGCAACAATGACCGCCACCAGGCGAACCCATATCCTGATGTCGTTAAGCCAGCCGAACCGGTCCATGGCTCCCTTTCCGCTCAAAACATTAACCTCCGAGGCACTCGTTCAACTTTATGGCCAACTGAATTGCAATAAATGTTCCACACGCTCGGCACCGCCAAATAGCGCCTGTGGTGGGACAATGGTAACCGTTTCGTGCCGCGTGCCGCGCGACATCCTAGGAGCATCGGCACGCGCCGGCGCCGGACAATGTCCGCTTGACCTTCATCGCGACGTATTGTCAGGCTGCAACCGAATTGTCTGAAAGGAATTGTGGAATGGAGCAAGGCGCGAAGGTCTCATGCCATGGGTAAGGCCGCTTCCGCCACCAAGGCGCTGGTTGCGGCAAGCCTGCTCGCCATACTGCTGTGCAGCTGTGCGCTATCCGGACCCTCCGTCGTGCGCGGCAAGACCAACCCTCACGCCAATCCGCATGCTTCGCCAATCGGCGAGCTGGCCGTCTGGAAATTGCACGACCTGGCCCATGTTGATCAACCCGCCATCCTGTTGCGCGACTCAGCGGGAATTCATGGCGTGGTCGACACCAAACTGCTGCAGGGCGTGCTGGCGATCGCAGAGCGCATGAATGAAGCCGCCGGCGTGGCGCCGACGCCTGAATGGATCGTGGTTGGCTCCAGGTCGGTCAATGCCTTTGCCTTTTTCAACGAAGCCCAGCCAACGATTGCGGTGACGCTCGGCATGATCGGATTGCTCGCCTCGGATGACGCCGCATGGGCAGCCCTGCTCGGTCACGAACTCGCCCACCTGCGACTGGATCATCTCAAACGCATGAAGAGCCGGCGCGACACGGCTGAGGTCACCAGCTCAGTCGCTGGACTGATCTTGTCTGCGATCGGGCTGCCTCTGGGCAGCGTGGTTGCCGATGCGACCTCGGCCCTGGCCGATCGCGCCTATTCCCGTGACGACGAGCGTGAGGCGGACCGCATGGGCTTCGATTACATGCGCCGTGCCGGCTTCGCCCCGCAAGGCGCGATCAGCCTGCACCAGCTCCTGCTCGGTACTCGCGATAGCCGATCGATGCCATTTCTCAGCACCCATCCCAGCGGCGAAGAGCGTATCGAAAACCTTCAGGAACTGATTCGAAGCGGAAACTGACGCCCCGCCTGAAATACTGGAACAGGGAGCGAATCTGTTTCAGAATGGCGACTGACCTGGAGGGAGGACCCAGCAATGAACCTGGCATCGGGATGGACCCTGGCGATACTCGCCATTGCCGCGGCATGCAGCGCTTCCGCAGCGGCCGCCACCCAGCCGAAGCGCATCACCGAACTCATCAGCACGCGCTGTAGCACATGTCACGGCCCCACCGGGCAAAGTTCAAATGCGGAATTCCCCAAATTGGCAGGCCAGAACGCCGACTACCTGGTGCGGCAAATGTTCAACTTCAAGACCCGCGCGCGCAGCAGCAAGGATATGGAAAAGGAAATGGACGGGCTGTCGGGCAACGACATCGAGGAACTTGCGCTGTATTTCAGTCGCCAGAAACTGGTTCCCGTCGCACGCCAAGACACGGCATTGAGCGAAACCGGAAGGAACTTCTACATGCGGGGCAGCCCGGAGCGAGGGATATCGGCCTGCGCGGTCTGTCATGGCGACAAGGGGCTGGGAGGAAAGCTTCTGCCACGTGTGGCAGGGCAGCATGCCCGGTACATTGCAATTCAGATGCGACGATTTGCCGAACAGTCACGTGCCACCGACCAGATGCTGATGCACTCGGTAACATCGAAAATGACCGAAGACGAGATCTGGTTCGTCAGCTATTTTCTGTCGGGCTATGACTGAAAATGGCACCCCGCCCGATTGTCCATTCCTGAAACCTGCATGAAAGACTTGCTCGTCGTCTACCACTCTGTGACCGGCGGCAGCCAGCAGATGGCGCAGGCATTGATGGAAGGTGCCGCAAGCGAGACCGGCACCAGGGCACGCCTGCTGCACGCATCCATCGCTCATGCGGATGACGTAATCGGGGCCGATGCCTATGTTTTTGCCACGCCGGAAAATCTTGCGGCGATCTCGGGCCTGATGAAGGACTTCTTCGACCGTTGCTATTACCCGGTCCTCGATCGCATCAGCGGCAGGCCCTACGCGACGCTGATCTGTGCCGGCAGCGACGGACAGAACGCCGCGCGACAGATCGCGCGCATTGCCACCGGATGGCGCCTGCGGCCGGTCGCCGAACCGCTGATCATCTGCACCCATGCGCAAACAGCGGAGGCAATACTCGCTCCCAAGACGATCGGCGCCGCCGACTTGAATCGTTGCCGCGAGCTTGGAGCCGCGCTGGCCAGCGGGCTCGCGCTGGGTATTTTCTGAACCGCAAAAACAAACCCCGGCGCGTGGCCGGGGTTGCGGGCAAGGCTCAGCAGGATGTCAAGCCGCTTGATCCAGTTCGAAGGCACGGTGCAACACCCTCACGGCGAGTTCGAGGTACTTCTCGTCGACCACCACCGAAATCTTGATTTCGGAAGTCGAGATCATCTGGATGTTGATGCCTTCCTCGGCCAGGGTGCGGAACATCTTGCTGGCAACACCGGGGTGCGAGCGCATCCCGACACCTACCGCGGATACCTTGCAGATCTTGTTGTCGCCATCGATGGCTCGCGCGCCGACATGCGGCTTGATCTGGTCTTCCAGCATCTTTCTGGCGCGGGCGAATTCGCTGCGATTGACCGTGAAGGAGAAGTCGGTGGTGCCGTCATGACCGACGTTCTGGATGATCATATCCACGTCGATGTTGGCATCGGCGATCGGGCCGAGGATCTGGTAGGCGATGCCGGGCCGATCGGGCACGCCAAGCACGGTCAGCTTCGCCTCGTCGCGGTTGAAGGCGATGCCGGAAATGATCGGTTGTTCCATGGTGGTGTCTTCCTCGAGAGTGATGAGCGTGCCGCTGGTCTCCTGGCCTTCGGCTTCGAAGCTGGAAAGCACACGCAACTTGACCTTGTACTTGCCGGCGAATTCGACCGAGCGGATCTGTAGAACCTTGGAACCAAGGCTGGCCATTTCCAGCATTTCCTCGAAGGTGATGCGGTCGAGCTTGCGAGCCTCGGGCACGATGCGCGGATCGGTGGTGTATACGCCATCGACGTCGGTGTATATCTGGCATTCATCCGCCGTCAGGGCTGCGGCCAAAGCGACGGCCGAGGTGTCCGAGCCGCCGCGTCCGAGCGTGGTGATGTTGCCGTCGGCATCAACACCCTGAAAGCCGGCGACGACGATTACCGCGTCATTGTCGAGATCACGGCGAATATTGGCATCGTCGATTTCAAGAATGCGCGCCTTGGTGAAGGTACTGTCGGTGAGCACCTTGACCTGGCCGCCGGTGTAGCTCCTCGCCTTGAGGCCAAGATCCCGGATCGCCATGGTCAGCAGGGCAATCGTTACCTGCTCGCCGGTGGATATCATCACGTCGAGTTCGCGATCGTCGGGCTGCGGCGAAACATCCTTGGCCAGCGCAATCAGGCGGTTTGTTTCGCCGCTCATGGCCGAAACCACCACCACCAGTTGATTTCCCTTTGCCTTCCAGCGCGCGACGCGCTTGGCAACTTCCCGGATGCGTTCGGGGGAACCCATCGACGTACCACCGTATTTCTGAACAATCAAAGCCATTGCCGTGGTCTTCAGTTGGAAAGCAATGATTTTACCCGATAGTACAAAGTCCCCGACACGCTTCCGGCCAATATGCCTTTCCTTGCCCGCGCTATCCTCCTGTACTAATGTCAGCACAATTTTCTTGTATGGCAGGAGAATTTGTCCTATAGTCGCAAACATATTACTTCGGTAATAGACCGTAGATTCCGGTAACAACCAAAATATCCGTCTGACGACGACAGGAAAAGGAGTGAGTCAATGAGTGCAAATGACAAGGTCGATGCGAGGGAAATCCGCCGCAAGCTGGGAATGAATCAGCAGCAGTTCTGGTCGAAGCTGGGCGTGACCCAGAGCGGCGGTTCGCGCTACGAAAGCGGTCGCAACATGCCGCGCCCGGTACAACAGCTGCTGCGCCTGGTGCATGTGGAGCAGATCGACATCCAGAAAATCAAGCGCGAAGACTACGAAGTCGTCGAGTACCTGCGCGCAGCCAAGTCGAGCCTGTTCAAGGAACTGAAAAAGGAAGCCAAGGCGGCAAGCAAGGGCAAGAAGGGCGCCTAGGGGTTTCGACCTCAGGGGCTGACGCGAACGCGCAGTCCGAGCTGGCGAATATCATTCGCCAGCAGCTCCATCCATTCTGCATTGACGCGCCCCAGACGGGGCGCTTCCTTTTGCAACGATGGCCGCGCCAGGCTGTACAGGTGCACTCCCGCAAGGGCCGGTGCCAAAGGCGCCAGCAAGGCCAGATATTCAAGCAAGTCACCGCGATCGGGAAGTTCGCCGTCCAGGCAAAACAAACAGGTCTGCACCCAGGTCGGCGCCAGCGCCGCGCAGCATGCGAGGCGCCGCGCGACAAGTTCAGGCCGCACACGCGTGCCGTTGATGCGGGCCAGACCCGACGCAGTGCCGGAATCCAGCTTGAACCAAACCTCGCCTGCCGCCGCGCCGATGCGCGCAATGCCGGCTTGTACCGCCTTGCGGTCGAGCAGGCTGCCATTCGTGATCAGGCGTATGACGAGCTTGTCAGCGAGATTATGGGCGACCAGCACCCGCTCGGCGAGCGCGACCGCCTGCCCAAATTCGACGGCACTGGTTGGCTCGCCATTCCCGGAAAACGCCACATCGACCAGGCGGCGAACACCTGCCGGAACGCGCGTCGCCATGAAATCGCCGACAACCGCCCACAGCAGGAAGTCATTGAGTTCCCGCTCTAGCAAGGCCAGATCGATCGGTGGCGGCCCGCCGCGCTTCAGGTCAGGAACCTGGCAGTAGATGCAGCGCCAGTTGCAGGCATTGTTTGGATTCAGGTTGATGCCGACGGAAACGCCTCCGGCCCGCCGCGAGATCACGGGATAGACATAGCGCATGCCGGCGCTGTCGCGGGAGTGTTCTTCGGTCTTGAGCAGGATGCGGGACATGGCCAGTGAATGGATTCGGGAGTTGCAGCGACGCACGGGGTTCGGCGCTGAGGGGACGACGGTGCCGCAAAGCTATAATGCGCGCCAACCCGCTTGCAACCCGCTGCGAACACTTTGCCACAAACCCGGCCATCACGACCATGCGCATCACCCGCCGCCTCGAATTCGATGCGGGACACCGAATCCCGAATCACCAAAGCCAGTGTCGCCACCTGCACGGCCACCGCTATGCGCTCGAGATCACCCTCACCGGCGGCGTCATCGATGCCGCCGGACGACCCGACGATGGCATGGTGATGGACTTTTCCGAGGTCAAGGCCATCGCCAAGCGGCATGTGGTCGATATCTGGGACCACGCCTTCCTGGTCTGGCGCGGCGACCAGGCCGTGGCGGACTTTCTCGCCACCCTGCAGAACCACAAGACAGTCGTGTTGGATGCCGTGCCCACCGCGGAAAACCTGGCCCGCATCGCCTTTGCCATTCTTGACCCGCTCTACCGCGACAGCTACGGCAACCATCTGCAGCTTGAACGCATCCGGCTCTACGAAACCCCCAATTGCTGGGCCGATGCCGGCCGGGACGACGCCACCTAGCCCGCGCGCAAAGCCTTTTCAAACATCGTCGGAGGGGATGCGGGTTCCACCCAGCGGAACCGATTGAGGCCCGGGTCTTACTTCCGCAATGCGGCGAATGCAAAGACGATTGTTTCCTGAGTAGTCCGATGCTATGGTTGCCGTTCAATCCGGCACATGACCGGACAACAGAGAGGAGAACGACAAAATGCAAGGTTTGATGATGAACCAGCCGCTGATGATTTCCGGGCTCCTGCGGCATGCCGGCGAAAACCACAGCGATACCGAAATCGTCTCCCGCCTGCCGGTCGGCGGAACCCATCGCTACACCTATGGCGACGCACACCGCCGCTCGAGGCAACTGGTACGCGTGCTGCTGTCGCTGGGCGTCAAGGCCGAGGACCGCATCGGCACCCTGGCGTGGAACACCCACCGCCATTTCGAGATCTACTACGCCGTCTCGGGCATGGCTGCGATCTGCCACACCATCAACCCGCGGCTGTTCCCTGAACAGATCGCCTATATCGCCAACCACGCCGACGATCGCTTCATTTTCTTCGATGTCAATTTTGCCAACCTGATCGAGACGCTGGTACCGCATTGCCCGGGCGTCAAGGGCTGGATCGCGCTGTGCAGCCGCGCCGAAATGCCGGCCAATGCCATCCCGAACCTGCTCTGCTATGAAGAACTGCTGGCAGCGCAAAGCGACGACTACGAATGGCCGGAGTTCGACGAGAACACCGCATCGTCGCTGTGCTACACCTCGGGCACCACGGGCAACCCCAAGGGCGTGCTGTATTCCCACCGCTCCACCGTGCTGCATGCGCTTGGCGCAAGTCAGCCCGACGCACTGGGCGTTTCGGCTCGCGACTGCATCCTGCCCGTGGTACCGATGTTCCACGTCAATGCCTGGGGCCTGCCCTATGCCTGCGCGCTGACCGGCACCAAGCTTGTAATGCCCGGCCCACATCTCGACGGCGCCAGCCTATACACGATGTTCGAGGAGGAAGGCGTCACCATGTCGGCCGGGGTACCGACCATCTGGCTCGGGCTGTTGCAGTACCTGCAGGCGAACAAGCTCAAGCTGTCGACGGTCAGGCGCCTGGTCATCGGCGGCTCGGCAGCACCGCCGGCCATGATCCGCGCCTTCGACGAGCAGTTCGACGTGACCGTACTCCATGCCTGGGGCATGACCGAAATGAGCCCGCTGGGCACGGTCAATACCTACAAGAAGAAGCACCTCGCATTGCCTGCCGCGGAACAAGACCGCATCCGTCTCAACCAGGGTCGCAGCATCTTCGGCGTCGAAATGAAGATCGTCGACGGCAATGGCACAACCCTGCCCCGGGATGGCAAGGCTTTTGGCGATTTGCTGGTGCGCGGGCCCTGGATCACCAGCGGCTACTTCAAGAGCGAAGGCGGCGATGCGCTGCGGGAAGGCTGGTTTCCCACCGGAGATGTAGCCACCATCGACGCGGATGGCTACATGCAGATTACCGACCGCTCGAAGGATGTCATCAAGTCGGGTGGGGAATGGATTTCCTCGATCGATCTGGAAAACATCGCCGTCGCCCATCCTGCGGTGATCGAGGCCGCCGTGATCGGCGCGGTCCACCCGAAGTGGGATGAGCGCCCGCTGCTGGTCGTGATCAAGAAGGCCGGGCACGAGGTCAGCCGCGAGGAACTGCTGGCTTTTTACGAGGGCAAGGTGGCGAAGTGGTGGATACCCGACGATGTGATTTTTGTCGACGACCTGCCGCACACGGCTACCGGCAAGCTTTCCAAGTTGCAGTTGCGCGAGCGACTGCGTGATTATCGTTTTTCTGGAGCATGAATTGACTACACCTATCACCCTCTGCGGCTTTGCCGTCAGCAATTACTACAACAAGGTCAAACTGGCCCTGCTCGAGAAAAACATTCCCTTCAGCGAAGCGGTGGTCTATCCATCGCAAAGCGAAGAAATGCTGAACGAGTCACCGATGGGAAAAGTTCCCTTCCTCAGAACCGCCCGGGGGGTTCTCAGCGAGTCGCAGGTGCTTACCGAGTTCATCGAGGACTCCTGGCCCGAGCCCCCGCTGTATCCGGACGACAGCTTCGAGCGCGCCCGCTGCCGGGAACTGATCGAGCATATCGAACTGCATCTCGAACTGCCGGCCCGTCGACTTTATGGCGAGGCATTCTTTGGCGGCACGGTCTCCGAAGAAACCAAAAAGGAAGTTGCCGCGCTGCTCGAAAAAGGCCTGCGCAGCCTGGTGCGCCTTTCCCGCTTTGCGCCCTTCATCGGCGGCGCCAGTTTCACCCATGCCGATTGCGCTGCCTGGGTGCATCTGCCGCTCATCAGCCAGGCCACGCGCAAGATTTACGGACGGGATTTTCTGGATGAGTTCCTGCCCCAGGCCACGGCTTACATCGCCCTGGTCGGCGAGCGGCCCCACGCACAGAAAGTCAACGACGACCGCAAGGTAGCCATGGACGCCTTCATGTCGCGGCCCAAGAAATGAGCGTTCCGGTGCGATTCGAAAAGAGCGATGGCATCTTCCACATCGAACTGGCGCGCCCGGAGAAAAAGAATGCGCTGACCGCCGCGATGTACCAGAGTCTGGCGGATGCGCTGGCCGGCGCCGAAGTCGACCCTACGGTGCGCGTTATCCTGATCTCGGGCGATGGCGGCAACTTTACCGCCGGTAACGATCTGGCCGATTTCCTCGACCAGCCGCCGCTGGACGATAGCGCCCCGGTATTCCGCTTCATCACCGGATTCGCCAATCTGCAGAAACCTTTCGTCGCCGCCGTCGAAGGCGTAGCGATCGGCGTCGGCACCACCATGCTGCTGCATTGCGACCTGGCCTACGCTGGCGCCTCGGCGCGCTTCGCCCTGCCCTTCGCCAACCTCGGCCTGACTCCCGAGGCCGCATCCAGCCTGCTGCTGGCATTGCGTACCGGTCATGCCCGCGCCGCCGAAATGCTGATGCTGGGCGAGGTTTTCTCGGCGCAGACGGCCCTGGAAACAGGGATCGTGAACGCGGTCCTGCCCGATGGCCAGGTGCTGGCCCATGCGCTGGAACGCTGCC
>CAMBRI010000071.1 GCA_945870205.1 Sulfuritalea hydrogenivorans sk43H | reverse complement strand
TCCACATAGCTCTGCCACCAGTCGCGTGAATCTGGCAGCAATGCCCTCAGTGCCTTGTCGTAGGCATTGGCGCCGCCACGCTGCAGAATGGATGCGGCCTTTCGAGTCACCGCCAGATCATGTTCTGCATCACGCTGACGCTCAGCGATCTCGTCCGGGCCAAGGTTGATCAGATGACGTATATCGGTCCCCTTGCCGGACAGACCCAGCTCGAACGGTGCCGCTGATGGAATTACGCTCTCGGCGCTACGTGCAGAACTCTTCAAGCCCTCGTTGATCTTCGCGCCCTCGGCCAGCAGCACCCGTCGCTTGCGCCAGATGATCGTGGCCAGTTCTTCGATCAGATGCCGCTCGGTTATGCCCGCCGGTTGATGCTCATCCAGCAGCGCGGCCAGCAAGTCACTGAACTCTGCTTGATCTTCATGGGCCAGTACTGCCAGCCGGGAAAGAATTCCGTGCTTCATGGCGTTGAAGCGCACGGCCGCGTAGCCGGTGGGCATATCGCCACAACTGTTCGGTGGGGGCGCCGGCTCGCATGACGCCAAGGGCATCTGTGCGGTGGTGGTCTCGGCAATGACCATCGCTTGTATGGCTTGGGGGCTGTTCATCGTGTGATCCTCCGGCGAAAGTGCGGCAATTCGACGCCTCGAATCACCGTGCAGAAAGCATTTTGCATTTGCATTCAATACACCGCAAACCCTTTATCCGTGCGACTTCCAGGGCCATCCGATAACGTCCAAATTCACTGCTACGCAAATACCAATGCGCAGATTTTCGATACGGTGAGAGCCACTAACCGGGGGTGAGCGGCGCGGGTGCCGAAACGGAAAGGGTCCACCAAGTGCGCGCCAGTTAGCGCAGTAATCGGGAGGCCACAGGCCAATCCTTCCCGACACTCAGCAAGTGTGGCCTGCCGTTGCGTGCGGTCAGAGTGCAGAGCGAAGACGGGAGTGCCGCAATCTGCCGCAGCAACCGGGTGCGCACGCGCTTGCTTGGGTCACCAATCTGCTCCCACAAGCCCGGTCCGATCGTAATTTCGCGTGTGCCGCGCATCCGCATCTCCGCCAGCGCCACCAGCAGGAGTTCAAGCGAATTGCCGGCCGCCGCTGCCGCACGCAAGAAGTTGCGAGGGATGGCCGGGATATAGCGCGCCTTTTTCTTAACTGCTTGGCAGGTAGATTCCGGCAACTTCTCTGCCAGGCGCATCCAGTCCGCATCGGGGTCGGTCTTCTCAATGACACTCGCCCTAAACTGCTCCGGGTTGAAACCGTTAGACATGACTAATATCTGATACATAGATAACAAATACAAAGATAGAGTCGGGTGCACCGATTCGGTATCGGTTGCAGTCGTTACCGACTCCAAAACGGTTCCGGTCCCGGCCAGGAATCGGCGCTGCCCTTACCATCCCCGTACATCCAGTCGGGCGAGTACGCGGTCCCACATTTCTACGCCAGCTTCGTCGGCGTAGCGGTTCGGCCAGGTCACCAGATCAACGTCGGTCTTGACGATGTAGCCCTTGCCAAGCACCAGCTCGCTGGCTCTTTCCATGGCGATGCGGGTTGCGGCAACCACGCCGTCAATGTCGTCCGCCGGGCCTTCCACCAGTAGCGCATCGTGCACCGGGCAGCAAACGCTGATGCCCTGCTCGGTCAGTTCGCAGCAGGCCAGGCGCATCATTTCGGCGCCGTTGGCCTGCATCGGCCAGTTGAGTAGGGAACGCGGATTGACGTTGGTGCCGAGTCCCGCCTGCCAGGTCCACCCGAAGGTAGTTTGCAGGATGAATCCAAGCAGGCCGGCGTTCTGATTTTGCATGGCCCAGGCCCAGAATTTCCGGTAGGTGAGCTTGTGGCGCACCAGCAGGTCGCGTGCCTCGTCGATATGCAGACCGGCCTGCACCGCCATCGAGTCAGCTGACATGCCATAGCCGACGCCGAGCACGATGGCCTTGGCGCGCTGGCGTTCGGCCTTGTGGCTGGCCTTGGTGGCTTCGGGCGGCACCAGCCCTGCCTGTTTTGCAAACGCCATGTAGGGGTCGCCGGAGGTATAGGCTTCCCACAAGACTTCGTCACACGATAGCGCCGCGGCGATGGCGATTTCCTGACTGACCCAATCCACATATGCCAGCGCCCGTCCCGGCGCCGGCTGAATCAGGCTACGTAGCCAGCGCGAGGTGCCAAAGACGAAGCGCGCATTGCTGGGCTGGTTACGCCCGGTCTTGCTGCCGAAGGGCATCACGCCGGTGCGATTGCGGCCGTCCTGCCCGACGGCAAGGCTGTTGAGGCGCATCTTGCCCAGCGCATGACGCAACTCGCGCAGGGGGGCAATGGCCGGGTAGGACTTGGCCCGTTCGCGAAAGGTGTCGTCATCCAGGGCCAAGGTGCCGGTGGGCAGGCGCGGCCAGGGGATACCTTCGCGTTCGATGTAGGCAGCGAAGCGGGCGGCGACAAAGGTGGTGCCTTCATAGACTCCATACTGCCGGTCGATGTCGTCAACCAGGTCGCGTTTGATGTCGTCCCAGCCGTTGCGCAGCCGATTCAGCGTCGGCACGTCGATGGGGATGCCGTTCCACTCCATGCGTGCCACGGCGCAGGTGTAGCGGCCGCGCAGGAGTGCGCCGCCGAGGGTGCTGGTGCTTTGCACAAGTTGGGGCAGCATGGCTCGGAACAGATCGGCGGTGACGCGCACGTCGGCCGCGCAATAGTGCAGGATGTCCTGCTGCTCGCTCGCGCTCCATGGCCCGCCGGAGAGAATCAGATCACGCATGGCGCCCTTCTCGTCGGCGGCCATGGTGTTGATGCCGTAGTGCGCAGCGGCGGCCAGCAGACTGGGAAAGAGTTTGCCGTCGAAGGCACCGTTGGTAATGCGGGTGAATTCGGCGTAGAGGTCGATACAGCGTGCCGGCATCGGCCAGCCCAGGGCGATGAAACACGACCACTCGGCGGCGGCGGAATAGCCGACGAGCAGTGTATTGCCATCGAGCGGAAACGGCGGCTCTGAAAAGTCGCCCTGCCATACACGCACCCATTGGCCGCTGACAAGATCATTCGCGACCAGGCAGACCACCACCGGGTGCTCGCCATCACGGGCAATGAACTCGAAGTCCAGTACCCAGATGGCGGCGTATGGCAGGGTTACCGGCATCACGCCAGCCCCATCAAACGCTTGATGACCGGGTGACCGGCATCGCGGATGATGAAGCTGTCGCCAAAAGCAATGGCGAGAATGTCGCGCATGGTCTTCTCAGGCCACACTGGCGTGCCCAGCGCGCCCGGTGCGGCAAACACATCGTAGGCACCTTGCGACATGTTGGCGACTATGCGCACCCAGCAATCGACTGCCTTGGCTGCTGCAGCCCGCGCCGACGTACCCCAGCCGGTCTCGCGTCCTTCGATATTGACCTCAGCCACAGGCCAGAGAAACACCGCCCCCTGTCGGCTGACTGCCAGGCGCAGCGTCACCAGTCGAGTCTCTCCGGGCAGCTCGGCCGCGATCGCCGGCATGACCAGATAAGTTTCCTTTTCCTCCTTGAGTTCGAGAATGTGGGCACGCAACTGGTAATCCGGATTGGCAAGGACGCGCACGAACTCCTGCTTGTTGGGTTTGCGCACCGGGCAGGTTACAAGTTCCTTGGTAACCCCGACACCGCCCAGCACGGTGCTGTTGGCAGCAAACTGGGCGGGGTCGAAGGGGTCAGGGGCCGCTGCAACTGCTGCGGACGGAGCCTGGTTGGGTGGGGGCACATTGCCTGCTCCCGATACTGCGGCGTCGAAGCCATCGATGGACAGGGCCGACTGCTGTGGGTTGGTCTGGTTTTGCATGGTGAAACTCCTTGGGGAATTTGCGTCGGGGGCTGACGGGGCGCTGTCGTGGCTGGGCTCTGTCGCGTCGTCACGAGGCGAGAGTGCCGAATTCGCCGTGGCGGGGGCGCTCACTTCTATGTTTTTGAAGGTGGGCGTTTTCATTTATGCGCCCCTTTCAGCAGGAGTTGCTTGGCGGTCGAGGTCCGCGATTGCTGCATACGGGATTCCTGCCAATTTGCGACCGAGCCGGACTCCCACGCTACAGCCCGTGCACCTAAGGTTATGGGTGCGGGAAATTCGCCACGGCGGATGGCCTCGTATATCCAGCTACGAGACATGCCAGTGGCGGCCTTGACCTGCTTGAGACGAAGAAAAGATCGAAGTTGCTCAGCCATGTTTGTTCCTAAACGAACAAGGCCGGGTGCTCCGCGTTGCTAGGTGGCCTTGTCCGTGCAATTAAGGATTGCAGCGGATCACCTGGCGACTAGGTTGCGCGGGCAAAAAATAAGGCGAAACAACCAGCGTTCCACCCAATTCCTTTGAATACAATGACTTATTTAGGCACTTTTAGGCAGTTAGGCAAACTGCCATTTACCAGTCCTTGCGTATCCTGCGGATGACCGTTTCTTCGTCCATTCCGAGTTCTTGCGCCAGAGTTTTGCCAACCATATTCCGAGTCACTGGTCGTTTTGTCTCTTTCAGCTTTTCAGCCGCAATTTCGTTTGCTCGTTTTTGCATTTCAAGATCGTGGTTGAGGTGCCCCTTTGGTTTTGGAGGGGTCTTATCTTCATCTACAAGAAATCGCAAATAGACAGGAATATCCCAAGACTGCTGTTGAGCCCAAATGACCCATTCAACAGTCGGCTTTTCCGCGGTGGGGCCAAGTGATCGATCAATGATTCGCAACTCGTCGCTAACGCGCTCACCGAGCGTTTTTCCAACGCCGTCAGGGGTCGAATTGCGGTCAATCTTGAAATTTCTCGGATCATGCACGTGGCGGAGAATGCAAAACTCCTCGGCGGTCAACATCGGCACTCTGCTCCAATAGTTCCAGTCTACGATCGAACATTCCCAAGCGCCTTTCCGCTGATCTTCCAGCGATGGGTCATTCCGGGCGTCACACTGCAACGCTACGCTTCGTCGTCCTTGCGCAGCAGCGAGGGCAACCTTGCGTTGATCCTCGGCGGTCATGAGTGCAAGCTGCTGCTTTTGCTCAGGCGTCAACGTATCCCACGGCATCGGAAAGAATTCCTTCTCGACACGCTGGCGTAGAGAAACTGGCAGTTCATTTAAATTTTTGTCAAACCAGTCCTCCAGCGCAAGTGTCAGGCTCTCGAATACCTTGGGTACTTGCGGTGGCCGTTCTATCGCCGCTCTTGCCAAAGCTATCCGTACCCGACGGACCAACTCGGTCGGAAACTCGATCTTCGACTGCTTCAGGCAGATGTATTGCGATAGCCATTTCAGGAACTCAGCGGCATCGACATAGCAACAACCATCGCGCTCCAATTTCGTAGGCTGGAGAATGGTCAAGCGCCCGTCGCCCAGAGCACCGATTAAAGTACGTTCGTTTGCCAGCGCCCGCCTGTTCGGTGGGCGTAGCTCCGTATTCAATGTCAGGTTATCGTCGCATAGAGGCAGAAAGCCTGCGCCGAGACGTATGGCATCCTGCCGCAGCCACCAGATGCGTCCGTCCTCCATAACACGGAGAAAAGATTCGTAGTCAGTACTCATGGCGTATCGCCAGTTTGTGCCGTGAAAAAATACTGCGCGAGCAAGGCATTCGGCATCTGCCGGAAGAAAACCTTAACGGAATGGTGCTGGACCAAGCGCGCGCTCCTCGGGTTAACTGGCGGTATCGATTTTGGACTGCACCGGACATTACAGCAATTTTAAGGACTACTGAAATGCCCCCTTGCTCGTCCATAATCCGGCCATGACCCATTCCACACCACAGCGCCACCCGATCACGTGCGAGATCGATGGCATAACTTACAAGGGCGCCTACTGGGTAGCCGGGAAGAGCCTCACCGTTGCCACTGGCGGTGGTGGTAAGAGCAAGTAGGTCAGCACGGCAGAGCACGAAGCCCTGGCGAAGCAACTCCTACTCGACCTGGTGAAGGCGGGCAAGGCATAAGCTGACTGCTCGTCCTGTAGTTTGGCTCCCCCGAAGCTGCCGGTGGCGACTGAGTACTAAGTGCCCAGAGCCGACACAGGGAAAATGCATGCCCATTGGCCGGTTTACATTGCGAAGCGGACCGCTCTGAACTCGAGTCATCTTCCTTCGTCGAATGTTGGCGATCAGGCCGGCAACACCTCGGCTGTCTTCCTCAGCCACTCCAGCACCGTCGCATACATCAGATCAGGCTCCAGCGGCTTGCCGATGTGCGCATTCATGCCGGCCGCCAGACACTCGGCGCGATCTTCCTCGAAGGCGTTGGCGGTCATTGCCAGAATCGGGACGTTCTTCATGCCGGGCAGTTGGCGGATGGCGCGGGTGGCGTCGAAGCCGTCCATCACCGGCATCTGCACATCCATCAGGATCAGCGCGTAGCCGCCGCTGCGGGCCTTCTCCACGGCTGCGCGGCCGTCATTCGCCGCCTCCGCGGCAAGGCCGGCGGCTTCGAGCAGGATCAGCTCGATTTCCCGGCTCACGTCGTCGTCTTCCACCACCAGCACGCGAACACCGGCGAACTGCCGCGCCAGCGCGTCGCGCGGCGGCTCAAGCGGCAGGCTGCTGTCGACCGGCTGTCCCGCCACCGCCCGCTTGATCCGCGCCGTGGCCCAGAAGCTGCTGCCGACGCCTTCTTCGCTGCTCACTCCCGCGTCACCACCCATCAGCAGCGCGATGCGTTTGCAGATGATTAGGCCGAGACCGTTGCCGCCGTACTTGCGATTCTTCGAGCCGTCGGCCTGGGTGAAGGCGTGGAACAGCCGGGTCTGCTGCTCGGGACTGATGCCGATGCCCTGATCGCTGACTTCGATTCTCAGCATCACGCTGAGGCTGTCTTCCTCTGCGACGCTGGCATGCACCGTGATCGCGCCATGCTCGGAGAACTTGATGGCGTTGCCGGTGAAATTGAGCAGGATCTGGCGCACGCGCATGGCATCGCCGCACAGCAGTTCGGGCAGGGCCGCGTCGATTTCGCTGGACAGCTGTAGACCTTTGGCCTGGGCCGGCGCCTCCTGCATCTGCAGCACGTCGTTAATGGCTTGCGCCAGCGAGAAGTTCTTCTCTTCCAGCGTCAGCCGCTCGGATTCGATCTGGGAGATGTCGAGGATGTCGTTGAGCACCGCCATCAGGTGCTTCGCCGAATTCTGGCTCTTGGTCAGCCAGTCGATCTGCTTGGGGTCGATGGCGCGGCGCAGCGCCAGATCGGTCATGCCCATGACGCCGTTCATCGGTGTGCGCAGTTCGTGGCTCATGTTGGCGAGGAAAATGCTCTTGGCGCGGTTGGCGGCTTCGGCGGCATCTTTGGCCTGCGCCAATTCGGCGGTGCGGGCAAAGACCAGTTGTTCAAGGTGGTCGCGGTGTTGCGCGAGTTCGGCTTCGAGCTGTCTGCGCGCGCTGATGTCGGTCAGGGCGATGCGCAGCATCGTATTGCCATCGCCTGGATTTGCGCGCTGGCAATCCAGCAATGCCGGAAACACCGTGCAATCGTGGCGCTGCATGCTCACTTCGACACTGCCTTTGCCGTCCTGTTTCATTACGGTCAGGAACAGCGTCAGCCAGCGATTCTGGTCTTCGGGGATGACCTGGGCAGTGAAGCGATGCTGCAGCAGATTCTTCCGCTCCGTGCCCAGCAGCGTGGCGGCGGTGAGGTTGAGTTCCTCGATCATGCCGTTCGAGTTGAGCGTGAGATAACCGACGGGGGCGAAGTCGTAGAGATCGACGTAGCGGTCACGCGAGGCTTCCAGTGCAATCTGTGCGTTGCGCAAAGCCTCGTTCTGCATTTCCAGCTCGACCTGATGCACTTGCAGTTCGTGCAGAACATCGTCGGATGCCGTCAGGATACCGGCGCTCCCGGTGGTGGCGCTCACGGGGGCGGTCCTGTGTTCTCGGTCGATCTGCCGCTCGGCCTCCGCTCGCAGGCGCAGTTCCTTGTGTTTCTTGTCGTCGGACGGGCTCATGATGTTCCTTTCGCTTCGATCGCCACCATCGCCAGCAATATCAATTCCGTATTCCCCAGCGCCGTCACAATGCGCCTTGCATTCAACACCATGCGCCGCGGGCCGAGGCCGGGGAAGTTGTGCTCGACCACGTAGCCGTCCATCACCTGATTCTGCGGCAGGATGTTTTCCAGCAGTTCGCGCAAGGCCGGGATGTCCCACTGGCCGTCGCCCAGGTCATAAATCTTGCGGCCCACGGTTTGCCCGGCCGAGACCTGGAAGTGCTGGTAGAAGGAGCTGCTGGCGGAGACCACCTGCAAGGTACCGTCGAGCACTATCAGCGGCTCGACCACGGTGTTGACAATACCTTCGGCGAGTTCCTGCGCCAGTTGCGTGCTGGCCTGCAGCGTCGTCGCCAGTTGCTCCGTGGCCCGCTGCGCGGCCTGGCTGGCGAGCTTGTAGTCGGTGATTGGGGTGAAGGTCAGCACCACGCCTTCGATCACGTTGTCCAGCGTGCGGTAAGGCTGGATGCGCGCCAGATACCAGGCACCGTCGGTACTGCGCACTTCGCGCTCGACGGGGATCAGCGTGTCGAGCACGGCCTGCAGATCAGCCGAGAGATCGCTGTTGTCGAGATTCGACTTGATGTCGCTCAAGGGGCGGCCGACGTCGCTCCCGATCAGCCGGTACACCTTCACCGCCGGCGGCGTGTAGCGCCGGATCATCAACTGGTGGTCGAGGAACAGCGTGCCGGTGCCGAGGCTGTCGAGCAGGTTCTTCATGTCGTTCTGAATGCCGGTCAGCTGGTCGATCTTGGCATTCAGTTCGGAATTGACCGTGATGGTTTCTTCATTCAGCGATTGCAGCTCTTCCTTGGAGGTTTCCAGTTCCTCGTTGGACGACTGGAGCTCTTCGTTGGTCGATTGCAATTCCTCGTTGGTGGATTTGAGCTCCTCGTTGGAGGCCTGCTGCTCTTCGCTGGTGGCTTGCAGGTTCTCACGGGAATAGGCCAGTTCGCGTTCCAGCTCTTCGATGCGCGCGGCTTCGGGGGTTTGGGTGGATTGGGCGGCGGTACGCTTGCCGCGGGCAGCGGAGGGGCGAGGGGCGGCGGCGGGTTTTTCAGCGAGTCCACCACCCTCGGCCACGTCTTCAAAGCTGACCAGCAGCAACGGCTCGCCACTCTTTTCCCGCGGCAAGGCCCGGACGCTGAAGCGCACCGCCGAGAAGCTGCCGTTGGTCTTCACGGCAACCTCCCTGTTCAGCGTCGGCTCGCCTTGCGCGGCGGCGGTGTTGATGGCGAGGCGCAGGTCGAGCTGCAGGCCTTCGCGCGCCATCTCGACCACGTTGTTGCTCACCGGGCCGGGCGCCGGGCGCAGGTAGCGGCCGGTGTCGCCATGCACGTAGAGAATGTTGCCGCGGCTGTCGGTGGTGACCGAGGCCGGCGCGTAGTTCTGCAGCAAGGCGTGCGCACTGAGCGCGGCGATGTTGCCGGCGCGGCTGACAGTGACCTTGCCGGCCGCCACCGCCTGCGTGGTGTGACTCGTGCGCCCGGTCGTGTCAGCGGTCCAGGTCCAGTCGGTGTTGGCTTTGATGTGGGGCGCGCCGAGGGCGTGGTTGGCCCGGTAGAACTTCCATTTACGGTCGATCGCCGAGAACAGGTCGGGGCGGCTGGTGATGCTCTCCGAGGTGGACAGGAACAGCACCCCCTCGGGCCGCAGTGCATAGTGGAAGTTGGGGATCAGGCGGTTCTGCAGTTCCGTCTCCAGATAGATCATCAGGTTGCGGCAACTGAGCAGGTCGAGCTTGGTGAAGGGCGGGTCCTTGATCACGTTCTGCACGGCGAACACCACCCTGTCGCGGATGTCTTTCTTCACCTTGTAACCCGCCTCATCCTTGGTGAAAAAGCGGCGCAGGCGTTCCGGCGTCACATCCTGCGCGATGTTGGGCGGATAGCGGCCGGCGCGCGCCACGGCAATGGCGTCGTCATCAAGGTCGGTGGCGTAGATCTGGATGCTCAGTTCCTGCTCGTGGGCGGCCCTGATCTCGTCCTGCAACTCCATCAGCACCATGGCGATCGAATAGGCCTCCTCGCCGCTGGCGCAGCCGGCCACCCAGACGCGGAAATCGTAGCCGGCCGGCTTGCCCTTCAGCAGCGCCGGCAGGACGGTGTCCTTCAGCACGACGAAAGCTTCGGGGTCGCGAAAGAAGCTGGTGACATTGATCAGCAGTTCCCTGAACAGCAGTTGCGTCTCGGCCAGATTTCCCTTGAGGAAGCGCGCATACACCAACTCGTCTTCGATGGTGTGCTGTGCCATGCGCCGCTGGATGCGGCGGCTGATGGTGCTTTTCTTGTAGAGCGAAAAGTCGTGGCCGGTGGCGCTGCGCAGTTGCAGCAGGATCTGGTTGATGCCGCTTTGCACTTTCTCCGGCGCGATGGGCGCCACGTGCTGCCTGAAAACGCCTTGCCGGACCACTTCCAGCAGCATCGCCGGCATCTGTTCCACCGGCAGGACATGGGTGGCGTAGCCGGCGTTGATGGCGCTGGTCGGCATGCCGTCGTACTTGGCGGTCGAGGGTTCCTGCACCATGCAGACACCGCCGCCGCCGAGGATGGCGCGCAGGCCCAGGGTGCCGTCAGTGGCGGTGCCGGAAAGAATGATGCCGATGGCGCGTTCGGCCTGATCGTCGGCCAGCGAACGCAGGAAGCCGTCGATCGGCATGCGCTGACCGCGCACCAGTTCCGGCACCGAGAGTTGCAGCACGCCATTGAGGATGGCCATCTCGCGGTTGGGCGGGATGACATAGACGTGGTCGGCTTCGACCACGATCTGGTCGAGCGCTTCGACCACCGGCATGGCGGTTGAACGTTGCAGGATTTCGGTGAGCAGGCTGACGTGGCCGGGGTCGAGGTGCGGCACCAGGACGAAGGCCATGCCGGTGTCTGCCGGGCAGGCGCGGAAGAAGGCATCGAAGGCTTCAAGACCGCCGGCGGAGGCGCCGATGCCGACGATGGGGAAGGCAGGGGTGGGGAGTGCCGATGCCTCGCTGGCTACGGGCGCTGCCGCTCCTGCCCTTTTACCCATTGCTGCGGGGGGGGGGCTGGCAAGCAGGTCGGGCTTCTGTGCCGGGCTTGCTGGCGCCTTGCCGTGGGCTTTTGTAGCGGGTTTTTTGGTGGCCATGAAAATCCCTTTGCTTCAGATGGGCATCTGTCTGGCATGGTACGCCGGTCAGAGGCTTCGAGGCAGCTTTTCTCAGCGGCTGTTGACCACCTCCAAGCGGCCGGTCAGATTGGGGTTTTGAGCTGCTGCCGACTGACTCTTCATGGCCGACAACCGAAATTGATCCCATAGAGTTCATCGCCGGAAAGCCGCCATCGACTTTTGGAATTCGGCTGCTCCGTAGCTGCCGATCACGACTGGGTGCTATGTGGCGGTCTCGACCAGTCAGGAACTCGGATTCACAGCCCCATAGCCGCCGCTCACCTATGCATAACCTTCAACACCAGTACCGCACCTGAAAGTGCCAGCGTAACCGAGTTGGCAATGATGATCGGCCAACTTCCAAGCATGACGCCATAGGCCAACCACATTGCGACTCCCGCAGTAAAGATGCTGTACATCGGCAACGATACGCCCGACAAATCCCGGGTACGCCAAGACGTCAGCGCCTGCGGTACGAACGCGAGGGTGGTCAGGGCGGCTGCCACGTAACCGACGATATCGATGAACATGCACTGCATGATACATGCGCTTGACATTCACCATGCAGGGAGTACACTTCTCACCTCAGCGCCGATTTAAGTTTCAACTTGCGGGCGCGTTATAAATTCAGCTAAAGCGAGGGGAACCCGTCTTCAGCTGCCGCAAGCTGGACGGGTTTTTTCATTGGAGGATTTGTAATGCCATCTACCTGACAACGGTCACTTGAGCGATTCGTCATGGGAAGCCTAGGGACAATAACGTCCTGTTTTGGGCAACCCGTGACCCGCTCTTTAACCGTTACAGGAGATTGCTATGCAAGACAAAACCAGAACCCCTGTGGGCTATGGTCAAGGTTCTTACGTTCAGGCCGAGACCCCAAAGTTGTCCATCCGGATTCGGTCTGGAACTCAAGTAGGCCGCGGCGGCTACATAGGGGAAGCAAAGAAGCCCGTCGCGTTTATCTGGTTGGAAGAAGAAGCTGAGGCACCAGAAACGCAGTTGGTAGTACAGGTAGATCACGACGGCATCTACTTGTGGCAAGAAGGAAGGCCGGCGAGTTTGCAGGACCTGTACCCGAAGGAAAAGGCCGTAGCGCGGTTGGCAAAGAAATTTGAGGACTGGCAACGCTACTTCAGCAAGTACTACAGCGAGCAAACCCCGAACAAGTTCTACTGGGGCCGGTTTCACGAAGAAGGACGGCAGTTGGCGAGAAAGCTGCAGGCCGAATTGATTGACCAAGCGGTGGTTCATTACCGCCGGCCGCCGCAAGACCCGCAGTACAGGCACTCGCCGGAGATTGATTTGTAGCAGCACCCGGGGGCTCCGGCCCCCGTCGCCGATTTAACGCACAACTTGCGGGGCGACTCACAAATCCCGCTAAAGCGTCGCCTGCTCCTTGCCCTCGGAGTCCGGCAGCGCCGGATAACGCGAGGGCGCAGGAGAAATTCATGAAATGTCGTGTCGGCGATCTCGCGATCGTCATTGACGCATTCCATCGTCGCAACCTCGGACACATCGTGCGGGTTATTGCCACCCACGATGGCACGGGCGACATCGTATTCCCTGTCGAGACCGGACAGGTCTGGCTGGTCGAAGCTGCTCAACCTTTGACATGGTCTCGGCACGGTAAGCGATAACGATGCAAGGTCGGCCCGGCTCCTGACCAACAGCTTCAGCCAATTCGGGGAATCACCGCTGATAACGACACATCAATCGAAGCCAAGAAGCTACTTCGGAAAGTGATGTCAGTAGGTGATGCCATCGAAATCTGAACAAATTCCGAAGCATTGAATGGGCTGGCCCACCTCACGGGCCGGGGAGATTTACACCGACTTGCGGCCCCCGTCATATCGACACTGCCGCTAAATAGGAGAATGAAATGAACACACGTTGCAAACCCGGCGACCTCGCCATCATCACCCGGGATGAGCCCGGCTGCGAAGGCAACATTGGCCGAATGGTTCTGGTGAGTGGCCCGCCCGTCTTTACTGTCGATCAGGGCCTGACATGGATCATCACCCCAACGACGCTCGAGCCTTGGCTCTACATCGACATCTGCGGCACGCTCAAGTTCGCCGACTATGAACAGGGTGACATCGAGCATCCCGATGCGTGGATGACCCCCTTCAAACTCGATACTGAGCTCGAGAGCGAAGACGACCTTAGCGAGGTGGGCGCATGAACCGCCGTGAATTTCTGCAGTCTCTTGCCGCCCTTGGCGGTGCAACTCTTATCAACCTTGAAGCACTCGCCGCTGCTCCCGAGGCCCTGATCGAAGCACAATGGGCTGCCGCGGTCGTGGAGCCCACCACGTTTTACGTCAACAGCTATGGCTCGCTGGCGACAAGCGTGGGGTACGACTACCCGGCATCTCGGCGCGAACTGTATTACCTTGATGCTCCCGGAGGCAGCGCCGATGAACTAATCGACGCGGCTCGGAGTGAGTGCCAGTTTGAGAACGTCGTATATCACGAGTACGAGAACGCCATGATTGACGCTGGGATCAATCACCCAGACGGCGACTGGCAGGCGTGGCTCCAGACTGCAGACGACGACACACTATGGTCTGTTCAGCGGGCCATTGAGCAATGGCTGGACGGTATCGGCTATGAGGACTACGAGTATGCCGACCTGCACGGCCAATCTGGTCGGGGCGAGGCGTTGTCGTTCTTCCGCGACGAAAGTGACACGGCCGATCTCTTCGGCATCATGATCATCGAGGGGGACTGCCCGGGCAGCAGCTACTTTGCCGCGGAACTACACATGGACCTCGACGAGGCCAATAGACTGGCCGAGCAACACGGCCTTCCGATCCGCTTTGCTGCTGGTGAGGAGTGATGCCATGCACGGACCTGAAACCGCACGTCGCTTGAACCGTGAGGCCTGCGAAGGCAAACCACCGCAGAACCCGCTACGACACCACCCGCGGATTCAGGCACTGCGGGTGATCGTCAATCAGCTACCGGTGGATGGCATGTACCGCGCCGCCCTTCATCGCAGCCTTGGGCGCTACGCCGATCAGTTGGTCAGTCGCCCCCAGTACCAGCCGGAGGAAGGCTGGGACGACCTTGAGGCCCTGCAGCAGGTCACGCTCGGCGACATGATGGAGGAAGCCCTGTGGGATAGTTTGGGAAGGCACGGATGACGGCTTTCTGGCGGTGAACTCAAGGAGGTTGCTGACTCTTTTCAAGCCCTCTCTGCCTTGGGCAACGACGCGACTCGCAGGCAGAAAAGCAGCGGGAAAGGACATTGGCGGGGCTTAAACGAAGTGGTTCTGAATGACGGATTACTGAGCCAACCTGCCGTACGGAAAGGCAGAACTTTCTTCCGGTGGCGTTCAAGCACCGGTCAAGTGTGGTCGTTCAAGTCCCGAAACAATTTCCTGTGCTCAATGAACCTTATGCCGCCTACAATCGGCGCACGACGAACCGTGTGACATATGCTAAATGGCAACATACCTGAAGAACATCGCAAAGATTTGGCGAAGGGAAATCGCAGCCTCAGCCGAGGTGAAGTACGTGTTCTCGCCGTATTTGACTTCGAGAACGGCTGAATCCGTACTCTCTGAGGCCGACCTATGTGAAATCCACACCCTCTTTTCCGCAGAGCTGTTCTGTTCGAGGGCGTCGTCCCTGAAGACCCTTAAAAAAAAATTTGATGTCTTCGGGGCACAAGGTATTCCACCTTCCCGGCCTCCACGCCAAGATCGTCCTGGTCCCCGGTGCCTTCGCAAGCATTGGAAGCCAGAACCTGACACATGGCGGGACGCGGAACAAGGAAGCCAGCGTCGCCTTTAAGGAGCCGAAAGCTGTACGGCGCGTCGGGGAACTCATTGAGCCGTGGCTGGCCGAACGGGTTCTCGTAACGGCGGCGATGGTCGCCGATATGGAGGCCCTGGTCGAAGGGATCACCCCGCAGTACGACGCCGCCCGTCAAGCGGCGGATGATGCTGACCTGAAAGTGCGCGAAGCGGAATTGGCGAGGGCCGTGGAAGCCGCCAGGATCGCTGCCGAAATCGAAGCGCGTCGGATAGCACTCTTGGAAGAATCGCTGCGTCTAGAACGCGAGGCGGAAGAACAACGGCGCGCCGAAAACGCGCGATGCGAGCGTCTCCGACTGGACGAAGAAAAGCGGCGGATCGCTGAGAATATGGAACGTGCGGAGCGCGCGTCGAGGGTGGTCGGGCTCCGGGTCAACTTTGACGCACTACAACAGTCGCTGTCGAATGCCTACGGAGTCGTTCGCGTCGTCGAAACTGGAGGCGGATGGCATTCGTCAACCCAGACCGTCAGCCTGACGGCGGACCGCGACCGGGATTTCACCATTTGGGAGGTAGGCGACAGGCGCGTCGAACTCGTCAAAGGACTGCGCTACCTAGTCATCCAGGACAACGGAAAAATCGGTTGGGGCAGGGTCATGCGGACGCGAATCTCCTTCGTGTCGCAATCTGTCGATTGGAAGGATTACCTTACGGCCAAGGGCTTCGTTTTTCAAGCGCACGTCCGGGGCGACTGGGACCCCGCGCCGAAGTACGGGCGGAACTTAGTAATCGAAGTGATGGATGTGTTCGAAGGATATTCCTGCGAGGTGAGCGCTTGGTTCGACCTGAACGAACTGAATATCCTGAAAGTCGAATTGCCGTATCCCGAACACGCGTTGGAGGAACAGTTACGTATCGTCGAAAGGATCAACGGCGCCCTTCGTGAATTCTCGGCCGCTTGTGTGGGAAAGGTAGTCTCGCCCTTCCGTTACGAAGTCGGCGGGCTCAGCGGAGTGGACGCAGCGGAATTCTTCGGCGGCACGGGTTCCGTATTTGAACTCAGGGTGGCGCTGGTCGGCGAACAGCCGATCGTCCTGGCGAGGAACGTCAATCGGTAGCAGCGCATTGGTTACCTCTGCATTATGATCATGGACGTAACAAGGAAAACCTGCAGATAATATCTATCATGCATCGACTATTTTGTTTGCTACTGAGAATCGTCAACCGGATTTACTTTGAGCGCATTGCCATGCTGAGGACTCAACGCAACCAAGTTTGATCGACATCCGCGCCAAACTTGATTGCAGGCTATTTATCACCTAGTTGAATGAACGGCACCAATCTGAACTCTGCGGCCACTGCGTTTGCCGATGTCAGCAGTCGGCTCTCAGTCTCAAGAGGACGCCTGATTCATTGCTAGTCGCGGTAGAGAATCTCAGGGCCACCACTGCCAGCAGTGCGCTCATACACGCCGTTCTCTGCCTTTTGATAGCGCGTAAAGCCTGAACTCTTGACCGCCGCCTCGGATGTTGAAAACCTACCGCCGAGAGCAACGCAACTGATTTGTCGCTCACATGCCTGACCGCACTTCGGGCATGTCGTCAGCTTATCGTCGGCAATTCGCTGCACTACCTCAAATTTCCCGGCGCACTGCTCACAGTGTCCAGAGGTTGGTGCGTATTCGTATAGTGGCATGGGGAAGGCTGGAAGGATTGGGTTATGGAGCGAGGCTGATGCTGTGCCGCCTTGGGAGTGGCGGCATCGATAATCAAATCGCCAAA
>CAMBRI010000070.1 GCA_945870205.1 Sulfuritalea hydrogenivorans sk43H | reverse complement strand
TGGCCCTCGAAGACAGCGAAGTGTGCCTGATCCCCTTCACCGAACTGGAAATGCTCTCCAGCGAAATTCCGTCCCTGCAGCATCACCTGCACAAGGTCATGAGCCGCGAGATCGTGCGCGACCATGGCGTCATGATGCTGCTTGGCACGATGCGGGCAGAAGAACGGCTGGCCGCCTTCCTGCTCAATCTTTCGCAGCGCTTCACCGCTCGCGGGTACTCGCCGGCCGAATTTCACCTGCGCATGACGCGCGAGGAAATCGGGTCCTATCTCGGCCTAAAGCTTGAAACCGTGAGTCGGGCGTTCTCGCATTTTCAGGACGAGGGGCTGATCTCCGTGCAGCAAAAGCACATCTGCATCATCGATCTGCCACGGCTCAGAGTCCTGCTGGCGCCCAAGGACGGGCGTATCGGCTAGGCCAGCGCCGCAAGAAAGCCCATCGGCTGACGAGTGAGGGCCACCGACACGATCCAGCCGAACACCACGATCGACGCGCACCAGCAGATGACCCGTAAGCGACGCGTACTCGCATCGCGCAAGGCTAAAGCGCCGAGGATGATGTAGGCAATCACGCCCAGCACTTTAGCGGTAACCCAGTTGACCACAAACGGGTACTGGCCGGACATTGCCGCCAGCGACAGGGCTGCGATCAAAAGGACGGTGTCATTGACGTGCGGCAGCACCCTGATCCAGCGTGCTTTCAGCAGCGACGAGTCGCGCATCATCAGCAAGCCGCGCAGAACAAATCCCGCAAGACTCAGGACCACGCTGGCAACATGGACGAATTTGACCAGGGCATACATCGCCGCTAACCCGCCTTGCCGTCCGCACGCGGGCGCCAGAACGCCGGTGCGAAGCGCCAGTTCCAAAGGGCGAATGCGCCGAGCCAAAGCGCCGACGACAGCCACATCAAGGTATTTGCAGCCGGTACCACCGGCAGGTCACTGATCACCCGCAGCGCCGCTGCCGCCTGCATCAGGCAAAACGCCCGCCACATCGCATCGTCCGCAGCGAGCGGGCGGCCGGAATGCCCCATCGTTACGCGCGAGGCCATGCCGATCAGCATCGATGCAAAAAAACCGAGGGTCAATGCATGCAGCGGTGCCTGCCCAAGAAAGCCCGGCAACACATTGCGCAACAGGCTCTGCATGGTGAACAGCGCAAACGCGATACCCACCCATGCGAATGCGGCATGCAACACGGAAAGCAGGCGGTTCGCCAGAGCTGTTCGGTTCGACCACAGCCATGTCAAGCGCAGGGAGACGAGCATGGCAGGCAGGTCCGCCAGCCAGAGCCATTCGGGCAACTCAAGAAATGCCAGACTGCCGTGCGCGAGGCTCAGTCCGATCAGGCTGCGCAAGGCCCATTGAGGGCGATGGACCACATAGCCGCGCACCGCAGAAGACGTGAAGAAAGGCAGCATGCGATGTGCCACGGTCAGAAACACCGGCAACAGAAAGCCCCAGACAACCAGCGATATTCCGAGGCGCGCCCATAGCAGGGCGCCCCCGGCGGCAAAGACCACAAAAGCGCTCAGTGCCGCAACTCCAAGCCAGCCTGCCAGTGCGACGAAGCCGATGTGCTCACGGTCTGTAGTCCGAAACCGGGCAAGGCGGGTAAGCAGCAGTGCCACTGCAACCCAACCGCCCAGTGCCAGCGCCAGACCGGCGACCAGCAGTTGCGGCAACAGAAAGGCGACCCAGACCAGCGTCCAACCGCTCGCCAGCAACATGAAGGCCGGCAGATAATCGCGCTGAGACAACTCACCTGCGCCCTGCCAACGTGGCCCAGCAGTCAGGATGAAGCCGAAGATGAAAAACGGAAACATGCCGCAGGAGATCAGCAAGGCGTGCAGCATCGATGGCGGAAACACGGCGAGCAAAGGCCAGGCCGGCGGCGGCCAGAAGCCGGCGTAGCGGCCGCCGACTTCCACCGACCAGAACGCCATGACGGCGAGCGCCTGAACCGCGCCGGACAAAAACATTACGCGGTGCGGTGCAGCAAAAAATATGGGCAGCGGCTTCAGGTCTGTCGCTCCAGGCGCAATGCGTGGTAAGGTTCCGCCGGCAATCCAAGAGTAACCCCGTGCACGAAACCATGCACGAAACCATGCACGAAACCATGCACGAAACTAAGCTCGACATCCCGCAAATTCTTTCCCGCCTTCCGCTGTTTCAGGAACTTGCCCCTGAGCAAATCGCCGCGCTCGAAACAGCGTGTCGTGAACGGCGTCTGGCCAAGGGCGAAATGCTGTTCCAGAAGGGCGACCTGGCCAAAGGATTCTTCGTCGTGGTTTTCGGCCAGATCAAGCTGGCCTTTCCTTCCGCGCAAGGAAATGAAAAAGTGGTGCAGATCGTGGGGCCGCGGCAGAGCTTCGGCGAAGCGATCATGTTCCTGGACCTCCCCTGTCCGGTATTTGCCGAAGGCCTGGTCGACAGCCTGCTGCTGCATATCGGCAGCGCTCCCGTGTTCGATCTGCTGGGCAAAGACCCGCTGTTCGCCCGGCGGATGCTGGCAGGGCTTTCGATGCGACTGCATTCCCTGGTGCAGGACGTCGAGACCTACTCCCTGCGTTCGTCGGCGCAGCGGGTGGTCGGCTACCTGCTGCAGCAATGCCCGCAGGAAGGTGACTGCGTCGGGTCCGTCGATATTTCGCTGCCGACATCCAAACAGGTGATAGCCTCGCGCCTCAACCTGACGCCGGAAACCCTCTCGCGCATTTTTCACGATCTCACAGCCAACGGGTTGATCGGTGTCAGCGGCAAGCAGATCACCATCAATGATGTAAAACGCTTGCGCGAATTTGATCTCTGAAACCCTGATAGCGACGGATCGCACCCACCAGGTTCCAGCCCAGCCAGGCACATGATGCCGCGAAAGAGACTCCTGCCAGGCGGACAACACCAGGTTCCCAAACCGCTATCAGCAGCAGCAGCACAGCTAGTACATGCAGCCGCAACTGCCCTGTCATGGCATCGGCCGGGATCATCTTTTTCATATTGGGCACAGCCGACATCGGGGCACCCAGGCGCTGCAGGTGCAGCCAGTTGAGGAAGGGCGTGATCTTGTACATCATTCCCGTGATGGCGGAAACGAACACGCCAGCGAAGGCCAGCACACCGAGCCAGACCACCGATCGTGGATCGGCGCCGATCACCGGATCCAGAAAGAAGGCAGCACCCGAGACGGCAAAGGCCAGTAGCGACAGCATCGCGACCCGGAAGTACATCGACGTCGCATCGTGTATTTTTCTGCGCCGAGTGTACTGAAGCCATAGAGTCATCCCGCCGTAAGCCGCCAGAATCAACAGCAACGGGAAGCCTGCCACAAGCGGCCAGCGCAAGTCGTCAAGAAAATACTGCCCCGACCACGCCAGCAGTAATAGCAGCAGCAGCGGCCCGAAGCCGCGGGTGAACCACAGCGGAAAGGGCCGCGTCAGTTGAAACATCGGCACCACGTGGTAGGACACTCCTGCCAGCAGCATCAGCCCCCAGCCGCCCAACCCCCATGCCATATGTATATTTGTCAGTTCGATAATCGGCACCGAAAGCCCATGCGCCAGCGACTCCGCCAGAAGCGAACCGAGCAGCACGGTGACCGCCAGACCGCCAATTGCCATCCGCATTGCCCACAGCGTCATGCCGGTCGCCGGCGTCTGCCACAGTGCAAGTGCGACGACGATAACGAAGCCCCCCACTGCCAGCAGAAACAACGGAACCGCGGCGGACAACAGCGTGGGCTGGCTGAACAGCAAGCCCGCAACGAGCAGCAGTGTGGCCAGCAGCAACAGGGGTTGCACGACATTGGCAACCAGCTTCGGGCGCCAGACATTGCCGCCCACCGCAACCGGAATGAACTGAAACAGGGCCCCGCTCATGGCCTGCAGCATGAAGCCCAGAGCGATCAGGTGGGTCAGCGCCAAGGCCTCGGGAGTCCAGCGCGACGCAAAGGCATCGGGGCCCGACCATGCCAGAAGAATCCCGGCCATCACGCCAAACCATGGCGCTGCCAGAAAAAAACGGTAGGGTACCGAAATCGGCGGTGCCTGGTCGAACGAAAGGCTGGGGTGCATACCCTGGACGTCGTCAGCCCGGAGCTTTGCGAATCCGGATCTCGCGCGTGCCGTCGGGCAGAAGCTCCTCGGTCCAGACGTAGCCGTTATTCCTCAGAATATTGAACAGCGGATGCGGCTGACAATACAGGAGAAGCAGCAAGTCCTCGCCATCGGCCAAGCCATCCAGCGCCTCGAGGGTTCGCTCCATCGGTTCGGGCGGCTGCAACTCACGCCCATCGATGACCGTGGTCATGCTTAACTCAGGCGCTCGGCCAGGGCAGCGCCGACATCCGAAGAACCCAGGGCGTTGTCACACATAGGATACAGGATGTTCTCCTCCTTCATGTTGTGCTGCTGCATGAGGATCAGCAAAGTCTCGGCAGCACCGCCGAAGGCGTCCCCGTCGCGGGAAGCCAGAGCCCCCTGCATCTGGGCCAACAAGTCGCGCATCTGGCGATGCTCGCCGCGCATGACTTCAGTCGGACCAGACGTCATGCCGGTCGCTGTCTCGAAGGCCGGAAACAGGAGTTCCTCCTCGCTGGAAAAATGGGCTTCGAGCTGGTTGGAAAGTAGCGCAAACGCTTCCCCGCCGGCTGTCCATTCGCCGTTGGCGCACGCCTCCTCGGCGTCGGCGAATATCTCGTCGCAATGCTTGTGATGCTGGAACAACGGGGTGGTGATCGACATGGGGGCAAACTCCTATGAGCAGCGACTGATTCTGGGCATCGCGTCACCGCGGGACATTGACCGCGGTCAAGAGCGCGGCATGTTCTGAAATTCGTTAGCCCTGATTGCAGTCCGGACACCCCATCGACAAGACACAGTCCGCCCCACCCATTTCAAAGACCTGATCGACGCTCACGGCTCAAGCACGTAGGTCCCGGGCGCATCCGCCAGGGCCGGAAACTTGCGCGTTGCAACAGGCGGCGCGGCAACCTGCTTGCCCGATTGCGGCTTGAGCCAAGCCATCCAGTCTTCCCACCAGCTACCGTGATGAAGCGCTGCCCTTTCGCGCCAGTCGTCGGGCGTATCGTGGCGCTCAGCCGCCGCGACACGGTAATCACGCTTGGGCGGATTCACCACCGGATTCACGATGCCCAGAATGTGGCCCGAGGTCGACAGCACGTAGCGCCGTGGTCCGGCGACGAAATTGTTGATGCGAAAGGTCTGCCGCCAAGGCGCGATGTGATCGTCCTCGGCCGACACGGCATACAGAGGCTGGGTGATCCGTCCCAGATCGATGTCTTCGCCGGCGAGATTCAGCGCGTCTTTCTTGATCAGCAGGTTCTCGAGATAGAGATTGCGCAAATACCAGCTGTGCATCGCCGCCGGCATGCGCGTCGCATCCATGTTCCAGAACAGTACATCGAAGGGCGGCGGTGTCTCGCCAAACAGGTAGCCACGCACGACGTAATGCCACACCAGGCTGTTCGAACGCAGCAGGCGGAATGCCGATGCCATTTCCTTGCCGTCGAGGTAACCTTTTTCGGCCATCGACTTTTCCAGCCACTTGATGCTGCTCTCGTCGAGGAAGACCTCGATGTCGCCCGGCTTGTGGTAATCGACGAGCGTCGTCAGCAAGGTCACTGCCTCCACCGGCACATCTTTTTTTTCGTAGTGCGCGTTGGCCCAGGCCATCCAGGTCGCCAACGCAGCGCCGCCGATACAGTAGCCGACCGCGTGAACCTTGGCCGAACCGGAGATGCCGCGCGCCGTCTCGATGATCTGGCCGACGCCTTCCATGAGGTAGTCGTCGAAAGTGACGTCGCGCATCTCTGCCGTCGGATTCTTCCAACTGGTGATATAGACGTCATAGCCCTGGTCGACCAGAAACCGCACCATGCTCTTTTTGGCGTTCAGGTCGAGAATGTAGAACTTGTTGATCCATGGCGTGACGATCACGATGGGTGTCTCGAAAACCTTTTCGCGAGTCGGCGTGTAGTGCAGCACTTCCAGCAATCGATTGCGAAACACCACTTTGCCCGGCGTCGTGCCCAGGTCCTTGCCCACCGTGAAATCGGTCGGGCGTGCCATCTGCACATCACCGGCCTGAAAATCCGTCACGAAATTGTTAAAGCCCTTGAGCAGGCTCTCGCCACGGGTCTCCATGGCTTTTTGCATCGCCGCCGGATTGGTCAGCAGGAAATTGGTCGGCGCCACCGCATTGAGCCACTTGCGCCACCAGAACGCGGCACGACGGCGGTCGCGACTCGACAGGCCCGGCGTGTCGTAGAGCATGTCCTGCACCTGGTGGGTCATCACCAGATACCATTCCTTGACGATGTCCCAGCTTGCGGAATCCGTCCAGATGGGGTCAGCGAAACGAGTATCGTCAGGATTGGGCGACTCAACATCCTTGCTTGGCATGCCCAGAGCGCGATGCCAGGAATGTGTCTGCAGTTCCCAAAGCTTGGTCGAAAACTCGGTCAGGGTCTCGGACATCTCCTGCGGATGGGACAACCAGGCCAGTTGTGCGTGCACCAGAGGGGTTGTCATCCCGATCGGATCAATCTTGGCCTCTACCGCCTGATGAACTGCCCGCCAAGCCGCTTGGGGGGTTGCCGGTAATTTGGGCTGTTTGTTCGTACTCATGACTGATCTCCACTCGCAAGAGCGGCGCAGCATTCTTCGCCGCCATGGTGCTATTGTGCCCGATGCCGCTCGGGTATAGTTCATGCTGCTATTGATCTTGATCAACGCTGCTGCTTATAGCTGGGCTAGGCTAGGGCACTTACTCTAAGGATGAAACCTCATGTTCAAGCACATACTCGTTCCAACCGACGGATCGCAACTATCTACCGACACCGTAAAGCGCGCGATTGCATTTGCCAAGGAAACCGGTGCAAAGGTGACGTTCTTTTTCGCCAAGCCCGACTACCCCGTCGCCTTCTATGGCGAAGGCGCACTGATCGATCCGACCACGCCCGACAAGTTTGCGGAAATGGCCGCTAAACAGGCAGATGAGATCCTTGCCGCCAATGAGGCAAGCGCCAAGGCTGAGGGGGTTGTCAGCGCAAGCCTCAGTTCCGTCAGCGACATCCCTTACGAGGCGATCATCGCCGCCGCCGAGGAATCTGGTGCCGACCTTATATTCATGGCCTCGCACGGCCGGCGCGGCATCAGCGGCCTCCTGCTCGGTTCCGAGACGCAAAAGGTTCTGACGCACTCGAAAATTCCTGTACTGGTCTATCGCTGATCGGAGGCGGGCTGCTGGACGACAGCCGTGCTGAATTCCGCACTGGCGATCATTCGTGATGAACATCGCTCGCTTGCCGCCGTGGTGCAGGGCTTGCGTTACCTGATTCAGGGAATGCGTGAATGTCATGCAAAGTCCGACTTCAAGCTGCTTCGGGCGATGATTTGTTATTTCGAGGAGTTTCCCGAGAAGTTGCATCACCCCAAGGAAGATGCCTACCTGTTCGCCAGCTTGCGCCGGCGTACCGATGAGGCCGATCGGGTGATCGCCGAGCTCGAGCAGCAACACATCAGCGCGGCCCGGGATGTGCGCAACCTGGAGTTTGCCCTCGACCGCTATGAAGCCGGGAAACCCGGCGGGTTAGAGAAGTTCGCTGCGGCAGCGGAAAAGTTTTCCGAGGAAACCCTGACCCACATGGCCCTTGAGGAAAACACCGTGATTCCCTTGGCCATGAAGTATCTGACGGCGGAAGACTGGGTCGAGATCGGGGCCGCCTTCGGCAAAAACGGCGATCCGCGCTTTGAAGCCGATGCCGACCAGGAATACCGCGACCTCTTCAGCCGGATCGTCAATCTGGCGCCGCCTGGCAAGCCCGGCCTTGCAGGCATTCAGAAACGTCAAGCCGGCAGAAGTCACCCTGACTAACCGTTGGCGTTGTCTGCCGGTGGCAGATGGACACCCACCCCCTTGTTGACCTCTGCCGCGCTACGCTGCAGAAAGCAGGTCATCATGCTGGATGCCGCGCAAACCGCCCAAAAGCCGAGGAAGCCGATCGAATAAGTGGCAATTTTCGACAAATGCACCGCCTCGCCAAAAAGATAAAGTTCCTGTGGATCAATCACGGTGAAGAATATGCCTTCGGCAATTCCGGCGACCACGAACGAGGGCCACAACACCCACATTATTCTCAACATTTATCTCTCCTTTGCAATCTGCAAGGAAGCGCCTACTTCGCGTTACGGGCGTCCTCTTCGGCCTTCTTCTTGACGTAGCCAAGCATGTAAATCGCAATCACCACGCAAAAGCCGATGGTGAACAGGCTCATCAGACCAATGTCGCTGCCAATCAAGAGTTTCCAGGCTTCCATGATGTTGCCTCCTAGTGGTTAATTGATTCATTGCCGGATATCAGCGGGTACGGGCGCAGCTTCCCGCGCGGGTCCCGGTGTTGTCGGGTTGCCAATCAAAGTCTCGCCGTTGGCGGGCAGGATCACGTTCCCCATCAGGCGCCAGGTCTTGCGCTCGTCTTCCAGCAATACCAGCCAATGGCCGGCGGCGGGCAGGCGCACCTCGCCGGAATAGAGTTCGCCATTGCGCACCAGCACGCGTGACTGATCCAGGCCGGCGCGGGTTGGGTGGGTGATGGTCAGCGCCAGGGTCGGCGGCATGACGAAAGATTTGTCACCTGCCTGCAGGCGCACCGACAGGGCATCGCCGGCAATCCGAACCCCGGCGACCAGGCCCATCTTGGTTGCCTGTTCGCTGCGGGCGATGGTCTGGTTGGCGGAAAGACCCTTGCGATAGTAATCGTCGGTCACCAGTCCGTCGTTGCTCACGACCGCGAGCCAGGCCGTGTAGAGGGCGGCAACCACGACAATGAATGGCCCAGCCGCCAGTATCCAGGGCCAGGGTTCGCGGTACCAGGGGCGGGCAACAGCTGCGGTCATATCTTTTTCCTTCATGGTTGCAGGAAGCTGGCTTTTTCATGCACGGCCACCTTCTCATCGGCGAGCGACTTGACGTCGAAGAAGATCTGGTTGGAGCCTTTCTTGCCAGACTCGGGCGGCACGCGCACCTGCACGCTGAAACTCCGCGCCCCAGCGGCCGGAACTTCGATGATGCGATCGCCGACCATGTCGATTCCCGGCAGACCGGACACGCTTACCGCGTAGCGATGCGGCGCTTCGGACACGTTGATGACGTGCAGCCGATACACGTTCTCGATGAGGCCGCCTTCAACCTCGCGCGCCAGCGTGGCGCGATCGCGAATTACATCGACGCGCAAATTCGCCTTGGTGGCGATGCCCCAGACGAAGGCGAGGCATATCGCGCCCAGAATCGTCGAGTAAATGATCACCCGCGGCCGAATGACGTGGCCGATGATTTCCTTCCAGCCCCAGTGTGACTCGATCGCATGCTCGGTCGAATAGCGGATCAGCCCCTTCGGGTAGGCCATCTTTTCCATCACCTGATCGCAAGCATCGATACAGGCCGCGCAGCCTATGCATTCGTATTGCAATCCGTCGCGGATATCAATGCCGGTCGGACAGACCTGAACGCAAATCCCGCAGTCGACGCAATCGCCCTTCGCGATCACCTTGGGATCCACGCCCTTCTTCCGTGCGCCGCGCGGCTCGCCACGCTCGGTGTCGTAGGTGATGGTCAGCGTGTCCGGGTCGAACATGACGCCCTGGAAGCGCGCATAGGGACACATGTGCTTGCAGACCTGCTCGCGCATGTGGCCGGCGAACAGGTAGGTGAATGCGCCGTAAAAGATCATCCAGAATGTCTCCCACGGCCCCAGCGAAAGGCTCCAGAGAGATTCCCAGACGGTCTTGATCGGCGTGAAGTAGCCAACAAAGGTGAAACCTGTCCAGAAGGCCAACAGCGCCCAAGAAGCATACTTGGCGGTTCTCAGCCAGAGCTTGCGCCCGCTCATGGGCGCCGCATCGAGCTTGATGCGCGCGTTGCGCTCGCCTTCGATCTTCTGCTCGATCCAGGTAAAGATTTCGGTGTAAACCGTTTGCGGGCAGGCGTAGCCGCACCACAAGCGCCCGCCGACGGCGGTGAACAGGAACAGGGAATAGGCTGAAATTATCAGCAGGATGGCAAGGAAAATGACATCCTGCGGCCAGAAGACCAAGCCGAAGATGTAGAACTTGCGTTCGACCAAATCGAACAGCACCGCCTGCCGCCCGTTCCATGGCAGCCAGCACAGGCCGTAATACACCAACTGGGTGAACCAAACCAGAGCCCAGCGCCAGGTCGCGAAGATACCGCTGACCGCGCGCGGATGCACTTTCTTGTGAACCTCGTAAAGACTTTCCTCGACGAAGCTCGGTCGACTTTCCTGCGTCCTGCTCGGGGTTTCAGATGCCATGATTATCGTATTACGATATTCTGATAGACCTGCGCGAAAATTCCCCGGCACGGATGCCGGGGAAATTCGTAAAGCTTACTTCTTTTCTGCAGGCGCCGCTTCAGCCGGGGCCGCAGCAGGAGCAGCCGCCGGAGCAGGAGCCTCTTTCATGCCGCCGCCGAGTCCATAAACGTAGGCCGTCAGCAGGTGTACCTTGGCATCGCCGAGGAACTCGCCAAACGCCGGCATGCGATTGACGCGGCCCTTGGTGATGGTCTCGATGATGACGTCTTCGGAACTGCTGTAGAGCCAGGTCTTGTCCGCCAGGTTCGGTGCTACACCGACCATGCCCTTGCCGTCCGGGCCATGACAGGCGCTACAGGCCGGGCCGAACAGTTCCTTGCCGCGCTGCGCGCGAATCGAGTCGGACGCAAGCCCCGACAGTGACTTCACATAACTGGCGAGATCCTTGATCTGGTCACCGTTCAGATCCGGCTTGACACCCTTGGCCGGCATCATTGCATCGCGGCCCTTCTGGATGGATTCCTTGATCTGCGCCGGCGTACCGCCAAACAGCCAGTCGTTGTCGGTCAGATTGGGGAAGCCGCGGGCGCCCTTGGCATCGGAACCGTGACACTGCGAACAGTAGGTCAGGAACAGGCGCTGGCCCATTTCCTTTGCTTCGCTGTTGGCTGCCACGGTCATGATGTCCTGGCTCTGGAACTTCTTGTAGATCGGCCCGTACTGGTCATCGGCCTTCTTCATTTCGCCGTCGTACTGACCCGTGGACGACCACCCAAACTGGCCCTGATAGGTGCCCAAGCCCGGATACATCGCCAGATAGAACAGCGAAAAGACGATGGTGATGTAGAACAGCCAGCGCCACCAGCTGGGCAACGGGTTGCTGAACTCCTGCAAATCGCCATCCCAGACGTGGCCGGTGGTTTCGCCTTCCACATGCTTGGCCGAACTCTGTGTCCATAGAAAGACACCACATCCAATGACGCTGACGAGCACAATGCCCACTACATAGATATTCCAGAAGCCGCTGACAAAATCACTCATGATGATTTCCTTTCCTGATTCGCCTTGACTTGCGGTTCCAATGGAACAAAGGGACTGTCGTCGTCGAGCGGCAGCATCGCCGCCTCGTCGTAGGTCTTCTTGCGCCGGTCGGAATAAGCCCACCACACGATGCCGACAAACGCGATGAACGCCAGCACGGTGAAGAGGGAACGCAGGTCGTTGATGTCCACGTGCTTACCTTGTCTGCTTGAGCGCGGTGCCCATGCCTTGCAGGTAAGCGATCAATGCGTCGAGTTCGGTCGCGCCCTCGATGGCCTTTTTCGCGCCGGCTATCTCGGCATCGGTATAAGGCACACCGACTGCGCGCAGGGCCCGCATCTTGGCATCGATGACATCGTCCTTGAGCGGACGATCCAGCCAGGAATAGGCGGGCATGTTCGACTCGGGCACCACGTCACGCGGATTCAGCAGGTGAGTGCGATGCCACTGGTCCGAATAGCGACCGCCAACCCGGGCCAGATCCGGACCGGTGCGCTTGGAGCCCCACTGGAACGGATGGTCATAGACGAACTCGCCAGCCACTGAGTAGTGGCCATAGCGTTCAGTCTCGGCGCGGAACGGACGAATCATCTGCGAGTGGCAGTTGTAGCAGCCTTCGCGGATATAAATGTCACGCCCCGATAAGCGCAGCGGGCTGTAGGGCTTGACCAGTTCATTGGTCGGGGTGGTGGTGGATTTCTGGAAGAACAGCGGGACGATCTCTAGCAAACCACCCACACTGATCGTGAGGATGGTCAGGACGATCATCAGCCCCACGTTCCGTTCGATTTTGTCATGCGTCAACATGATTTATAGCTCCTTATCTTTGCAATGAGGCTCAATGGGCCGCCGCGGGCGCGAGTACCGGCGCATCGACAGCCTTGCCCCCAGCCATGGTCAGGAACATGTTGTAGGCCATGATGAACATGCCGGAGAGGAACAGCAGGCCGCCCAGCAGTCGTATGGTCCAGAACGGGTAGGTTGCCTTGACCGACTCAACGAAGGAGTAGGTCAGCGTGCCATCCACGTTCGTCGCACGCCACATCAGGCCCTGCATCACGCCGGCAATCCACATCGAAGCGATATAGAGCACCACGCCGATGGTGGCGATCCAGAAGTGCACTTCGATCAGCTTCTTCGAATGCATCTCAGGCTTGCCGAAAAGGCGCGGCAACAGGTAGTAGATCGAGCCGATGGAAATCATAGCGACCCAGCCCAGTGCGCCGGAATGGACGTGACCGACTGTCCAGTCCGTGTAGTGCGACAAGGCGTTTACTGTCTTGATCGACATCATCGGGCCTTCGAAAGTCGACATGCCGTAGAAAGACAGCGAGGTGATCATGAATTTCAGGATCGGGTCGTCACGCAGTTTGTGCCAGGCGCCCGACAGCGTCATGATGCCGTTGATCATGCCACCCCAGGAAGGCGCCAGCAGAATCAGCGAGAAGATCATGCCGACTGACTGCGTCCAGTCCGGCAATGCCGTGTAGTGCAGGTGGTGCGGGCCAGCCCACATGTAGGTGAATATCAGCGCCCAGAAATGCACCACCGACAGCCGGTAGGAATACACCGGCCGGCCAGCCTGCTTCGGCACGAAGTAATACATCATGCCGAGGAAGCCGGCGGTGAGGAAGAAGCCCACCGCATTGTGGCCGTACCACCACTGGATCATCGCGTCCTGCACGCCGGCATAGGCCGAGTAGGACTTGGGCGTCAGGATGCCGGCGGCGAACACCGGAACAGCCGCGCTATTGACCAGGTGCAGCACCGCGACTGTGAGGATGAAGCCGCCGAAGAACCAGTTCGCCACGTAAATGTGGGATACCGTGCGCTTCACGATGGTGCCAAAGAACACCACGGCGTAGGACACCCAGACCAGGGTGATCAGGATGTCGATCGGCCATTCCAGTTCGGCGTATTCCTTGCCGGAGGTGAAGCCGAGCGGCAGGGACAAGGCCGCCAGAACGATGATCAGTTGCCAGCCCCAGAAGGTGAAGGCCGCCAGCGCCGGCGCAAACAGCGGAACATGGCTGGTGCGCTGCACCGCAAAATACGAAGTGGCAAACAGCGCGCAACCGCCGAAAGCAAAAATCACGGCGTTGGTGTGCAGCGGACGCAAGCGCCCGTAGCTCAGAAACTCGTGCACATTCAACTCCGGCCAGACCAGTTGGGCGGCGATGATGACGCCGACCAGCATGCCTACGATGCCCCAGATTACGGTCATCACAGCGAACTGGCGCACGACTTTGTAGTTGTAAGTCGCTTGCGATTGCATGATGGATTCACCTCACTTTAGCAAAAAGAAACCGTTAACGACGCCGCAATTGATGCGGTGCAGTATTGAATTTTCCGGGAGATTACACGCGAAACTAAAGCCGCGTTTGATGTAGATCAAAATATATCGGATTTCAACAAACTTAACAATACTATTAGTATGGTTTATGCTCGGATAGGCACTGCCTGACGAATGCCGGCAATCTCGAGAAAGCAGTCCGGAAGTACTTTTTTGTGGTGACTAACCCTTTAAAGGTGGTCAGCCATATGCGGGCAATGCGGTCGCTACGAATCCAGGAATGACCGCCAGCGGGATCACTTGAGCCTCTGCGGATCGAGGTTTGCAAAGTCATGCTACACTCCTTGCAATGTTGATTCGACTACAAGTGTTCTGCAATCAAACCCGGACCTGTACAGAGACGACTCGCAGTCAATGTTTGGCGACTGATTTCTTGGTGGCTTGGGTTGGAAACGTTTTTACATAGGCCAAGACGCTGCGTATCTCTTCGTCCGACAGGATGTACTTGAACTGAGGCATTACATAGGACGGTTCGGGAAAACGATGCAGCCCCTCCCGAATGTTTTCAATCAGTTCCTTGTCGCGGCCGGCCAAGACCTGGGCGACGGTCATGTCGGGTATGTATTGGCCTCCCGGAACGAAAAATGCCGAGCGCGGGCCGTCGCCTTTGCCGTGGATGCCGTGACATAGCGCGCAGTGATCCATGAAGATCGCTTCGCCGCGCGCGGCGGAAACAGGCTTACCGGTGGGCTTGAAATGCGGTTTTGCGTCTTCGCTGCGCATGCCCCCCTTGGTCACAGCCTTCATCTCATCCTTGTTCTCTGCCGCAAGCGCCGGTCCGGCAAACACTGTCACGACGGCTGCAAGCAGCGGAAGTACGTGGAAGGTTTTCATGTTCAGCTCCTCAGGTTTCCCGATGTCAATGCCGCCGGCTTGCCAAGTTCGATGCGGTGCGCCAGCAGAAAGCATCGTGCGGCTTCAAGTAAATCGCTGTAAGGATTGTTCGGAACAGATCCGACCGCCAGATCGGCAAGGCGTGTGGCAAACGGCAGCAGAAAGCGGTCGAGAAACTCCGCCTCAACGACGCGAACGCCCCGGATCAGTTCTAAGTCCTGCGCCTCTTCTGCTTCGCTCTCGCGAAAACAGAGCATGTGCAGGAATTCGAGCTCGACACAAAGATGGTCCGGCAGGTCATCGTAGGATTCCGCGATATCCATGCCGTGGCTTTGGTAAAACTCCTTGATAGCCAGCATCTCTTCAAGGCGTTTTTCGCTGTCGACTGCCGTGAACAGAGAACCATAGGGCGGACAGGGTAGGTGCGGATAGTTGTTGGTGAAGAGGGAGATATAGGCTGCCTCGACCTCCTCATAGCTCATCCCACGCAGACTTGAAAAAAACTTCCCGGCGGCTGGAATGCCTTTGTCCGCCAGTTTCACGTCGGACTGCACTTCCGCTGCATAGACTTGCTGAAAATCGCTCTCGGTCGACTCCAGGCGGAAATAGTCATGTCCACCCTCGCCGGGATGCGCCAAGGCAAGTTCGAGAAAGTGGTACAGCTGGCCGCGCCTGCCCGACCTGGATCGAACGCCGATGACTTGGTCGGCTTCAGATAACTTGCTGTTGTTCACTGGCTGGTCCATTTCTAGATGTCCTTCATCTTGATCGGCGCTTGGACATGATGCGGTTCGTCCAGCAGGCCGCCCATGGCATAGCCGAAGTACTTCTCGATCTCTTCTTTAGGAACGTTCTTCGGCGGCACATACCAGACCGAAGGAATCGTGCCAAAGTCGGGTCGGTATTGGCGGCGCTCGACCGGGTTGATCACCCGGTGCGTCGCCTTCAGGCTGGTTTGCGGATCGTAGACTTTGACGCCGAGGCCAGGATCGCGAATCATCTTCGAGATCGTGCTTTCCGGATCCATCAGGTTTCCGAAAATCCGGATCTTGCCAACGCAGCTCTTGACGCATTGCGGCTCCTGCCCCTTTTCCAGCAAGGGGAAGCAGAACATGCACTTGTTAGATTTCTTGGTCACCGCGTTGTAGTAGATCTTGTCGTAAGGACAGGCCTTGACGCAGTTCTGAAAACCCTCACAGGTGTTCTGGTCGATCAGGACGATGCCATCCTCGTTCTTGTAGATCGACCGGGTCGGGCAAGCGGGCAGGCAGGCCGGATTGGCGCAGTGGTTGCATGGCCGCGCCAGGTAGAACTGCCACAGTTTTGGAAATTTGCCCTTGGGCGTGTCCTGGTAGAGGTTGGAAAAACGATAGTCCCAATCCGCCGGATTCTTGCTCTCGTTCTTGCGCGGATACTTGCCGAAGGGCTGGGTCGAAACGCTGTTCCAGTACATGTCCTCCTGCCCGGGATCGCTGGTCCAGGTCTGCTTGCAGGCCATGGTGCAGGTATGGCATCCGATGCATTTGTTGATGTCGAGCAACATGCCCCACTGGACACGGTTGCCGTATTTCGGGTTGGGTTGGCCGTAGTATTTTTGCCAAAGTGCTTCAGACATGGCGGCTCTCCTCGCTTAGGACTTCTTGACTTCACACAACTGATCGAAGTGGCCGGAGACCGGCCCCCAGACATTGGGGATGAAGTAGATTTCGTGGATGGGGTTGATGTCGTTGTGGGTCAGCGCGTTCCAGTGGCCTTCGCGAATCTGCTCGCGCTGCCAGCCGAAGTAGATCAGGACGGCTCCCGGCGGCACTGACTCACGCAGCTTGACCTTGGCCTTGACGTAGCCGTGCTGGTTGTAGGCAGTCGCCCAGTCCCCGGCAACCAGCCCACGCTTGACCGCATCGACGGGATTGAGTTCCAGCAGCGGCTGGCCGATGTCGTCGAGCTTGGTAATTTCGGCGGTTGTGCGCCACGACGAATGCATGTTAACGGCGTCGGATTTCCGTAGAAATCTGGCGGCGGCGAGTTGGAAGCGCAGCGAAGCGAGCCGGTAGTGATTTTGGTTTTTGATTGTCAGGCATGAATATGCCGGTTTTACGATTTGCTGCCCGCAGGGCTTCCGGCGGACAGAT
>CAMBRI010000069.1 GCA_945870205.1 Sulfuritalea hydrogenivorans sk43H | reverse complement strand
CGCTGCGAGTAGCGGAAAACGACAAGCCGCCACACAAGCGACAACCCGGCAACGACTGTCCACCGAAGAAGTCGGCGCTGCCGGGATGGCGGGTGATCAGGCTTAGAGGTCAATCGCTCGGTCAGGATGAACTTCCGCTGCGTGCCCATATGAGCCAGTGGTGAAGACCGGGAGCGGTTGTTCGCCGGGAACCCTCGAAAATGAAAAGCTGCCACTCGCTATTCGTTAGTGATATTCTCCTTTGAGCTTCGGCTATGCAGCTGGAGTCGTCATTGGCGATGCCAGAGGCATGAGATTTGACTGGCCGGATCATGCGCGATATTCGACGGATTGTCTCGCTATGCACCCCTATAGCGAGTACAGGTCTATTAACCGGAGATCATCCAGGTCCTGCAGATCGACCCGGCGACGGCCGTCGATCAACTCATCAAGGACGCCGACGAGGCGCTGTATCAGGCATGCAGCATGGCCGCAACCGCCTTGAAACAGCACGGATCTGGCAGAAAAGCGGAACTCTACAATATGGGGAAAGAGACATGCAGGTAAGACAGATCGTGCTGAAAGCAGTCGCCGGCGCAGATACCAATCTGGCGGCTCTGGCCGGAATCAAGCCGCAACTGGTGACCGTATTCGGTGCCGTCCTGTTTTTCACCGACAAGGCGTTCCAGGCGGCGTTGCGCGCGGCGCTGCCCGATGCTGCGATCATCGGCTGCTCGACCGCCGGCGAAATCAGCAACGGCGGCGTGGCCGACGGTAGTTGCGTCATCACGGCAGTAAATTTCAGCGGCACGCGGATCAGGACGGCGACATCGCCACTGCGCGGGATGGAGGATTCGATGGCGGCCGGCGCACGAATCGGTGGCGAACTGGCTGCTATCGATCTGCGCGCACTGATGGTGTTCGGCCCCGGTGTGCAGATCAACGGCAGCGCACTGGTGGATGGCATAGCCTCGAAAGTCGGCACGGCGACGATCACCGGCGGACTGGCCGGCGATGGCGGTGCATTTGCGCAAACCTGGACGCTCGGACAGGCCGGTGTCGGCGATAACGCCATCGTGGCCGTGGGGCTGTATGGCGATGCGCTGGACTTCGCTCATGGCTCCTTCGGTGGCTGGGAGCCCTTCGGGCCCTCGCGCAAGGTCACCCGCTGCGACGGCAACGTGCTTTACGAACTCGACGGTGAGCCGGCGCTGGAAGTCTACAAGCGCTACCTCGGCGATCATGCGAAGGGGCTGCCGGCGTCCGGCCTCTTGTTCCCCTTTGCGATGGTTGGCGAAGACCAGAATGCGATCGGCCTGATCCGCACCATCCTCGGAGTCGATGAGGCCAACGGCAGCCTGACACTGGCCGGCGCAATCGATCCGGACGGCTATCTCAAACTGATGCACGCCAGCACCGATCGCCTGGTGAACGGTGCGGAATCGGCTGCCGAAGCCGCACAGGAAATGCACCAGTCGAGTGGCGACAGCCTCGCAATCCTCGTCAGTTGCGTTGGACGCAAGCTGGTGATGGGTGACCGTGTCGACGAGGAAGTGGAGGCCGTGGCCGAGGTGTTCGGCAGCAAGGCGACGCTGACCGGCTTTTATTCCTATGGCGAAATCAGCCCATTTACGCCGGGCAGTGCCTGCCACCTGCACAACCAGACGATGACAATCACCTGGATGGGTGAGAAGTAGGCGGGCGCCCGCTCGCAAACCAAGTCCACGCTTTCCATGCATCGCAGCCTGCAACGCCAGCTCAAGCGCACGCTGGATCTGTCCGACGAAAGCGGGCTGCCGGCGCTGCTTGATGCCGCACGGAGCACAGCCGCCCAGCCGGGACTTGATCCGGCCGTGGTCGCGCTTCTGGAGAATTTCGGCAGCCTGCTCGAACGTGTCGATGCAACCTACGAACAGTCCGACCGCGACCTCGATCTGCGCACCCGCAGCCTGGCGCTGAGTTCCACCGAACTCAACGAAGCCAACGGCACGCTGCGCGCCGACATCGCGGCGCGCGCACGCGCGGTGCAGGCGCTGCGGTCGACGGTGGGCGGGCTGCTGGGTCGCGAATCCGCGGGTCAGGCAGCAACCGGTGACGGCGACGAACTCGAACAGCTTTCCCGGCTGATTTCGGAACTGGTCGGCGAGCGGGAAAAACAGCGCAACCAGCTCGACAACCTCAAGTTTGCCCTCGATCAGCACGCAATCGTCAGCATTACCGACATTGCCGGCGCCATCACCTATGCCAACGACAAGTTCTGCGAGGTCAGCGGCTACTCGCGCGACGAATTGATCGGCCGCAATCATCGCATCCTCAGTTCCGGACTTCACGCCGGGGACATCTTCGATGACCTGTGGCGAACCATCACCAGCGGCGAGGCGTGGCGGGGCGAGATCTGCAACCGCAGGAAGGACGGCCGCCACTACTGGGTAGCGGCGACTATCGTCCCCCTGCTCGACGAATCGCGACGGCCAACCGAGTACATCGCGATCCGCACCGACATTTCGGCACGCAAGGAAGCCGAGGCGCAACTTGCCGACCAGTTGCTGTTCAGCAAGCAGTTGATGGATGCGATTCCAATCCCGATCTACCACAAGGGAACGGACGGACGCTATCTGGGCTGCAACCGGAGCTTTGCCGAGTTCTTCGGTGTCGATGACATCGACGCATGGCTCGGCACATCGGTGCACACGCTGCTGGATCCCGAGATTGCCGCCTTTCACCATACGAAAGACCTCGAACTGTTCGCCCACGCCGGGCAGCAAAGCTACGAAATGCGGACAATGCCGATGCGTACTGGCGTGCGCTCGCTGATGTACCACAAGGCTAGCCTGACCCGCCCCGACGGCAGTATCAGCGGCCTGATCGGCGCCATTGTTGACATGACCGACCGCTACCGCTGGGAGGACGGGTTGATCCGCGCGCGCGATGCCGCCGAAGCCGCGAACCGGGCCAAGAGCGATTTTCTGGCCAACATGAGCCACGAGATCCGCACCCCGATGAACGGCATCATCGGCATGACCGACCTGACACTCGACACCAAGCTTGACGACGAGCAGCGCGAGTACCTGCAAATCGTCCGGTCATCGTCAGAGGCCTTGCTTACCGTCATCAATGACATCCTGGATTTCTCGAAAATAGAGGCCGGGAAGCTGGCGATCGAGGAAGTCGGCTTCGACATCCAGCGCACAGTGGCGGAAACCCTCAAGACCATGGCCCTGCGCGCCCACGAAAAGGGGCTGGAACTGGTCAGCGACATAGCCACGGAGCTTCCGGTTCGCGTCATCGGCGATCCCGGCCGCCTGCGTCAGATCGTGCTGAACCTGGTCGGCAATGCAATCAAATTCACCGAGAAAGGCGAAATCGTCATGCGGCTTGCAGTCGACTCGCTTGACGGGCGACGGGCAACGATCCGGGTTTCGGTCTGCGATACGGGCGTCGGCATCGCGCCCGAAAAACAGGTGCATATCTTCGATGCCTTCGCCCAGGAGGATACCTCCACCACCCGCAAGTACGGCGGCACCGGGCTCGGCCTGACGATCTCGAATCGATTGGTACAACTGATGGGCGGCCGGCTCTGGGTAGAAAGCCAACCGGGGCGTGGCAGCACCTTCTTCTTCACCCTTGAACTCGGTGTCGATGCCACGGAGCCACCCGCCGCGCAACCCGCCGGCCTCAGCGGGCGAAGCGCGCTCATCGTGGATGACAACGCCGTCAATCGCGAGGTGCTGGCGCGACTGCTGCAGCGCTGGGGAATGAACGTGATGGAGGTCGCCTCGGGAGAGGCGGCGATCAGCATGCTTTCGAGCCAGCCCTTGCCTGACGCCATCCTGCTCGACATGCAGATGCCGGGGATGGACGGCTTCGCGCTAGGCGAATGGATCCGGGCGCAGGACAGCATGAAGTACCTGCCGGTACTGGTCCTGTCCTCGGGCGCCATGCGTGGCGATGCTCAGCGCTGCCGCGATATCGGCCTGGACGGATATTTCCCCAAACCCGTGGCCGCAGAAGAACTGCACGCGGCACTGGGCAGTCTCTTCGGTCAAGCCAGGATTTCCAATGCCGTGCCCGAACTTATCACGCGCCACCAGCAGCGCGACCGACAGACTGCGCTCGAGGTGCTGCTGGTCGAAGATAATCCGGTCAATCAGCGGTTGGCAATGCGCGTTCTCGAAAAATGGGGTCACCGCGTGACTCTCGCCGCCGACGGGCAACTGGCACTCGATGCTTTGGGGCAACGGACATTCGACGTTGCACTGATGGACATGCAGATGCCGGTGATGGGCGGCATCGAGGCCACACGCGAGATACGGCGCCGCGAAGCCGCAAATGGGACACCCCGACTACCCATCATCGCCATGACCGCCAACGCCATGCAGGGCGACCGCGAAGCCTGCCTCGAAGCAGGCATGGACGATTACATCGCCAAACCGATCAAGGCCGCCGACCTCGCCCAAAAACTGGGAGTGCTGTCGGCTGCGCGGGGCGTACAGAACCTCCAGACCCCAGGGGTGCTTGCCGGTCATTCGCTCGTGGCAGAAACGCCGCTCGCCGATTTCGACTATGCGGCCGCCGTGGCAGCCATGGATGCGGAAATCGTTGAAGTTATTGTCCAGACCTTCCTCGAACATTTTCCGAAGGATTGCGCACAGTTGCGTGCCGGCCTTGCCACAGGCGATGCAGGCATGGTGATGCGGGTCGCCCATTCCATGCGCGGTTCGCTGTCAGCCTTCGGCGCGAATCCCGCGATGCGACGCGCCAAGGAACTGGAAGCCTTGGCGCGGGCCGGTGCCTTGCGCGATGCCGCTGCTCTGGCGCAACACCTCTTCGACGAGGTCGAGCGCCTGCTGATAGTGCTCAAGGGGCAGGCGCCATTGCTCCCGGAAATGCAACAGTAGCCCCATGAACGCACCGAACGGATTGAAGCGAATACATCCCAGTCAGCTAAGGGTTGGTGTCTACGTCGTCCTCGACGAACACTGGATGCGCCACCCCTTTATTTTCAACAGTTTTGTCGTTGCCACAGAAAAGGATTTAAGGCTCATCCAAGAACTTGGCCTGGACAGCGTACTTTGGCGGCCTGACAAATCGAAGGAGACCCCGCTTCCCGTGCCGGTTGCCATACCCGAGATCGTCGATCAGGAGAAAAGCGGCAGAAGTCTGGAACAAGAGGCCTTGCGGCAAAGCCAGGCGGCGGCAAAGCGCGAGCGAATTGAGCGATTACAGGAACTCCGCCGGGCAGTCCAGGATGCGGAAAAGCATTACGAAAGGGTCTCCGAGGCAGCAAAAACTTCTGTTGCCCGAATTCACGCTACTCCCGCGGAATCTGCGCAGACGCTCTTGGGAATAGCCGGCGAGCTTGTCAAGGACTTCGCCTCTGACGACAGCACCTTACATCTGCTGGGTGTCTCCAAGCGCGACACGGCAGCACACAGCCACGCCATGGGGGTCATGGTTCTGTCAGGAATGATCGCGCGGGGAGTGGGCATGGCGGAGGCGGAGGCGGCCGCGGTCGCACTCGGCGGGCTTCTGCACGATATCGGGCGCACCAAGGTTGGCGAGTCGATATGGAAACGCAAGGCAGGCGAGATGACAGCAGCGGAACTGTCCGTCTTCAAGATGCACCCTGTCTGGGGCGAGGAATTGCTGCGCGGTGTGCCACTGCCCCAACAGGTGCATGATGCGATCCTGATGCATCACGAACGTCTGGACGGCAGTGGATACCCGAAAAAGATGCGAGGAGACGCCATTCCGCTTGCCGCCCGCGTGGTGGGTTTGGCCGATCGCTATGAAACGCTCAGCAACCCTTATTCACTTACCGCGGGTTTGCAGCCCTATCAGGCGCTGGCGAAGCTCTATAGTGAGGAACGGGACAAATTTGATGGATCCTGCCTGAAAGCGCTCATCGATGCGCTGGGCGTCTATCCACCCGGTACCTTCGTTGAGCTGACAAACGGTCAATGGGGCATCGTTACCAGCTTCGATCGAGGATCACTGACACGGCCTACAGTGGAGTTGTATGACCCCGACGTTCCAAAAAGCGAGGCTATGTTGGTCAATTTGAGCGGGGCAGAGGAAGTCTCCATTGCCCGCGCCGTGTTGCCCAATGCCATGCCGCAAGCAGCGCTGGACTATTTGGCGCCGCGCCGGCACATGGCGTATTTCCTGTCATCAAGCAAAGCGTAAGGTTCCTGGCGGTTCAATGGCTAGCTGGTGTGCTGATAGCGGCCCCGACGGAAACCCATTCTTCCATCCCTGTCTTCCAGCTCAAAGCGAAATCCCCCGCCATCGTTGGCATACCCGGCGCCTTTCCCCAGGCGATGCCAGGAATCGCAGCGCAAACTACGCTGGCTTTGCGGGCCGCCAGCGCATTGCCAGCGCGGTGACGTCGTCGGCTTTCGGCGCCGTTCCGGTAAAAATATTCACGTTGTGTGCGACCTTGCGCACCAGGTTTGCGGCGCAGGTGCCGGCGGCGTCGGAAAGGTCTGCGTTGAGGCGTTCGATGGTGTAAAGCTCACCTTGCTCGTTCATGGCCTCGACCACGCCGTCGGAAACGACGAACACCGCATCGCCAGGGCCGATCGTGACCGTGACGGTCTGGTAGCTGCTCTTGCTACGCACGCCCAGCGGAATTTCCGGCTTGCAGTCCATGATCGCGACTTGGCCGCTGGCGCGCAAGACATGGGGCTGCGGATGTCCGGCATTGGTGCAGGCGAGAACGCCGGTCCGGGTGTCAAGCAGGCCGAGAAACAAGGTCACGAACATCCGGTCGTTGTTGTTCTGGCAAAGCTCGCGGTTGACGACCTCGGCGATATGAGCCGGATCAAGGGGTGCGGCGCCCAGTTGCTCGCTGAGTTCTATCGCAAGGCGAACAAGGCTGCGGGTGCGGGCCATGAACATCGCCGCCGGCGCCCCTTTCCCGGAAACGTCACCGACCAGAAAGCAGAACCGGTGCTCCGACGCGTAAAAACAATCGTAGAGATCGCCGCCGACTTCGCGCGCCGCTTCCATCAGTGCATGCACCTCCACCGGACGTTCGGGCGTGCATGCAGGGAATACGCTCGGCAGCATGCCGAGCTGCATCTTGCGGGCGGCATCGAGCTCCTCTTCCAGCCGGACGAGGCTGGCCCGAACCTCGTCGCGCAGCCGTTTCTTTTCCAGGGTGGCGCCTACGCGTGCACGCAGCAAGGTCGGGTTGAACGGCTTTGACAGGTAGTCTTCGGCGCCCAGTTCGATGCAGCGAATGACGCTGTCGATTTCGCTCAGCGCGGAGATCATGATGACGGGGACATCGCGCAGCGCGGGGTTGGCCTTCATCTGCTCCAGGACTTCATAGCCGTTCAGCTCGGGCATCATGATGTCGAGCAGCACCAGATCGAATGGCTGGACCTTGAGGATATCGAGGGCCGCGCGGCCATCATTGGCCGTGCACAGGTTGCGATAGCCCTCCTTGTTGAGCCGCCGCGTCAGCGTATAGCGATTGTCCTCGTTGTCATCGACTACCAGCAGCGCAGGGCCGCTCTGGGCCACAGGCCCGGTCACGATGCCGCATCCGGGGCAAAGGCGCGGATCTTTTCAAGCAGGCGCGGCAGTTCCACCGGCTTGGTATCGAAGTCGTCGCAGCCCGCCGCCAGGGCCTTCTCGCGGTCGCCGGACATCGCATGCGCGGTTACCGCGATCACCGGAATGTGCCGAGTCTCTGCCGCCGCCTTGATCCGCCGCGTGGCTTCCCAGCCGTCGATCACCGGCAGGCTCAGGTCCATCAGGATCAGGTCGGGCTGTTCGCTTGCCGCCATCGCCACGCCCTGCGCTCCGTCGGTCGCGATGATGACGTCGTAGCCGGCGCGCTTGAGGCGGCTCTTCAGCACGTAGATGTTGTCGTCATTGTCTTCGACGTAGAGGATTTTCATTTACGATCCCGTGCCTTTGGCGCCATTGCGCCGCCCGATGCATTTGCCCAGAGTGCTGCGCACTTCATCCAGCAGCTCGTCGCGCTCGGATTTCTGGATGATGCGTTCGGCGCCACCATTGAGGCGACTCCGGTCTTCGTCGGTCAGGTCGCGCGCGGTCACCACAACGACGGGAATGTCTCGCCATTCAGGCTTCTGGCGCAACTCGGCGAGGAACTCGAAACCATCCATCTCGGGCATCATCAGGTCCAGGATGATGAGATCCGGCCTGGCCTGCGCGAGGCACTGGAGCGCGACGCGGCCGTTTGCTGCCTCGGTCACCTCCCAGCCGTTCTGCACCAGGCCATCGCACATCGCCTTGCGTCCGAAGTCGTCGTCGTCGACCAGAAGAACGCGCCGCTCCAGGCCGCCGACGATGCCGCGCAGCACCACCGTAAGTTTTTCGCGGTTGACGGGCTTGACCAGGTATTCGGCGGCGCCAAGAGAAAAGCCGCGGTTCTTTTCATCGACGATGGTGATCAGGACCACCGGGATGTCGGCCAGTTCGGGATCGCCCTTGAGCGCCGCGAGCACGGTCCAGCCGTCGATTCCCGGCATCATGATGTCCAGCGTCATCGCCGCCGGGTGAAGCTCCCGTGCCAGGCGCAGCGCTTCCTGGCCGCCGTCGGCAGTCACCACCGAAAAACCCGCGCGCTCCAGGTAACGCCCGATCACTTCGCGCACCGTGAGATCGTCGTCCACCACCAGGACGAGCGGCGCACCGCCCTGCCCGGTGATCACCGGCAAGCCGGTCGACGCCGGGGCGGACACCGGCTCTTCGGTGTTCGCCGGCAGGCGGATGGTGAACACCGAGCCGCGACCGGGTTCGCTGCTGACGGAGATGTCGCCGCCCATCATCTGGCAGAAGCGGCGGCTGATCGCCAGCCCGAGTCCCGTGCCGCCGTATTTGCGCGTGGTCGAGGCGTCGGCCTGGACAAAGTCCTGGAACAGCTTGCCCATCTGCTCCGGCGTGAGGCCGATGCCGGTGTCGCTCACCGCCATCGTCACCCATTCGCGCCCGGCCTCGATCGAGCGTTTCGCGCCGATGGTGACGGTGCCGCGCTCTGTAAACTTGTTGGCGTTGCTGGCCAGGTTGAGCAGGGCCTGGCGGATCCGCGTCTGGTCGGCACGCATGCTGCCGAGTGCCACCGCGCAATCGACCACCACGGTGTTGCCGTTCTTTGCCGCCATGGTGCCGATGGTCTGCACCACGTCCTCGATCAGCGGCGCGATGGGGAAGGATTCGATGTGAAGATCCATCTTGCCGGCCTCGATCTTCGACAGGTCGAGGATGTCGTTGATCAGCGCCAGCAAGTGCTTCGCCGCGCGCAGCACGCGTTCCAGCGGTTCGAGGTCGTCCTCGCGCTTCAGGTCGACGGCATCCTCGTGCAGCATCTCGGTGACGCCGATGATGGCGTTGAGCGGCGTGCGCAACTCGTGTGACATGTTGGCGAGGAACTGCGATTTGAGCTTGCTCGCCGCCTCGAGTTGCTCGCCCTTTTCGGCGATCTCGCGGAACAGGTGGGCGTTCTGGATCGCCAGCACCGACTGGGCGGCGAAGGTCTGCAACAGCATCACCACCGAGGGCGAGAACTCGCCGGCCGATTTGCGCCGGATCACCAGCCCGCCGATCACGCGCTCCTCGCGCAACAGGGGCACCGCCAGCAGCGCGCGAACGCCTTCCCGCTGCAGCAGGTCGCGCACCTGGTCGCGGCGCATCAGCGTTACGTCCGCAGTCTGGAACGGCGCCCGTTGCTCCGCACAGATGCCGAGGGTGGTTTCGCCGAGCCGGATCCGCGAGTCGCGCAGGCTGGCGATCATGGCGTCGCTCACACCATGGCTTGCCCGCGGCACGAATACGCCGGCGGCATCGTCGAACTCGTAGATCGTGCCGCCTGCATCGGCCTGCGACAGTTCGACGGCGTGGGTGATGATGGTGGCCAGCACGGTATCCAGATCAAGCGTGGAACTGACGGCCTGGCCGACCTCGCCCAGTGCGCGCATCTCGTCGACAGCCCGCGTGAGCGCCTCGGTATGCGCCGTGACTTCATTGAACAGGCGCACGTTTTCAATCGCGATCACTGCCTGGCTGGCAAAGGTCCTGACCAGGTCGATCTGCTTCTCGCTGAAGGGCCGCACTTCCGGACGGAAGATCGATATGCCGCCGAGGACCGTTTCATCCTTGATCAGGGGCACGATCAGGTAACTCCGCGCTCCGCCCATGTCGACGAAGTGGACCGGGTGCATGAGGCCCTCGCGATATTCCGCCGACTCCTTCATGTCCGCAACCTGCACCGGCTGCCGGTCCTCGATCATTCTGGCCATGAAGCCGGCGGGCCGGAACGGACCACGTTCGAAAACCCACCTGGCGAAATCCGGATTGCCGCCGCTCTGGGCCACCGTCCGGTAGTTCTCGCCATCGTAAAGGTTCAGCACGCCGAGGTGGGCATCGCAGAGACGTGTCGCGCCTTCGAGGATGGCCTCGAATACGGGACCCGAGTCGGTCGGCGAGCGGCTGATCACGCCGAGGATCTCGCTGCTCGCGGTCTGCTGCTCCAGCGCTTCCTTGCTTTTCTTGAACAGGCGTACGTTCTCGATCGCGATCACCGCCTGGTCGGCGAAGGAATGCAGCAGGTCGATGTGCTTCGGCGGAAAGGGGCCCACGCTTGCACGCGACACGGCGATGCCGCCGATCGGGATGCCGTCGCGCATCAGGGGCACCGCGAGGATTGCGCGGAAAGTCACCGCCCGCGCAATGCCCAGGCTGCCGTACTCGGCATCGGCTTCGACGTCCGGGATCTCGGCAAGGCTGCGGTCGAGGATGGCGCGGCCGATCGCGGTGGTGCGAGTCGGCGGCAGGGGAAAGCCGCGCTCATAGGCCAGGGCGCCTTCCGCACTCAGGCCATGGTGAGCGGCGAGGTGGATCAGTTCGCCGTCGAACTGGAAGACCGCGCAGAAATGCGCGTCGCACAGCTGCAAGGCGCGCCGGGCGATCATGTCGAACACCGGCTGCGTATTGTCGTTGGAACTCGAGATCACGCGCAGGACCTCGCTCGTCGCGGTCTGCTGCTCAAGCGATTCGGTGAGGTCCGCCGTTGCGTCCTGGAGTCCCTTGACCAGGCGCGCCAGTTCGACCTCGTTCCGCTTCAGTTCGGTGATGTCGGCATACGTTGCGACGACGCCGCCCTCGGCCGTCTTGCGCTCGTTGATCTGAATATAGCGGCCGTCGTTGCGGTGCTGTATATGCGTGCTGCTCGCCGACCTGTGCTGAGCTATTCTTCGAGCGACCCAAGCCTCATAGTCCCCTGCGGCATCCTCGACCATGTCGCGCAGCGACGCGGCGCGGATGATTGCTTCAAAAGGTCTGCCCACTTCGATGAAGTTGGCGTCGGCGGCAAAAAGGGTCTTGTACTTGCTGTTGAAGACCACCAGTCGGTCATCCGCATCGTAGAGCGAGAAGCCGTCGGAAATGGCCTCGATGGCGTCGGTCAGACGCGCCCGCGCCGCGCCGATCTCTTTCAGGCGCTGCTTCTCCGCCTCAAGGTTTTCATACTCCATCGCACGCATTTCAAGGACATTCCTGCGGAACACGGCAATGGCTTCCACCATCTGCCCGATTTCGTCACGACGGTTCCGATAGCCGACGTCCACCTCGGTATCGCCCGATGACAACTGCCGCATGGCATGGGTCACGGATCTGATCGGCTTGACGATCGACCTTGACACCATCAGGGAAATGACCAGGCTGAGCAGCAGTCCGATCCCGCCACCGATAACCAGGACCATCTTCTTTTGCTCGGCGTCCGTGACGAGTTCGGTAGATATCTCATTGGTCCGTGCCACGACCGAACCGGACATTTTCTGGAAGTCGGCGGCAAGTGCCATGAACTTCTCGTCCGCCTGACCGAGCATCATGGTTGCCATCGGCGCATCGGTGCTGCCGACCTCGAGGGTGTCCTTGGCCGAACTCTCGTAATGTTTCCACTTCAGGATAAGTGCCCGCAAATCGGCCTTCTGTGCTTCCGACAGGTCTGCCCGGGCCGCCAGTGTTCCCATGTTTTTCTGGATCGCCAGTAGATCCGTGTCGACCTCACTGCTGAGCGACCGCAGCAAAGACGCGTTGACCCCGTTGCTTGCCCAGGATACGTAGCGAAATATCTTCATTTGCACTGCGACTATCGAATCCTTCACCGCCGCGAACGCGTGTTGCCTCGGCAAGACCGTCGTCGAGAGGGTGTGCAGTCCTTCCTGCGACTTGTCCAGGGTCACGTAGGCGACGCTGCCGAGGGAGACGAGGCAAATCACCAGGACGGCCGATGTCGCAAAGGCCTTTGCCTGGATGGACAGGTTTTCAAATAAAGACACGGGTCGGTGGCTCTTGGCTGGCGGTATTGAAGTGGCGCTTTCCCTCGGCCCGATATAGCAGCGACTATTGCCGGTAGATTCCTACACCTACGAAATAGTCTCCCAGCTTCTCGATATAGCTGGATTTGTCTTCGATCTTGTTGGTAATCGGATTGGGCCATTTGTAATCGACCCAGCCGTGCCCGGGTCCGTTGGCGAGATCGAGCATCTCTCGAATGAGGTACTTCCCGTCCTGATCCTTGAGGTCGATCAGATTCTTGCCAATCAGCGCCGGCCGTGCGCCGTGGGCGACATTGACGCCCTTCTGGGCTCCAGTCAAATGGTAGATGAACGGATACAAGTCGCGATCATGGTATGCCTTGGTCGTCTTGTCGGAGACGGCTTTGAATGTCGTCTCGGGACCATCCTTTTTGAACTGCGCCTTAACTCGCTTGACCATTGCCACCGCCTCCTCCTTGGTTCCGAATTCAGCGGCCATTGCGGGTGCAAGCAATGCTTGCGCGGCAAATGACAGGGCAAAGAGATATCGCATCATGGTGGATCCTTTGGCTGTTCTTAAGTTCGGGTGAATGCGATCGAAGAAAAAGCAGTCGCAGCCTTGCCGACGGATTCCTTGGATGCAGCGTTCTGTCGCAACTTAGTTTAACTCTATAACAACTTGATCCGCGTATCGGCCGCACATTCTTGCGCACAGCCTTGGTCAGTCGCCTCGACCGCGCCGCAACGAGGAATTTGCCGGGGCAGGGCGATCAATGATACTTTGCCGCATGCAGTTGAAAATCCCGATCTTTCCACGGGCATCGTTGCCTGCCCTGCGGCGAGCGTTGGTGGCGTTGCCGTGGACGCGATTGCGTGTGGTCGCCGATATGGCGCCCGGCCACGACGGCTTCAGGGTGTCGCGCGCCAAGGGATTTGCGCGGTCGGCAGGAGTGTCGAGGCTTGCTGGCTTCAAGACCTGAAATGGACGAAAAGTACATCGAACTGTTCAACGACAGCCTGGAAAGGTGCGCCTCGCGGTCGGATTTCCTGAGCCGTTTCTACAGCCTGTTCCTTGCTTCTTCCGCTGCGGTGGCAGAAAAGTTCGAGCACACCGACCTGAAAAAGCAGGCAAGAATGCTCAAGATCTCGCTTTACATCATGATGCTGACAAGCGGCGAGTCAGAGCGTGAGGCGCAACTGGAGAGTCTCGCCAGGCGCCACGGCAGGGCGGAACTCGACATCAAGCCGGAGCTTTACGATCTGTGGCTCGACCGCCTGGTGCAGGCGGTCAGCGAAGCCGACCCGAAATTCGACGCTGCGATCGAGGTCGCCTGGCGGCGCGTATTGCAGCCGGGAATCGATTTCATGAAATCCAGATACTAAATGCATGAACTGCTCGGCGGCACACGGATGAACGCTTTTGAGTAAATTCTGTGCAGGATTTGCGATCCGCAATGTTGGACAAATGCCATTTTTCATCGAACCGTAACCAGATTGGTTCGTCTATCACAGGGCGATCCGGGAGCTTCACATATGTCATTGAAACCATCGGGATTGTCGAGAACGCTGCTAGCCCTTCTCGTTGCCTGCACCGCGGCTTGCGCTGCCGCCGCGCCGCCGCCCGGCCATCCGTCGCCGGCCCAGGCCATGGAGATGCTGATGCCGGACAAGGCGCCGGCGCCATCCGAGCTGCCGAACCAGGGCAAGGTGCTCAGCAGCATGGATGCCAACGACTTCACCTACATCGAGGTCGAGCGTGCGGGAGCCAGCGAATGGATTGCCGCGCCGAAGATGGCCGTCAAGCCGGGCAGCACCATCCGTTACGAGGAGGGATCGGTGATGACCAACTTCTACAGCAAGCTGCTGCAGCGCACTTTTCCGCGAGTACTCTTCGTCGGGCATGTGGTGGTGATGGAGCCATAGGGGCCGCCACGCAACAGGAGGGCATGGGGGTTGTGCGGGTGCAACGGCGAGCGATGCCTTTCTGTACCGGGCCGAACGCGGTATGCTGATCGCGATTCCATGTCTTCGAGTCGTGCGTCATGAGCAAGCAGACCATTCCCGGTATCGAGCGTCGCCGACTGTATCTGGTGGGCGGCCTCTGCGCGCTCGGTGCCGGGCTGGGCGCGGCGCGCTACGTGGTGACGCAGCCGCAGCCGCCGGCCGGGCATCCGCTGCCGGTAGGGTTCGGCGATCTGGCAGCAGGCAAGCTGATGACCGTGGAATGGCACGGGCGCACGGTGTGGATCCTGCGCCGCAGCGCCGACGAGATCGCGGCACTGGCCGGCTATGAGAGCGAGCTGACGGATCCTGCTTCCCTGCTTTCGCTGCAACCCGAGGGCTGCCGCAATCCGCATCGGTCCCTGCGCCCTGAGATCTTTGTCGCCATCGGCCAATGCACTCACCAGGGCTGCCCGCCGGTTTTGCGCGCCGGGGCCGGCAATCGCAACGAGTTCCTCTGCCCCTGCCACACCTCGAAGTTCGACCTGGCGGGCCGGGTGTTCCGCAACGGTCCGGCACCGGCCAACCTGGTGATTCCCGAGTACCGGCTGGAGGGCGACAGCCGCGTCGTGATCGGCGAGGCCTAGGGTCTGCTAATCTGGACGCTCTTTTCCACCCGACAACCACGGAGCCATCATGATTCGTACCAGTCTATTGTTCGCGGCCGGGCTTGCCCTGGCGGGCAGCGCCAGCGCCGATGCCTTCAAGCTTTCCAGCGCCGACATCAAGGCCGGCGCGCCGATTGCCGACGAGCAGGTATTCGCCGGTTTCGGGTGCAGCGGCAAGAACATTTCACCGGCGCTGACCTGGTCCGCCGCCCCCAAGGGCACCAAGAGTTTCGCCCTGCTGGTGCATGATCCCGATGCGCCGACCGGTGGTGCCGGCTGGTGGCACTGGGTGGTAACCAACATTCCAGCGGACGCGATGGAACTGCCCAAGGGTGCCGGCAAAGGCGACGGCTCGGCGCTACCCAAGGGCGCGACGCAGATCAACACCGATTTCGGCGGCCCCGGCTGGGGCGGTCCTTGCCCACCGGTTGGCGACAAGCCGCATCGCTACCACTTCACGCTGCATGCGCTGAAGGTGGACAAGCTCGACTTGCCGGCTGGGGCGACGGCCTCGCTGGCCGGTTTCATGGTCAATGCCAATTCCATAGGCAAGGCGACGCTGACCGGCAAGTACGGGCGCACGAAGTAGCGATTCGCGGGTGCCGGGGAAGCCCTTCTGCGGCCATGCGCCGGGAGAGGCTTACTTTCCCAGCGGGGCACGCAGCCGCGCGAAATCGGCTGGTGCGACGTACTGCAGCACTTCCTTGCCCTTGCTGTCGAGCACGATGTCCAGTCCCCGCGCCGGATAGAGGAAATGTTCGAGCGTCTCGCCCTGGCGGATGCGCTCTGCCGGTGCGCCGAAACGCTGCAGGATGATGGCTTCGTCGAGACTGGCCGAGGGGATGAAGGCAATCGCGGCGAGCGGAAGTGCTTCGGCGCGCTGCCGATCTGCTTCGTTCAGGGCGTACTTGCGTATGCCGCTGTCGAGGTGGTTCGTCTTCGCGGCATTCCCGCGCATTGCCTCCAGATCGGCCGCCGATGCGGCGATGCTCAACACCAGTTTGCCCGTGAGGGTGCCGAGTGACACGCTCTCGAAATAGGCTTCCAGGGACGGCGACTCATCCTGCGGCGCCAACAGCGCAAGCTTGGGCTGTTGCGGGGAGAGGCGCTGGGCATCGGCCAGCGTGCTGGCCGCGGCGCCTCCCAGCGTCAGTCCGAACACCCGCGACTGGCCGGGGCCCGGGTGCTCGATCTGCCAGGGCATGCCGTGCGTCATCTGCGGTGCCGGTTCGCGTTGCGGCGCAAACATCAGCTGCGTCAGCACCATGGCGACGAGCAGCGCGAGGACGGCCGCTGCGACCTTGAGGCCTGTCACCCGAAGTCCTCAGCGCGTGATCGGCTTGTAACGTATGCGCTTGGGTTTGGCGCCTTCCTCGCCCAGTCGCTTCTTCTTGTCTTCCTCGTACTCGTGGTAGTTGCCGGCGAAGAAGCTCCATTGCGAGTCTCCTTCGCAAGCCAGGATGTGGGTGCAGATGCGGTCGAGGAACCAGCGGTCATGGCTGATGATCATGGCGCAGCCGGCGAATTCGAGCAGTGCATCTTCCAGCGCGCGCAGCGTCTCGACGTCGAGGTCGTTCGACGGTTCGTCGAGCAGCAGCAGGTTGCCGCCGGTCATCAGGGTCTTGGCCAGGTGCAGGCGTCCGCGTTCTCCTCCCGAAAGGTTGCCGACGTTCTTCTGCTGGTCGCCACCCTTGAAGTTGAAGCGGCCGATGTAGGCACGGCTGGCGATTTCGAGCTTGCCGATGGTGATGATGTCGGCGCCGTCGGCAAGTTCCTGAAACACCGTCTTGCTGCCGTCAAGGCAGTCGCGGCTCTGGTCGACGTAGGAAATCTTCACCGTCGGGCCGACCACGACTTC
>CAMBRI010000068.1 GCA_945870205.1 Sulfuritalea hydrogenivorans sk43H | reverse complement strand
GCGGCGGTGGCGCACAAGGGCCAGCCGACCGTCATTCTGGCCAAGACCATCAAGGGCTACGGCATGGGCGAGGCCGGCGAAGCACAGAACATCACCCACCAGCAGAAGAAGATGGGCACCACCTCGATCAAGGCCTTCCGCGACCGATTCAAGCTGCCGGTGCCGGACTCGGATCTGGAAAAACTGCCCTACCTGACCTTCCCCGAGGGCTCGACGGAGCTCAACTACATGCGCGAGCGGCGCATGGCGCTCGGCGGCTATCTGCCGTCGCGCCGTGTCAAGGCGGAATCGCTGCCGGTGCCGCCGCTGTCGGCCTTCGACGCGCTGCTGAAGGCTGGCGGCGAGGGACGCGAATTCTCCACCACCATGTCTTTCGTGCGTGGCCTCAACGTCATGCTCAAGGACAAGATCATCGGCAAGCGCGTGGTGCCGATCGTGGTCGATGAATCGCGTACCTTCGGCATGGAGGGACTCTTTCGCCAGATCGGCATCTGGAACCAGGACGGCCAGAACTACGTGCCGCAGGACGCCGACCAGATGATGTTCTACAAGGAAACCAAAAACGGCCAGATCCTTCAGGAAGGCATCAACGAGGCCGGTGCCATGGCCGACTGGATTGCGGCCGGCACCAGCTATTCGACGCACGGCGTGCAGACCATCCCGGTCTATGTCTGCTATTCGATGTTCGGCATGCAGCGCACCCTGGACCTCGTTTGGGCTGCTGGCGACCAGCGCGCACGCGGCTTCCTGGTCGGCGGCACGGCCGGGCGCACCACGCTCAACGGCGAAGGCCTGCAGCACGAAGACGGCCATTCGCAGGTGCTGGCCGGCACCGTGCCCAACTGCATTTCCTACGACCCGACCTTCGCCTACGAAGTTGCGGTGATCGTGCAGGACGGCTTGCGTCGCATGGTGACCGAACAGGAAGACGTGTTCTATTACCTGACGGTGATGAACGAGAACTACGAGCATCCGGCGATGCCCGCCGATGCAGCGCCGGGCATCCTCAAAGGCATGTACCAGTTCGGAAAGGGCGCCGCTTCGAATGGACCGCGGGTGCAGTTGCTTGGCTCCGGCACCATCTTCATGGAAGCGGTTGCCGCGGCCAAACTGCTTAAGAGCGACTGGGGTGTCGAGGCGGATTTGTGGTCGTGTCCCTCCTTCAACGAACTGGCGCGCGACGGCAACGACTGCACGCGCTGGAACCTGCTGCATCCGACCGAGAAGCCGCGCGTACCGCATGTCTCGGCCTGTCTGGCCGAAACACGGGGGCCGGTGATTGCCGCCACCGACTACATCCGCGTTTTTGCCGAGCAGATCCGCTCACTGGTGCCGCGTCACTACACGGTACTGGGCACCGATGGCTTCGGCCGCTCGGACACGCGCGAAAAGCTGCGCCACTTTTTCGAGGTCGACCGCTACTGGATCACCCTGGCGGCCCTGTCCGCGCTGGTCGAAGACGGCCAGATGAAGAAGGAAAAAGTGGCCGAGGCCATCAAGAAATACGGCCTCGATCCGAACAAGCCCAACCCGGTAAAGGTGTAAGCCATGAGCATAGTAGAGGTGAAAGTTCCGGATATCGGCGACTTCAATGATGTGCCCGTGATCGAATTGCTGGTCAAGGTCGGCGATGTGGTCAAGGCCGAGGACTCGCTGGTCACACTGGAGTCCGACAAGGCGACCATGGATGTGCCGTCGCCAGTGTCCGGCGTGGTCACCGAGTTGAAGCTGAAGATCGGCGACAAGGTTGCGGAAGGCAGTCTGGTCGCCCTGATCGACAGTTCAGCCGCCGGCCAGGCTGTCGCAGCTGCTCCTGCCGCAGCACCTGCTGCTCCGGCTTCTGCCCCGGTTGCAGCAGCGCCGCGGCCCGCCGCCGCGGCCGTGATCGAAGTCAAGGTGCCCGACATAGGCGACTTCAAGGACGTGCCCATCATCGAACTGCTGGTCAAGGTCGGCGACACGGTGAAAGCCGAGGATTCCCTGATGACGCTGGAGTCGGACAAGGCGACGATGGACATTCCCTGCCCGGTGTCCGGCGTCGTTACCGAGCTGAAAGTAAAGGTCGGCGACAAGGTTGCGGAAGGCGTGGTGCTGGCGTTGGTAAGCGTTGGCGCTGGTGCCGCGGTACCCGTCACTGCGGCGGTGTCGCCTACAGTATCCGCAAGTGTCGCGCCGGCGACGTCGGCTCCAGCGGCGGCCGTAGCCGCCGCGCCTGTAAGCGGCGGATCGGCCGTGGATTTCCGCCCGGGCGCTGCCGACCTCGTTGCCGCCCCGCCGCGCGTTTCAATGCCGACCCCGGCCGATCGCCTGTCGGGCCCGGTATCCCACGCCAGTCCCTCGGTGCGCCGCTTTGCGCGCGAGCTTGGCGTCGATGTCGCCAAAGTACCCGGCAGCGGGCCCAAGGGTCGCATCCTGCAGGCTGACATCCAGGCTTATGTCAAGGGCGTACTCAGCGCACCGCCGCCGGCGCCCGCAGCAGCCGCATCGTCGGGCGGCGGCCTCGACCTGTTGCCCTGGCCGAAGATCGACTTCTCGAAATTCGGTGCCATCGACGTGCAGCCGCTGTCGCGCATCAAGAAGATTTCCGGAGCCAACCTGTCGCGCAACTGGGCGATGATTCCGGCGGTCACCTATCACGAGGACGCCGACATCACCGAGCTTGAAGCCTTCCGCGTGCAGATCAACAAGGAAAACGAGAAGTCGGGTGCCAAGTTGACCATGCTCGCCTTCCTGATCAAGGCCTGTGTCAAGGCAATGCAGAAGTATCCCGAGTTCAACGCCTCGATCGACGGCGACAACCTGGTGCTGAAGAAGTATTTCAACATCGGCTTCGCGGCCGACACGCCCAACGGGTTGATGGTGCCGGTGATCAAGAACGCCGAGAGCAAGGGCGTCTTCGAACTGGCCCGCGAATCCGGAGAACTGGCAAAGCAGGCGCGCGACGGCAAGCTGAAGCCGGCCGACATGCAGGGCGCCTGCTTCACGATTTCCAGCTTGGGCGGCATCGGCGGGACCTACTTTGCGCCCATCGTCAATGCTCCTGAAGTGGCGATCCTCGGCGTGAACAAGTCGGCCATGAAACCGGTGTGGGACGGCAAGCAATTCGTGCCGCGCCTGACCCTGCCGCTGTCACTGACCGCAGACCACCGCGTCATCGATGGCGCATTGGCGACGCGCTTCAACGTTTATCTGGCGCAACTGCTGGCCGATATGCGGAGAAGCATGTTGTGACCACGCTCACCGTAGTCAAGAAGGGGGACGAGGTCGCCATAGCCGCCGACGGCCTCACCACCTTCGGCGACACGCGGCTGGCGCGCAGCTACAAGGGCGAGCACGACAAGATCCTCAGCATTGCCGATTCGAAGATCGGCATCTGCGGCTCGTCGGCGCACCACCTGGTATTGCTCTCCGCCTTCTCGAAGCTCGAGGACATTCGCCTCGGCTCGCGCATGGAGGTGTATGAGACTTTTCGTCGCTTGCACCCGATACTAAAGGAGCATGCCTTCCTCAACACCAAGGAAGACGACGACGATCCCTATGAGAGCTCGCAGATCACCGCACTGATCGCCAACCGTTCGGGCATCTATGGCGTCTATTCGTATCGCGAGGTGTTCGAGTTCGACCGGGTCTGGGCTGCCGGTTCCGGACGCAACTTTGCCCTGGGCGCGATGCACGCGCTCTATGACGGTGAACTGCCCGCTGCGCGCATCGCCGAAGCCGGCGTTGCCGCCGGGATCGAATTCGATACTTCATCCGGACCACCGATCGTGGTCCATGAAATCAAACTGGAAGGAAAGCCAAATGAGTGACATCGTCGAAGTGAAAGTCCCCGACATTGGCGACTTCAAGGATGTGCCGGTCATCGAAGTCCTGGTCAAGGTCGGCGACGTGGTCAAAGCCGAGGATTCGCTGATCACCCTGGAGTCCGACAAGGCGACCATGGATGTGCCGTCCCCGGTGTCCGGGGTGGTGACGGAGTTGAAAGTGAAAATTGGCGACAAGATCGCCGAAGGCACGCTGGTGGCACTGGTGAAGGTGGGCGCGGTCGCTGCCGCATCCGCGCCCGCAGCCCCGGCCCCGGCGGCGGCACCCGCTGCACCCGCTGCACCTCCCCCAGCTGCAGCACCCAGCCGAGCTGCCGGCAGCTACGCCGGCAAGGTGGATCTCGACTGCGAAATGCTGGTGCTCGGCGCCGGTCCCGGCGGCTATTCCGCCGCGTTCCGGGCCGCGGACCTCGGCATGAAGACTATCATCGTCGAACGCTACGCGACCCTCGGCGGTGTCTGCCTCAACGTCGGTTGCATTCCGTCGAAGGCGCTGCTGCATGTCGCCGCCGTGATGGAAGAGGCCGAGCATGCCAGCGATCTCGGTGTCAGTTTTGCGGCGCCCAAGGTGGATGTCGACAAGCTTCGTGCGCACAAGGAAAAAGTGGTCGGCAAGCTCACCGGTGGCCTCTCCGGCATGGCCAAGGCGCGCAAGGTCGACACCGTGCGTGGCTATGGCCACTTCCTCGATGCCAACCATCTCGAAGTCGAGGCCATGACCGGCAGCGCACAAGAAAAGACCGGCGAGAGGAAGGTCATCCGCTTCCAGAAATGCATCATCGCCGCGGGGTCCGCAGCCTTTCATCTGCCCTTCATCCCGAAGGATCCGCGCATCGTCGATTCCACCGGCGCCCTCGAGCTGCGTTTCGTGCCCAAGCGCATGCTGGTCATCGGCGGCGGCATCATCGGCCTGGAAATGGCGACGGTGTACTCGACGCTGGGCTCCAAAGTTGACGTGGTCGAAATGCTCGACGGCCTGATGCAGGGCCCGGACCGCGACCTGGTCAAGGTCTGGGAAAAACAGAATGCCAAACGTTTCGACAAGGTGATGCTGAAGACCAAAACCGTGGCTGTCGACGCCAAACCGGACGGCCTCTGGGTCAAGTTCGACGGCGAGCAGGCACCGGCCGAGGCACAGTGCTACGACATGATCCTGCAATCCGCCGGACGCAGCCCGAACGGCAAGAAGATCGGCGCCGAGAAGGCCGGCGTGGTGGTCAATGATCGCGGCTTCATCCCGGTCGACAGCCAGATGCGCACCAGCGTGCCGCACATCTTCGCCATCGGCGACATCGTCGGCCAGCCCATGCTGGCCCACAAGGCGGTGCATGAGGCTCATGTGGCGGCCGAAGTGGCGGCGGGGCAGAAGAGCCACTTCGATGCGACGGTAATTCCCGGCGTCGCCTATACCCATCCCGAGGTGGCCTGGGTCGGCGTCGGCGAGGACGAGGCGAAGAAGGCGGGACGCCGGGTCAGCGTCGCCAAGTTTCCCTGGGCGGCATCCGGCCGGGCGATCGCCAACGGTGCCGACTACGGCTTCACCAAGCTGGTGTTCGATGAGGAAAGTCATCGCGTGATCGGAGGCAGCATCGTCGGTCCCAATGCCGGTGACATGATCGGCGAAGTCGCGCTGGCCATAGAAATGGGTGCCGACGCGGTGGATATCGGCAAGACCATCCATCCGCATCCGACCCTGGGCGAGACTATCGGTATGGCCGCCGAGGTGGCTCACGGTTCCTGCACTGACCTGCCGCCGATGCGAAAAAAGTGAGCTGATCATCGGGTACACTTGACGGCACAGTGTTCAACAAACTCATCTCACGGTTCCAGCAAAAAGCCACGTCGGACCATCCCTTGGCTTCAGACGCGAGCCTGAATGCGCTGATGGCGGGCATTCCGCAGTCGGATCCGCGACGCCTGCTGTTCGATGTCGATGAGTGGTTTGCCAGCATGGAAGCCAGCGTTTCGGAAATTGGTCCCACGCTCGCCCTGCGTGCGCTGGCCCGGTTGGACCAGTTCGCCCGACCAAGCGCGCAGCAACTGTTGTCGAACTACCTTTCCGCCGCTAGCCGCGATTACCTGGCCGATTCGGTCTGGTCAGCACTGGACGTTCATGCGGGGCACCTGTTCCACTGGTACCGGGTGTTCCTCAGTGCGCCCCATGAGTTGAAGTCGGAGGATGACAAGGTCCGCATGGCCCGCTGCGCCGCACGTGCGTTGATGGCTTGGGCCTTGCGCAAGAAGCTGCAACGTTTTCGCTACCGGACGCCGGGGCCGGAACTGTGGCAGGAAGCCCACGAGCTGCTGCAGGTGCTTAACCGGATGGGTTTGAACAAGACGCAGGTTGTACCCTACCGCAATGAAAGGGAATCGACTCCGCTGGGCGAGTACCTGATCGGGCTGTACCTCGAGTTCGTTCCGGTAGGCAACGTGGTACCCCAGCAACTGGAATTTGCCGAGAGTTTTCTGCGTTCCTGCGATGATCTCGATTTGAGTGCGCAGCCCCATGCATTGAGCACCGATCGCATCGACCTCGCCGCAGCGCAGGGCCCGCAGCGGTTGAAGCAGGGCGATCCCGTCGGCACCAGCATGCGCTACTGCTCGATGCTGAAGCTGCGCGGCGCCGTGATGCGGCTTGCCGCTCAGGTAAAGAAGTCCCACGATGCTCCCGAGTGGCTGGCACACGTTCCGGCCAGTCAGGAACAGATCGAAAGCACGGCCCTGCTCCTGATGACGCATTTTGCGCAGACGCCACCCACGCGCAACAATGATCGCATTTTCCAGAAGGGCGAACTGCGTGTCGTGCTCGGCTTTGGCCTTGCCCGGCGGATGATCGCCGCCGCGCATTTCGCGCGCATGGGTCGTTCCTTCGAGTACGAGGGCGACGACGTGTTGCGCCAGTTCGATGAAGCCCGATTCGGCACCGTGGCGCAAAACAATCTGGCCGCCGATGTGGCCGCGGCCGCGGCGAAGGGGCCGGCGGCAGCAATCAGTCCGATCGACCTCTTGCACAAACTCGAAACGGGTGGCGATCAGGCCCAAATGGAAAGCTGGACACAAGCGGACTTCAGCGCAACAGGTCTTGGCGCCGTGGTGCCGGCCGTGTTGCCGCGCCACCGGATTGGCTCGATCATCTGTCTGCGCGAAGCGGATGGTATGGATTGGCGCCTGGGACTGATCCGCCGCATCGGGCGCGATGCGGCCAATCGCCCCAGCATCGGCATCGAGACCCTGGCCTGGCCATCGATTTGCGCCATGGTCAAGCCTGTCGGTGAGGGCAGTGCCTGGACCAGGGTGGCGGATGGAGGCAGTGGCTGGTCAGATGCCATCGTCGTCAGCCAGGACGGCAGGGAGATCATCCTGGCCGCCGGTAGCTTTGTCGCCGGCATGGAGGTTGATATCCGCAGCGAATCCGAACGTTGGCGGCTGCGTCTCGACGCATTGCTCGACCACGGACCGGACTACGATCGTATTGAATTCACTCGCATCCCTTGAAAAATCTCATGACACAAGACGAACTGAAGCAATCTGTTGCACGCGCGGCGCGTGACTACGTGGCGGACCGGCTGCCGATCGGCGCGATCCTCGGGGTCGGCACTGGCTCCACGGCGAATTTCTTCATCGACGAAATCGCCGGTATCAAGGATCGCCTCGGTGGCACCGTGGCGAGTTCCGAGGCAACCGCAAAGCGCCTTGCCGGCCACGGCATGCGCGTGCTGGACCTCAACGATGTGGACGCCATGGGCATCTACGTCGATGGCGCGGATGAAATCGACGGCAGCATGGCGATGATCAAGGGCGGCGGCGGCGCGCTGACGCGTGAAAAAATCGTGGCGGCGGTGGCGGCTACCTTTGTCTGCATCTGCGACGCGTCAAAGCTTGTCGCGGTCATGGGCAAGTTCCCTTTGCCGGTGGAAGTGATTCCGATGGCGCGCGCCCATGTCGCCCGCGAACTGGCCAAGCTGGGCGGCACGCCGAAGCTGCGCGAAGGCATGGTGACCGACAACGGCAACCTGATCCTGGACGTGCACGGCCTGGCGATCACCGACCCGGTCGGCCTTGAGGAGCAGATCAACCAGATCGTCGGCGTCGTTACCAACGGCCTGTTCGCCCGGCGCGGGGCGGATGTGCTGCTGCTGGCAACAATGGATGGCGTGCAGACCCGTGTTCGCTGACCCATGTACGCGACCCGGCGCTGAAATAATTCCTTCACATGCTGCCGTTATAGTGTCGACTTTGCGAACATGGGTGGCGGAATGAACCAGGATCACATCAGCCGGCAATTCGATGCCGATCTCGAAGGCTTGCGCACGCGCGTTCTGGCGATGGGCGGGCTGGTCGAACAGCAATTGATTCGTGCCATGGACGGCCTGGAATCGGGCGACATGGCGCTTCTCGAGCAAGTGATCGCCACGGACCGCTTGGTCAATCGGCACGAGGTCGAACTCGACGAAGCCTGCAACAATGTCATAGCCCGGCGACAGCCGGCAGCCGTCGACCTGCGCATGATCATGACCGTGGTGAAGACCATCACCGACCTCGAGCGGGTCGGCGACGAAGCCAAGAAAATTGCCAAGATGGCGCGTGATATCCATGGTGGGGATCCCCGCGCCGTGCCGCGCATCGATCTGCGGCCGCCGGCGGACATTGCCGTATCGATGCTGCGCAAGTCGCTTGATGCTTTCGCCCGGCTCGATGTGAATGCGTCGGCCGAAGTCGTGCGTCAGGACCGCGAGGTGGATGCCAGTTACAAGGCCGCAATGCGGCAACTCATCACCTACATGATGGAAGATCCGCGCACCATTTCAAGTTCGCTCGATCTCCTGTTCGTTGCTCGCTCGATCGAACGCATCGGGGACCACGCCAAGAACATCTCGGAATACGTCGTCTATCTGGTCAAGGGCCGCGACGTGCGCCACATCGGGCTGGAGGCGATGGAAAAGGAAGTTGCCCGCCAGCTCGGAAATATCTGACCGACGCGCTACGCTTTGGGAGGAACGTAGCCGCCCACCTGATCCGCACCGTCGCCGAAAAAGTGCTTCGTCACTTGCTCGGCCAGATATTTCCGATGCTGGGGGTCGGCAAGGCTCAGGCGGTTCTCGTTGATGATCATGGTCTGCAGCTTGATCCACTGCTGCCAGGCTTCCTTGGAAACGTTTTCCCAGAGTTTCTTGCCCATTTCGCCGGGCATAGGCGGCAGGTCGAGGCCTTCCGCCTCGCGTCCGAGTTTGATGCAATTGACCATGCGTGCCACGGTGTTTCCTTTCGCGATGACTACAAGAGTGCGCCCAGTTTACCCCGAGTTCGATAGAGTTCTACAGGGCCTTCACCAGAACTTTCGAGCGACGCTGCAGGTTGTAGAGTTCGCGCCGCGCTGCCGGCAACTCATCGACGCCAGCTTCGACAAAGCCCCGTTCAATGAACCAGTGGGCGGTGCGCGTCGTCAGCACAAACAGGCGCTTCAGTTTCATCTTCCTGGCGCGGGCCTCGATGTGGCTGCGCAACTGGTCGCCGTAGCCGCTGCGGCGAAAATCCGGCATGACCGCAAGGCAGGCCAGTTCCGCGGATTTCTCGGTCGAGAAGGGATAGACCGCGGCGCAACCGACGATGACGCCGTCGTGCTCGACCACGGAAAAGCGGGTAATTTCCATCTCCAGCCGTTCGCGCCCGCGCTTGACCAGGGTGCCATCGGCCTCCAGCGGTTCGATCAACCCGAGAATGGCGCCGACGTCGTCGATCGTCGCATCGCGAAACAGTGCCAGTGGGGCGCTGGTCATGACTGTGCCGACGCCGTCGCGGGTAAAAAACTCCATTAGCATGGCGCCGTCGGCGCGGGCATCGAGGAAATGCACCCGACCAACGCCGGCGCGGCAGGCGCGTATCGCGCTGGGCAGGACGCGGGCGATCTCCGGCGCTTGCACCGATAAATGCCGGGCGGCCAGCTTCTCGGCCTCATCCGCCGTGAGCGCGTCGAGCAGTGCCCCCTTGGCGTTGACCAGTCCGGGCGCGTCGCACAGGTAGATGAGCTTGTCCGCCTTGACCGCTACGGCAACGGCTTCAGCGGCTTCTTCCCAGGCCAGGTTGAAGATCTCGCCCGTGGGTGAGGAGCCGATCGGCGTGATCAGCACTACATTTTCCTGCGCGAGGTCGGCCTGGATTTCCTCGGCAATCACCTTGCGTACCGCGCCGGTGTATTGAAAATCGATGCCGTCGACCACGCCGACCGGGCGTGCGGTGATGAAATTGCCGCCGGTGACGCGCAGGAAGGCGCCCGCCATCGGCGTGTTGGGCAAGCCTTGCGAGAGCAGCGCCTCGATCTCGATGCGGGTCACGCCCATGGCGCGCTTGACGCATTCCAGCGCCTCGGCATCGGTGACGCGCAAGCCCTTGTGAAACTTCGGCGTGAGGCCGCGCGCGTGCATTTCGGCATCGATCTGCGGCCGCGCGCCATGCACCAGCACCAGCCGGATGCCCATGCTGTCGAGCAGCGCAATGTCATGGATAAGCGCCTGCGCCGCCCCTGCCTCAAGCACCTCGCCACCAAAGGCGATGACGAAAGTGCGACCGCGAAAGGCGTGGATGTAGGGTGCCGCCTGACGCACCCACGCGACCAGGCGGGCATCGGTGTCCGGTTGACTGCTGCGGGTTTCCAAACTCATGTGGCGGATTTGCCTTTATTTGGCCTGACAGGTCGGGCTGCCGGCGGGGCCTTCGGTCGCGTCGGTTTGGCCGCGGGCGTCGAGGCCTTCACGGGCTGTGCAGGCTTGGCGGCCGGTGCAGCCTTGACGTCCTTCTGCTCCTTGTCCGCCTTCTTGCCCCTGGGTTCTTTATCCGCCTTCTTTTCCTTGCCCGCCTTGGCCTGCTTTTCCGGCTTGTCCTTCGGTACCGATTTTCCGTCGAGCTCGGCTTCGAGCCGTTCGCAGATCGTGCGCAGGATCTTGACCCGTGCGAAGGCCTTGTCGTTCGCCTCGACCAGCGTCCACGGCGCCGTCCCGGTACTGGTGCGGTCGACCATGTCGCAGATCGCCGCCTGGTAGGCATCCCATTTCTCGCGGTTGCGCCAGTCTTCCTCGGTGATCTTGAAGCGCTTGAATTCGATCTTCTCGCGCTCCTTGAAACGCTTCAGTTGCTCTTCCTGGCTGACCTGCAGCCAGAATTTGCAGACGATGGCACCGGCTTCTGACAACTCGTGCTCGAAGTCGTTGATCTCGGAATAGGCGCGCAGCCAGTCGTTTTCCGAACAAAAGCCTTCAACCCGCTCGACCAGCACGCGGCCGTACCAGGTGCGGTCGAAAATGGCGAAGCGGCCGCGCCGCGGCATGTGCCGCCAGAAGCGCCACAGGTAGGGCTGGGCTCGTTCTTCTTCGGTCGGTGCGGCCACCGGGATGACCTGATACTGGCGGGCATCGAGCGATGCGGCGATGCGGCGGATGGCGCCGCCCTTGCCCGCAGCATCGGCGCCTTCAAAGGCGCAGACCAGCGAGCGATCCTTGAAGCGCGGGTCACGTGCCAGTTCGGACAGCTTGCCTTGCCAGTGTGCCAGTTGGTCGTCGTATTCCTTGTCGCTCAGCTTGTTCTTGAGATTGAGTTCCGAAAGCACGTTGCGGCCGTCTATGTTCACGCGCATCGGCGGTGCTACCGGGGTGTCCTGCTTGTCGCCGCTGGCAAGCTTTTGCCGCATCGCATCGAGCAGGATCTTGCCTACCGTGAGCGAGCGATAGCGGTCATCGGTGCCTTCGATGATGATCCACGGCGCCCAGGGGGTATTGGTCATGCGCAGCAGGTGGCCCACGACATCCTGCAGCTTGTCGTAGGTCTTGAGGCGGTCCCAGTTCCACTTGGTCACGCGCCACGCCGTGCGCGGATCTTTCTCCAGCGCTCGCAATCTGCGCTTCTGGCCGTCCTTGGTCAGATGGAACCAGAACTTGAGCACCAGCGCGCCTTCATTGACCAGCATCGACTCGAAGCGATTGATCTGGTCGATGCGGGCGTCGAGTTCGCCCTTGGATATCTCGCCCATGATGCGATGGCGGATCGGATCGGAATACCACGAACCGGCGAAAATGCCGACGCGCCCTTTCGGCGGCAGCGCGCGCCAGTAGCGCCACATCACCGGCCGGTCGCGTTCTTCATCGGTCGGTTCGGAGAAGGCGAGGGTGGAAATGAAGCGCGGATCCATCCACTCGTAGAGCACGTTGATGGTCTCGCCCTTGCCCGCGCCATCCTGGCCACTGACCAGCACGATGACCGGAATCTTGCCGTTCTCCTTCAGGTCGAACTGCGCGTCGAGCAATGCCGCGCGCAGTTCCGGAACTGCCTTTTTGTAAGTGTCCTTGTCGATCTTGTGACCGATTTCCGCGGATTCGAACATCACCAATCTCCCCAAAGTGCCATCATTGCCGCCAATGCGCCAAGCCCGGCGGTTTCGGTGCGCAACACGCGCGGCCCCAGCCCGATGGGATGAAAGCCCGCGGCCCGCGCCGCCAACAGTTCGCCTTCCTCAAAACCGCCTTCCGGGCCGACCAGCAGACTGATCGGCGAGACCGGCGCCACAAGGTCACGCAGAGAGCCGGAGGCTCCCGGCGCGCAGACGAAGCGTAATGCATTTTCCCGCGCTGCGATGCCAAGGTATTGCGGCAGATCAAGAATAGGTGCGACGGCCGGGACGCGATTGCGTCCGGATTGCTCGCAGGCGGCAATGGCGATGTTGCGCCAGTGTTCGACCCGACGCGTCGCGCGTTCGCCCGAAAGCCGCACCACGCTGCGCTTTGCTGCCACCGGCTGGATGCGGACAACCCCCAGTTCGACCGCTTTCTGCACCACGAAATCCATCTTGTCGCTCGCGGGCAAGCCCTGCACCAGTGTCAATGCCAGTGGCGGCTCGCAGTTAATGTCGTGAAATTCGGTCAGCGTTGCGCGCAAGCTCTTGCCTGCAGGGTGCAGCGTGGCTTGCCACTGTCCCCCCCGTCCGTCGAAAAGGATCGCCGTGTCGCCGGCAGCGACCCTCAATACCTTCAGCGCGTGGTGGGCGGCTTCGGCAGCCAGCTCGACCGTGGCGCCGGGGTGTAGCGGGAAGGGGCAGAAGAATCTCGGTATCATGTTTGAATTATCGCTAAATTCCCGAGGCAGCGCATGGTCAGTGTTTCCCCACCCGTATGCGACTTCGGCCGGCCAGCCATCGATTTCGACCTGCCGGGCGTCGATGGCCGGCGCCACAGCCTGGCCAGCGCCCGCGGCCCCAAAGGCCTGCTGGTCATGTTCATCTGCAATCATTGCCCCTATGTCAAGGCGGTGATCCACCGCATTCTGCGCGACGCGCAGGAACTGGCGACACTGGGCATCGGCAGCATCGCCGTCATGAGCAATGACCCGAGCGACTATCCCGAAGACTCCTGGCAGAACATGGAGCGCGTCGCACGCGAACTGGCGTTTCCCTTCCCCTATGTGCTGGACGAGTCGCAGGCGGTGGCCAAGGCCTATGGCGCCGTGTGCACGCCGGATTTCTTCGGCTACAACGGCAAGCTGGAACTTCAGTATCGAGGCCGTCTCGACGAGTCGCGCAAGGAGGCAGCGCCGGAAACGGCTCGCCGCGAGTTGTTCGAGGCCATGCGGCACGTTGCGCTCACTGGCAAGGGACCGGCGCAGCAGACGCCCGGTATCGGTTGTTCGATCAAGTGGGCCGCGCCATGAGAGCAGTCCTGTTCCTGGCAGCACTGCTGGTCGTGACCACTGCCAGTGCTGCCGACAATGTGTTGCTGATCCAGATGCAGCCGGGCGGCACGTACCGGGTCTGGCATATCGAAGGGGAAAGCCGGCTTTCCGACGACGAAATAATGGCGCTCGAAGTGACCGCCAGGCCAGAGGGTGGCGAAGAAACGCCAACCAGCGCCGGCCCCGCCCGTGTCTATGAATCCAGCGATGGCGTGACGATCAGCCTGCCAGCGGCCAGGAACGACAAGCTCTTGCTGGTCGACCGCGATGACTGCAACCATGTTCGGGTCTGGCATGCGGCCGGGGCTACCAGTTTGTCGGAAGACCAGATCACCGACATTGTCATCAGCGCGCTGCCCGGGGGCGGCAAGCGTCTGACGGTTGGCGACTACCACGTCAAGGCGTTCATCACCAAGCTGGGCGTGACGGCGACGCTCTGGAAGGTGCCTGTAAAATAGCCCGTGTCGCGTCCCACGGGGTAAGCTTCACATTCCCCTGTCGATCGAGATTCCTGAAACGTGATGGACAACAAGTATCCTGTCATCCGTACCGTTTTGCGCAGGGCGCTCCTGACCAGCATTGTGCTGCTGGTCGGAGTTGTTGCTGGAGGTCAAATGGGATTGTTCGCGGGCAAGCGCCCGACAGATCTGGGCGTGCATGAAGGTCGGCTGAAAGCGGCCCCGACGACGCCGAATTGCGTCAACAGTCAGAGCGATAGCGGCTATTCCAGAATCGCGCCCCTCGCGTATTCGGGCGACGGCAAAAGAGCCCTGGCGAGGCTCCCTGCCATCATTGCGGCGATGCCGTCGGGCAAGCTCATCGATTTTAGAGCCGACTACCTCTATGCCGAATTCACCTCGAAATTGTTTGGCTTCGTCGACGATATCGAGTTCTATCTCGATGAAAAGGCGGGGGTCATCCATGTGCGCTCGGCCTCACGCATCGGTCATGGCGACCGTGGCGTGAATCGTCAGCGCGTGGAGGCGATTCGCCAGGCTCTTGGCTAGGTCCCTGCCTGACCGGGCGGCGGCGCGGGCCTTTCCGAAACGACCGGACTCGACTAGCTTATTTGTGACTTCGGCTTTGCCACGGCGGGCGGCATCTGCTTGCCAACCTGTTCCTCGATCAGGCGCGAGCCTTCGCTGTCCATGAAGTCCACGAAGGCCGTGGCAGCAGGCATCAGTCGCTTGTCGGTGCGATAGACCAGGCGCCACTGGCGTTTGACCGGCGTGCCGTTGACGCTCAGCTTGACCAGGCGACCGACCGAGCGCTCGAGTCCGATGGTGTGCTCCGAAATGAAGGACAGGCCCAGGCCGGCCATCACGGCCTGCTTGATGGTCTCGTTGCTGCCCAGTTCCATCCTTGCACCAGCGGGTACCTGATGTTCCTCGAGGAAACGCTCCAGCGCGCCGCGGGTACCCGAGCCGGGTTCGCGGATCAGCAGGGTTTCGTCCGCCAGCCGTTTCGGGTCGATGCTGCGCTTGCCCGCCAGCGGGTGGTCGGGCGCGGCGATGAACACCAGCGGGTGTTCGGCGAAGATCTTGGCCACGGTCTCGAACTCGTTTGGCGGCGTACCCATGATCGCCAGGTCGATGTCGTTTTCGGCGAGATGGCGCACGATGGTGCCGCGGTTGTTCACGGTCAGGTGCAATTCGACCCCCGGATGACGGCGGCGGAATTCAGCCAGGAGCGAGGGGGCGAAATATTTTGCGGTGCTGACCACGCCAATTTTCAGCCGACCTGCTTCGACGCCCTTCAGCGCCGACAGTGCCTCGCCGGCTTCGCGCAGCTGCTCGGCGATGCGTCGTGCCTGGCGCGCCAGTTCTTCCCCAGCGGCGGTGAGCCGTACCTTCTTGCCCGCCTGTTCGGTGAGCGGCAATCCGGCCTGGTCTTCCAGCGCCTGGACCTGCATCGACACCGCCGGCTGGGTCAGGTGCAGTTCTTCGGCGGCGCGCGAAAACGAGAGGTGGCGTGCCACGGCCTCGAATATTTTCAGCTGGCGCAGGGTGACGTTTTTCATGGCTCAGAGGGCTCCCTGGGGACCGCATGGACGGCTTCGTGTAATCGGCTTCATCTTATCACTGCCATAAGAAACGATGACTGGCGCTTATGGGTGCGGGGAGGCTATGCTGCGCGCCATGCTTGAAGCCCTTATCTTCGATGTCGACGGCACCTTGGCCGATACCGAGCGCGACGGCCACCGTCCCGCCTTCAATGCGGCATTCGCCGAGGCCGACCTCGACTGGCATTGGGACGAAGCGCTTTACGGTGAGTTGTTGGACGTGACCGGCGGCAAGGAGCGCATCCGCTTCTTCTGCGGGCGCCATGAGCCGGAGTTTCTGCAACAGGACGACGTGGAGTCGCGCATCAAGGAGTTGCATGCCGCCAAGACACGGCACTATGCAGAACTCTGCGCACAAGGCATTCCCCTGCGCCCCGGGATCGAGCAGCTGTTGCGCGAAGCGCACGCAGCTGGCCTGCGTCTGGCCATTGCCACCACCACGACGCCGGAGAACATCACAGCCTTGCTTGCCCCCGACTTGCTTGCGCTGTTCGAAAAAGTCGGCGCCGGCGATACGGTGCCGCACAAGAAGCCGGCGCCGGATATCTACCAGTGGGTGCTGGCGCAACTGGGCCTGCCGCCTGCGGCCTGCCTCGCCATCGAAGATTCCGCGAACGGCCTCAAGGCCAGTCGCGCCGCCGGCCTGGCCACGGTGATCACGCGCACCGCCTACACCGATGACCACGATTTTTCCGGCGCGCTGGCCCTGCTGCCCGATCTCGGCGAGGTGGGCGTTCCGCTCCTCCGGCACTGGCATAGCCATGCTTATGATAGTGATAAAAAATAGTGACTTTAACTTATGCAAAGGCATGGCTAACATGCCATCCATCCGCTGTACCGATTGCCTGAACGAATAAACCAAGGAGAACCGCATGGACCAGTCGAACCGCTACGCCGATCTGAGCTTGAAGGAAGAAGACCTGATCAAGGGTGGCAAGCACATCCTCGTTGCCTACAAGATGAAGCCCAAGGCCGGCTACGGCTACCTGGAAGCGGCGGCGCACTTCGCCGCCGAGTCTTCCACCGGCACCAACGTCGAGGTGAGCACCACCGACGACTTCACCCGCGGCGTGGATGCGCTGGTCTATCTGATCGACGAAGCCACCGAGGACATGCGCATCGCCTACCCGATCGACCTGTTCGATCGCAACAT
>CAMBRI010000067.1 GCA_945870205.1 Sulfuritalea hydrogenivorans sk43H | reverse complement strand
GGCGACTCGCCGCGGCTGGCACGAGTGCAAAGATCGAGCACCTGGTCACGGAAACAGTTGCCGGCGCCCAGCATCAGCAGGGGCTCGTCGAGCAGTTGCTCCGGCCGCAGCGATTTCAGGCTCGCCCAGGGGTGGGTTACCGGCACCAGGGTACGGAAGGCTTCGTCATAGAGTGGCTGGGCAACGAGGCCCGGTTCGTTGATCGGCAGCGCCAGCACCAGCACGTCGAGTTCGGAGGACTTGAGCCGTTCCAGCAGGTTTTCGGTGTAACCCTCGGCAATGAACAGCGGCATCTGCGGCGCCAGCGCCTTGACCCTCGGCACCAATGCGGGTAGCAGCCAGGGGCCGATGGTGTAGATCACGCCGAGGCGCAAGGGACCCGCCAGCGGATCCTTGCCGGCCGCGGCAACCTCGGTCACGCGCGCGGCTTCAGCCAGGGCGCGCTCGGCCTGGGCCACCACCTGGGCGCCTATCGGCGTGCTGCGGACATCACCAGATCCGCGCTCGAAGAGGGCGACGCCGAGCTCCTCTTCAAGCTTCTTGACCGCCACCGACAGCGTCGGCTGAGACACGTTGCACTTGTCCGCCGCGCGGCCAAAATGGCGCTCGCGGGCCAATGCGACGATGTAGCGGAGTTCGGTCAGGGTCATTGCGGATGAGTGGAACAGGGGCGTTTGCGGTGTTGGACTGGCTGAAGAATTTGGTTTCGACGTTTGTCTCAATCTCGCACGAGACTAGCACGACACGATGATCCGCGCCGGGGACGACCGCGAATCCTTGCCTCAGCACCAGCCTCAATGTCGGCGCATTCGAGGCCTGGATCATCCCGTGCAAGCGACGCAATCCTGCCATGCTGGCGTGGTCCAGCATCGCCCGGAGCAGGCGGGCGCCGATGCCAAGGCCACGGAACAGGGGCAGTACCATCAGCGCAAACTCGGCCTCGCCATTTTCTGCGACATACTCGCCATGGCCCAGCACGTCGCCGTTCGCGCCGACGGCGAGGACGGCATGCCGGTCGGCGTCACCAAGCATGTCGATGCGGCGCAAGAGGTCCAGGTTTGGCGCTTCGCCGTGGGAGAAGTGGCGCTGGTAGAGGCCGTTGTGGTCCATTTTGGTGAGGAACTGAGTGACGCGCGGACGATCAGTCGCTTGCGCCGATGTTATCTGGACGCGGATGATGGGGTCGGTCCAGGGCGGACGCGCACTCACGACCGATCTCCGGCGATGAATTCTGCAGTCGCCAGGATCACGCCCTGGTCTTCCAGCACCCGGCGATGGCCTAGGCCGCTGGTTTCGAGCATTCGGGCACGCGGCCAGTTGCGCTCGTGGCGACGCCCTTCGCTGAATGGTACTTCCCGGTCCTTGCGATCATGGATCACCAGAAGCGGCTGGTCGCCACGACTGCTTTCCGCTTCGAATTCGGTCCATTTGAAGCCGAAACGGTTCTCGATCCGCCGTTGCGTCGCCGCACGCAGGGCCTCGGGCCAGCGCAGGCCGGCGGCGATTCGGTTCGAGTGCTCGGTGAGACTGGCGGGCGCCGCGATCAACACGCCACGTTTCACCGCGGGGCGCTGCGCCAGCGCCATCGCCGTTACCGCGCCGCCTACGGAATGGCCGATGACGGCGTGTACGGATCCGAGATGATCGAGCACGGCGTTCAGGCCCGCCAGCATATGGGGCAAGGAAGATTCGCCCCTGCCGCTCATGCCGTGCCCCGGTGCATCGTAGCTGACCGCGGAGAACCCACGCGCAAGCAGCGGCTCGATGAAACTGCGCAACTGGGTTCCGCGTCCGCCCCAGCCATGCACCAGAACTACTGCCGGATCCCTTGCACGCCCCCAGCGCCAGGCGCTAAGGCGGCCAGAAATCATGGGAACAGGCACCAGGCTCGCCTCCTCCATTGCCGCGAACTCGGCGTCGGAAAAATCCTGCCGCGGAGGTGTCAGCAACAGGCGAATGGCTCGGTCAATCGCATGCCTTGGCGAGGTTTGCCATAGGAGTCGGAATACCGCGCGTTGCCAGATGAGTCCTGCCGAAAGACTGGCAGAACGAACGATCGTGCGATTTATTGGCCAAAAAAAAGCGGGCTTCAGATTCAGTTCCATGATTACTCCTTTTCACGAAGGATGGCATGGTCGGCAACCAGCCGATCAAATGCGACGAGCGCGCGGCGATCCGCATGCGGGTCGTCAAGCAGGCGGCGACTTTGCTGTGCCACCTGGTAAATCCCTTCCAATTCAAAAGCAAGTTGATCAACATCGGTATTCGGGCGCAGTTCACCAGTTTCCACCGCCTTGGCGGCCGTCTCGGCCAGAACGCGTCGCAGAGCCAGCAAACCGTTTTTAACCTCATCTCGCAAAGGGCCCGGTTGGTCGTCGAATTCGGCGGCGGCGGCGTTGATAACGCAGCCTCCCGGCAAATTGGCCTCCCTGGTCCAACTCAGCCAATTGACCACGATGGCGCGCAATCGCCCCAAGCCTCGCGGCTGGCGAAACGCCGGGCGCAAGACAATATCGGCAAAACGTTGTTGCGCCTCGCGCAAGACTGCCAGTTGCAACTCCTCCTTGGAACCGAAGTGGGCGAAAAGGCCGCTCTTGGACATTCGCGTACGCTCGGCCAGCACGCCGATGCTCAAGGCCCCGACGCCGATGCAACTCGCCATCGAGAAAGCCTCGTCGAGGATCGCCTGCCGTGTTTGTTCACCTTTGCCCATGGCTACGTTATAGAACGATCGTTCGTTAGTGTCAACACCAAGGTGGCAGTTTTTCTCTCATGGCGTCCCGCACCCGCGACAGAAATCGCCCGGCTATCCAATCACCCAGGGCATCACCACCGGCAACAACAAGGCCGTCATCAGGCCGTTGAGTCCCATCGCCAGAGCAGCAAAAGCGCCGGCCTGCTCGCTGTCCTGGAAGGCGCGGGCGGTGCCGATGCCATGAGATGCAATGCCGAGGGCGAAGCCGCGCACCGCATCGTCTTCGATCTTCAGTGCCCGATAGATGAAGCGCGCCGCCATGGCACCGAGTATGCCGGTGGCAATCACCAGCACCGCGGTAAGCGAGGGCAACCCGCCGATGCTCTCTGCAATACCCATGGCGATCGGCGTCGTCACCGACTTTGGCGCCAGTGAAAGCTGTGTGGCCTGGCTGGCGCCCAGCAGGCCACCGATAGCGACAGCCGACAGCGCCGCAGTCAGCGAGCCAACCAGCAGCGCACCGAACAGGGGCAGCGCCATGCGCTTGAGACGGCCGAGCTGCGCATGGAGCGGAATCGCCAGTGCCACCGTGGCCGGGCCGAGCAGGAAATGCACGAACTGCGCGCCATCGAAGTAGGTCTGGTAGGGTGTCGCGGTGAACCAGAGCAGGGCGACCAACGCGGCAACCGCGAGCAGCACCGGGTTGGCGAGTGGATGCCCGCCGCAGCGCCGATTCAGGTAACAGGCGCCCTGATAGGCGAGAAGCGTCATGGTCAGGCCGAGCAGCGGCGAGGCGGCAAGGTAGACCCAGATTTCTCCAAGGCGCGGCGTCATGCATCCTCCTTCGATCGCGGCACCGCGCGCAGCAACCATCGCAGCAGCAGCGCGGTAAGCGCGATGGTCAGGGCGGTGCTGACCAGCAGCGACACAAGTAAAGGCAGCCATTCATCTGACAGGCGCTGGAAATGCAGCATGACGCCGGTCCCGGCCGGCACAAATAGCAGGGAAAGGTGCTGCAACAGGCCTTGCGCGGTATTGCGCAGTTCGGGGGAAGGTCCGCCGCGCCAAATCAGCGCGGCGAACAACAACGCCATCCCGATCACAGGCCCCGGAATGGGCAAGCCAAACCCCTGGGCAAGAACTTCGCCGAGGAGTTGGAACACCAGAAGCAGGGTAATGGCACCGATCATGGTTCGAGTGGCCGCGCTGGCCTCTGCATGGATCTGCAGGCAATATACGCCTCGTCGCTGCCTCGCTACGCGAGGTTCCGGCCCCCGAAACAACATGACATTGATATGAATCAATGCACTTGCGCTGCATTGCATCATAATATACGTTTAGCGTAATAACTCATTCGGAGCTACTGGTGATAGTCGAGCGAAGCGAACTGACCAGAAGCCTCCCCGTGAGGGGACGGGAGGGGCGGGCCTTCAATTCGCCTTTTGCGTGTTTCATCCTCTGCGGGTGGTGCTCGGTGCCATGAGCGTTAGGTGCATGAGTCCTCGCGACAGCGTCTGTCGTTCTTGCCTGGATTCCCCGTCGCAAAGGAGCACTACATGACGCGCAGTCAGCCAATGTTGGCACAGGCACCCGTCCAGGCGCCTGCGTGACATCACCGAAGCCCATGGCTCCCTGACCGATGACCCGAGCGTCGAACCCGCCGACAACATCGAGCCTCGCTCCGCAATCAAACGGAACGGGCAGGTTTCGCCTGTTGCGCTATTTCACGATTGCCGCGCTATCCACATTCCTGGTTGTCGGCATCGCCCTCTACGTTCTCGAACGAGGGGAGATGGTCTTTTTTGACAAGGTTCAGCAAGGACAGGCTGTCTTTTTCAAGCAATCCCAGGCAGAGCTTTCCGGCAAGACGGAGCAGGCTGCCAAGAAGAGCCTGGTAACTGCCCAGGAAGCCGCGAACGTGAATATGACCGATCTCCTCTCCAATGTTCTTTGGGAATCGGATTTCGGGCCTCTTATTGCTCGGATCCAGTCCCTATCGGTGGATCGCTGCCGCACGATCGAGGAACACAGGAAGATTCCGGCAACCATGGCACCCGAGGCACGCAAGGCCTGCTTCGCCGAACTCGGGCAACAAATCCGGGCGATGCCGGGGTTTGCCGAACTGGACAGGCGCACCTTCGCCGCCATGCAGGGCAGCACGGTTTTCAAGGTGAAGGCCTACGACCTGCGCGGGCTCACCGTCTACTCTTCCGAGCATCGCCAGATAGGTGAAGACAAGGCAGCCAACGCAGGGTGGCGTTCGGCGGCGGCGGGGAATACGGCGAGCGAACTCACCCACCGCGACCAGTTCAGTGCGTTCGAAGGCGTGGTCGAAAACCGAGATCTGCTCTCAAGCTACATTCCGGTGCGCCGCAAAGGCAGCGACAAGGTGCTCGGCGTCTTCGAGATCTATGCCGATGTCACGCCCTTTCTGGAGCAGGTCAAGGGCAGTTCGGCAGAGTTGTCCGCATTGGTGGCGGCCAACCAGGAAAAGATCGAACGGGCCGCGAAACAGGACGCGGAGATCGTTGCCGAGAATTCCTCCACGCTGCTCAGGGTTGTCGGGGCGCTGCTGATCGGGCTTTTTATGGCCCTGCTGCTGATCGTCAAGCGCGGCCAAACCCTGATCGATGCACAAGCTCTGGCCGAGGAAAAGAACGCCGCCCGGGAACGCTTGTGGCATCGCGAAAAGATGTCGGCCATGGCCGCTATGGCTGCCAACGTTTCGCATGAAACGGGTAACGCACTGACCATCATCTCCGGGCTGGCACGCGAGCTTTCCGATCCGCAACCGGGCGGAATCGACCCGCAGGAGGCAACCCGGCTGATCGGCGAACAGACCAGTCGGGTGGTCAAGATGAGCCGCCAGATAAGCACCTTTGCCACGGCGGGCGGCGAAAAACCCGAGCTCACGGATATCAATCGGCTGATCGAGGCTGTGTGCTATTTCTTCAATTTTGACCGTCGTTTTCGCAGCAAACCAATCGAGTTCAAGCCCGGCGAAGCGGTGCCAACCTGCAACCTGGTTCCCGACCACCTGAAGGAGGTTCTGATGAATCTCCTGCCGAACCGGCGGGGACGCATCACAGTCGAAACAACTACTTGCGCCCAAGGGGTGGCGATCCGGATTGCCGCCGAATCCGGCCCCGAAACCCGCGTCACGGAAAATGCCGTTGTGCTCTCGGAGACCCAATTCGAACTGGCAAGGCGACGCATCGCGGACATGGGCGGCAGCTTGAGCTTGAGCGGGACGAGTGATCAGCGAATCGAGATAATCCTCCCGACGGGCCTGCAGCGGGACTCTGCCCAATAGTCCGCAAACACCGCTCCATGGCAATTGGATTCGCGACGGAAGGGTGAGGGCCAGGCTGCAATGCGCCCCGGGCGACATCATAATGACCAGCATGTCCGATGAGCTGCCAGCCCTGATCCGTTCCCTGCTCGAAGCGAGCCGCTATCCTGATGCCGCCGACCGCATCGAACTGGTCGAAACGCATGCCTCGTGGCTACTGCTCGCCGGCGCGTTCGCCTACAAGATCAAGAAGCCGATCACCCTTCCCTTCCTCGATTACGGAACACTTGCGCGCCGGGAGGAATGCTGCCACGCCGAACTGAAACTGAATCGGCGCCTCGCGTCCGATCTCTACCTCGGCGTTGTGCCGATTGGCGGCAGCCCGCAGCAGCCAAGATTCGGCGAACTGCCGGCGATCGAGTGGGCGGTGAAAATGCGGCGCTTCGACGAATGCGGCCGAGCCGACCGCCTTGCGGCGCGCGGCGAATTGGAACCGGCGCATCTGACCCAGCTTGCGTCCACGCTTTGGACCTTCCAGGAAGCCGCCGCAGTCGCTGCTCCCGGCACGCGCTTCGGCGCACCGGTGCAGGTGCTCGCCGCAGCCCGGGAAAACTTTACCGAATTGCGGGTGCTTCTTCCGGCGCACGACCAGGAACGGGTCGAGACCCTGGCGCACTGGACCGAGGCAGAGTTCGAACTGCGCGCCGCGGACTTTGCCGAGCGCAAGCAAGGCGGTTTCATACGGGAAGGCCACGGCGACCTGCATCTGGGCAACCTGGCACTGATCGACGGGCGCGTGACCCCTTTCGACTGCATCGAGTTCAACGATGATTTCCGCTGGAACGATCCCATCAGCGAGATCGCCTTCATCTGGATCGACCTGCTGGATCACGGACAGCCGGGGTTGGCAGCCTGGCTGCTGAATGCCTGGCTAGAGGCCGGCGGCGACTTCGCCGCGCTCAGACTGCTGCGCTTCTACGCGGTCTACCGTGCCGTGGTGAGGGCCAAGATCGCTGCCCTGCGCGGAGGCCAGGAAAGCGCGGCCGATGCTCTGGCGGAACTCGATGCGGCGCGCGGCTACCTGCATCTGGCACGACAGATCGCCGCACCCTCCACGGCCGGCTGCGCAGGCGCGGAGCAGCGCTCCGCGAAACCGCCGCTTCGCCCAGCGCCGAGTCTTGTCATCACTTGCGGCCCGTCCGGATCGGGCAAGACCACGGCGAGCTCGGCGCGACTGCTAGACGCCGGAGCACCGGAGGCCGGCAAACTGATCCGATTGCGCTCGGACGTCGAACGCAAACGCCTGTTCGGGCTGGCGCCACACGACTACAGCAACTCAGCACCGGACGCCGGCATCTACACGACAGACGCCACGACGCGCACCTATGCACGGTTGCTGGCACTGGCCCGCGATCTGCTGCGCGCCGACTGGCCCGTCATCGTCGATGCCGCTTTTCTCAAGCGTGCCGAACGCGACAGCTTTGCGGCACTGGCGGCAGAACTCGGCGTCGGCTTCGGCATCCTCGCCACCGAGGCGCCCGCAGAGGAATTACGTCGTCGCCTGCTGGTACGCAGCGGCGATGCGTCGGAAGCGACCGTGGCGGTACTTGAACGGCAGTTCGAGTGGTTCGAACCGCCCGACGCGGAAGAGCGTCGCTGCCTGATCCGTCCTTGAGCGGCGACATTCCGTCGCCGCTCCGGTCGATAGCGGATGGTCAGGACAGGCCGCTGCGTATCCGCGCTTGCGCCCTTTGCCTGCCGGCCATGGCTCGCGGACGGAATTCAAGACCGTCGTCCAGCCGCAGGCGCCAGGTATCGAGCGCTTTCCAGAACAGGCGAGCCTCGCCCTCGGCCAGATGCCCGTCGCTGCGGATCACGTCGAAGATCAGGCGCAGCAGCTTCTGCCGCTCTCCGGTGCTGCCAACCTCGGCGAATAAGGTATCCAGAAGCGCCGGCGACATCAGGTAATTGCCTCGGCCCTCGGGTAGTCCGGCGGCGTCGGCACAGAAATCGTAGAGCACCTGGAAAAAATCGTCGCGCGTAATGCCCAGTTCGGCAAAGGTGCCGCGCCGGGTCAGGCTGTTCAGTTCGGCGGCATCCACCCGGCCGTCGGCGAACAGGGCCAGGACGATGAGACGCGCCTTGGCGCGCGGGCTATCGACCGGGTAAGCCCGTAGCGGGCAACCCGGATGCTTGATTGGGGAAAACGTCTCGCTGGCTTGCATTGTCATCATGATGTGTCGGTCCTCAGGCGGCCAGACGCTGCGATACGCGGGCAGCGGGGGCCAGGGTGATCGGGTTCCGGGCATGCAGCGGTCTGGCTTTCATCAGCCTGCTTTGCGTACAGGCGATCGCCAGTATTTCCGGTAGTTGCTCCTGGCGCGCGACGCGCGCCACGGTTGCCGGATCGGCATCGCAAAATGCCTTGCAGTCGTTGAGGGTGATCATGTGCTCTCTCCTTGTTGGTTAATCCGCCGCAGCAGACTTGCTGCGCATGGAGGGCACTTTAGTGAAAGCATGGCTTCTGATAAATGGATTATTCTAGATACAATGCTTCCATTTTCTGGAACAGTCGATGACCCCGGACGACCTCAATTTCCGCCACCTGCTCTACTTCTGGGCGGTCGCCAAGGAAGGCAGCATCACCCGTGCGGCGGAGCGCCTGAACCTCTCGGTGCAGACCATCAGCACCCAGCTCGGCGTACTCGAGCGGCAGCTCGGGCAGGCCCTGTTCGCGCCGCAGGGCCGCTCGCTGGTGCTGACCGAGGCCGGGCGCGCGGCGCTCGACTATGCCGAGCAGATTTTTCTTCTGGGCGAGCGGCTGCGCCACGCCGTGGCCGATCACGCTTCGGGACGCCGTCGCTTTGCCGTGGGACTGAGCGAGGCGGTGCCCAAACTGGTCGCCTTCCGCCTGCTCCAGCCGGTGTTGCAGGCTCCGCTGTCGATGCGCCTGGAATGTATCGAAGGCAATGTCGACTACCTGCTTGCCGAACTGGCGCTGAACCGGCTCGACCTCGTTCTGACGGATCGCTCGGCCCCGACCGACGCCCATCTCAAGCTCCAATCGAGGCTGCTCGGTACGGTCGACATCGACCTCTATGCCGCCGACGGGCTGCACCAACGCTATGCCACGGACTTTCCGCGGCAATTGAACGGCGCACCGGTGCTGCTGCCGGTGCGCAGCAATCCGCTGCGCGGCGCGATCGATGCCTGGTTCGTCCGGCACAACCTGAAACCGGAAATCGTCGGCGAGTTTTCTGACAGCGCCCTGCTGAAGACTTTCGGCCGCGCCGGACTCGGCCTGTTTCCCGCGCCCTCGGCGATGCATGCTGACATCCTGGCGCAGTTCGGCGCACGCTCCCTCGGCACACTGAACGAAGTCCGCGAGAACTGGTATGCCATTGTCACCCAGAGGCGGATCCAGCATCCGGCGGTCGAGGCCATACAGGCCAGCGGAATTGCCTCGCTGCTGGAGTAAAGACGGCCCTCACGGCAGCGCAAGCTCGAGCAGGCGGCTCAGCTCGACGCCGAGCACGACGAACCAGGTGAAGATCGCAATGCCGACGCCGGCAGCGGCGATGTCCTTGATGACCTTGATTTTCTCGTTGTGGCGCGTCTCGACGAAGTCGCACAGGGCTTCGATAGCGCTGTTGAAGATTTCGGCGACCAGCACGAAGGCGGTCACCACAAGGATCAGCAGGAAATCGACCCAGGCGCGCGCGCCGAAGGCAATCGCCAGCACCACCACCGACAGGATCAGCTTGTAAGTGACCGACCAGTCGTAGAGCACGGCGTAGCGCAGCCCCGAGACGACGGTGCGGATCTTGCGCAGCGGATGGTAGCCGGCGTCGCCGGTGCCGAGGAACTTGTGTCTCATTGTTTATTCTCCCGCCATGCCGGCAGACGACGCAGGAGCAGGACCCAAAGGGTCGCAAGCATTGCGCCGGCGATGACATCGCTCGGAAAGTGGACTTGCAGATAGAGCCGCGAGGCAATCACCACGGTCACGGCGGCGAGAAGGACGACAATTTCGAGGCGGCCCGGCGACGCGCCCGGACGCAGAGTCCAGGCCAGGGCAAAGGCGGTGACCTGCACGGCATGGGCACTGGGAAAGCTCCAGTCCTCGGGCATGGTGATCAGGGGCGGAAACAGGTCGGGCCGCGGCCGCTCAACAATCAGCTTGAACAGATGCCCGAGCGCGGAGGCGCCGATCAGCGCCAGTGCGACAAAGCTCGCGCTCCTCTCGCCCCGCCAGCGCCACCAGACCAGCAGCGCTAGCGGCAGCAGCACCGCCAGCGAACCGAGCCAGGTGACGACGACGAATACGCTGTCGAGCCACGGGACCCGCGCGGCGTGGGCAAGCGCGAGGCCCGCCTGGTCCCATGCAGGCAATTCCGTTGGGGCCATGGTTCAGCGCCTCCGTAACGTGTAGGACGTGGGCTGGCGCACGCCGCCGAGCTGGCTGCGCAAGGCGACGATCTCTTCGCGCAGGCGGGCGATTTCGGCGGCGGTCGCGTCGACGCGGTCCTCGGCGCCCTCCTGGTTGATCGCATTCACGATGACCGCGATGAACAGGTTGAGCAAGGTGAAGGTCGATGCCAGGATGAAGACTAGGAAGAAGATCCAGGACAAGGGGTAGACCGCCATCACCGGGCGCACCACTTCCATCGCCCAGCCTTCGAGGGTCATCACCTGAAACAGCGTGAAGGCGCTGCGGCCGAGGTCGCCGAACAGCGCGGGAAAGTCTGCGGCGAACAGTTTCGTGGCGATCACGGCGGCGACATAGAAGATGATGCAGATGATGCCCATCACCGAGCCCAGCCCGGGCAGGGCCGAGAGTAGGCCGCCGACCACCCGCCTCATGCTCGGCACCAGGGTGATCAGGCGCAACACGCGCAGGATGCGCAGGGCGCGCAGCACCGCCAGCGGGCCGGAGGCGGGCACCAGCGCGATGGCCACTACGACGAAGTCGAAGACGTTCCACGGATCGCGGAAGTAGGCTAGTCGATTCACATAAAGGCGCAGGGCGATCTCGATCACGAAAACGGCAAGGATCGCGCGGTCGGCCGCGCTCAGCCAGGAACCCCAAGCCGCCATCAGCGACGGGCTGGTTTCCAGGCCGAGGATCACCGCGTTGAGCAGGATCAGCGCGATCAGGCTGTTATGGACCGGCGCGGAGCCCAGCCAGCGGTCCAGCCGCGGGCGCCACCCCGAAGGGGCGTGCATGACGGTTTCCATGTCGGCCCTCACTCGCCGGCGCGGGCCGCGGCCACCGCGCGTTCGAGCTTCTCCTTGCGCAGCGACATCCCGATCGAGATGCCGATGAAGGTGGCGACCACAGCCAGCGAGAAGCCGATCGGGATCTTGTAGAGGTCGATCAGCAGCATCTTGACGCCGATGAACACCAGCACCGCCGCGAGGCCGTACTTCAACAGCGAGAAGCGGTCGGCCATGTCGGCCAGCAGGAAGTACATCGCGCGCAGGCCGAGGATGGCGAAGACGTTGGACGTCAGCACGATGAAGGGGTCCGCAGTGATGGCAAAGATGGCCGGGATCGAATCGACGGCGAAGATCAGGTCCGAAATCTCGACCAGGATCAGCGTCACGAACAAGGGCGTGGCGTAGCGTACGCCGTCTTTCCAGACGAAGAACTTCTCGCCGTGCAGTTCGTCGCTGATTTTCATGTGGCCGCGCAACCAGCGGATCAGCGGATTGTTCGCCATGTCGGGCTTTTCTTCGGCAAACCACCACATCTTGATGCCGGTGACCAGCAGGAAGGCGCCGAAGACATAAAGTATCCAGTGGAACTGCGTAATCAGCCAGGCGCCGGCGAAGATCAGCACCGTACGCATGACGATGGCGCCGAGCACCAGCACCCGCTTCTGCAACTCGAGCGGGATGCCGAAGAAGGAGAACAGCATCAGCCAGACGAAGACGTTGTCGATCGCCAGCGATTTTTCGATCAGGTAGCCCGTAACGAATTCGAGCGCCTTCTGGTTGGCCACTTCGCGCCCGGCGCTGCCGTCGAGATGCCACCACAGCGCCGCGGCAAACAGGAAGGACACCGAGACCCAGATCGCCGACCAGGTGGCGGCCTCCCTGAACGACACCTTGTGCTGCTTGCCACCGCCGACCACGAACAGGTCGATCGCCAGCATCACGAGGACGATGGCGACGAAGGCCGCCCACATCCACCACGTACCGATTGTTTCCATTGCTTGCTCTCCTTGTCGGACCCGGTTCGCCGTTCCCTCGCAGCCGGCAGGCTACAAAAAGAACGACCCTTTATCCAGCGAGGACGAAGGGCCGTGATTTCGACAAGGGCACCTCCGCCATCGCGGCAAAGGTCTTGCTCGTACCTGTCTTGCGACAAGCACCCGGGGCGCCGGGAAACCCTTCAGCGAACAGGATTTCCGTATTGACGACGCCGCGGCGGAGAGCTACTCCCCCTTGGGACGAACACAATTTACTTAACTTGATTAAAATAGTCAAGTACTGTTTTTACAACTTTTTGCAAAGGATGCGGTGCCGCAGCACCCATTGCCGCACGGGCAGGTGCGGGGAAACGTGATCGGCTAGATGCGCCGCCGTGCTTTGCACTACCCTCGGCGTATGATAAAAAAGTTTTGTCGCTGGTGGGCCTACGCTGCATGGAGGCCAGTCCCCGTTTAATCATAGGAGCAAACCTTGTTACGAGCCTTGGACAAATTTGAAGATGTTGTGCACCACGCCCTGCTCTTCATGCTGGCATGCGTGGTGCTGCTGGCTACCTTTGAACTAGGCTGGCTCATCGTCAGGGACGCGCTGACGCCTCCTCTGTTCCTGCTGGAGATCGATGAGTTGCTTGAACTGTTTGGCCAGTTCCTGCTGGTTTTGATCGGGCTGGAATTGATTCACTCGGTGAAAATCTACATCGAGCAGAGGGAGTACCACCTCGAAGCAGTGCTCGCGGTGGCGTTGATTGCAGTGGCCCGCAAGATCATCACCCTGGACGCAAAGGAGTTGCCGGAAGGAACTTTGTTTGGAATCGCGGCGATAGTCGTCGCGCTCGTTCTTGGCTATTACGTGATGCAGCGCAGTCGCCGGGAGGCCGGTCACTCCAGCGTGAAAAAGTCGGAGCCAACCCGGGCGCCTAGCTGATCATGGTCAAGTTAGTAACCCCGTGCGCTCCTGGAACTTGGCGTCAGGCGCAAGGGCTTGGCGAGTGCGCGCATACGCATAGGGGAACGTCACCGAACCCGCTGCACGCACCCTAGTGTCCGCTGCGCCGAGGATGCGCGGCATGCCATTCCGCGAGCGTCGGCGCAATGTCGCTCAGTGCGCCGATGACTCGCACGCCGGCGACGCTGCGCCCGCGACCAGCCAGGCCGCCGCCCCCGGCCCATAGCTCGGTCCGCGCGGGTAACGCCGCGCGCAGTTCGATCAACGCGTCGCGCGACTTGCGCCAGGGGTAGGCGCCCGAAAACGAGAGTGCGACGATGTCGGTATTGGTCGCCCTCGCCGCGCCGACAATATCGGCGATCGGGGTTTGCGCACCGAGCGACAAGGCGAAGGCACCGTTGGCGGCGAGCAGAGCCTCGACCATCAGCAAGCCGAGGATGTGTTCCTCGTCCTTCACCGTGGTCAGCAGGATCTGCGGTCGCGTGCCGCGGCCGCCTAGTGCGTGGATAGCCGCGCGCAACTGGTTTTGCACCAGTTCCGTGTACAGGTGCTCTTCGAAAATCGCGATGGCGCCGCTCATCCAACCGTCGCCGATGCGCCGGTTGAGGGCCGGCATCGTTTCGATGACGAAACGTTCCAGTCCGTCACGCGCCAGACGCTGGGCCAGTTCGGCGCGCAGGGGATCGATGTCGCGTGCCTTGAGCAGCGGCACGATCCAGTCCGCCGTGTCGTCAGCGACGGCTCGTGACGGGCCGGCCGCGAGTCTTTCGGTCAATTCGGCAATCGGCTGGCGCAGTAGAGCGCCCGGACGCTGCCCCTGATCCATCAGGCGCTTGATCAGCCTCAGGTGTTCCACCTGCTCGGTCGGATACACGCGTTCGCCGAAAGCGTCGCGCAGCGGTTGAGGAAAGCCGTAGCGGCGTTCCCAGACCCGCAGGGTGTCCTTGCCCAGACCGGTGTCGCGCTCGACGGCAGCGATGCTGATTCCGCCGGCCGAAACCGGTGCTGCCAAGGATTGGGGATTGTTCATGAAATTATTTTATGTCCAAGACAAATGAGTTGACAAGAAGTATTTCAGTCCGTATCTTGCACTCAAGTTCTTATTTTGTCCAGGACAATATTATGAGTCTGCACGGTTTCTCCAAATCCCTTCTAGTTCTCGCGGCGCTCTTTGTCGCCCTGCCAGCGACCGCAGCAAGCTGCCCGCCGCTGCTCGACCACAGCTTCCAGCGCCTGCAGGACAGTGCTCAGCAATCGCTTTGCCAGTACCAGGGCAAGGTAATCCTGGTGGTCAATACGGCAAGCTTCTGCGGCTACACCGGTCAATACGAAGGCCTCGAAGCTGTCTACGACAAATACAAGGAACGCGGCCTGGTGGTCATCGGCTTCCCGTCCAACGATTTCGGCGATCAGGAACCGGGCAGCAACAAGGAGATCGCCGATTTCTGCCGCACGACCTACGGCATCAAGTTTCCGATGATGGCCAAGACCGAGGTCGCCGCACCTCGGACCCATCCCTTCTACAGGCAGCTGATCGCCAAGAGCGGCGCTGCGCCGAAGTGGAATTTCCACAAGTACCTGATCGACCGCAGCGGCAAGGCGGTCGAGAGCTTCGACACCCGGATCACCCCCGACGACCGCGGCCTGATTGCCCGGATCGAGCACCGCCTGGCCGAAAAGCCCTGAACCCGATCGCAAACCTTTCCAAGGAGAACGCCGTGAATGCACCTGAACGCTTTTTTCTGCCCGACATGCAGGCCAGCCCCGATCACCGCCAATTGGCGATCCAGCAGGTCGGCGTCAAGGGCCTGCGCTATCCGCTGGCCCTGATCGATGCCGCCGGTGAAACCCATCCCACCGTGGCGACGCTGGCCATGACCGTCGGCCTGCCGCCCGAGGTGAAGGGCACGCACATGTCGCGCTTTGTCGAACTGCTCGAGCGCGAACGCCCCGCATTGACGCTGCGCGACCTGCGCCAGATGTTCGCCGAAATGCTGGTGCACCTGCAGGCCAACTCGGGACGCATCGAAATGCGCTTTCCGTATTTCATCCGCAAGACAGCGCCCGTCTCCGGCGTCGCCAGCCTGCTCGACGTCGATGCCGGCATCGATGTCTGGGCCGAACCCGGCGGCGCCGTGGAAATTGCGCTGGCCGTTACCGTACCGGTAACCAGCCTGTGTCCCTGCTCGAAGGAGATCTCGGACTACGGCGCGCACAACCAGCGCTCGCACCTGAGCCTGCGCGTGCAACTCCGTGCCGACATGACGCTCGAAGAACTGGTGCGCATCGCCGAAGACGAAGCGTCCTGCGAGGTGTTCGGCCTGCTCAAGCGGCCCGATGAAAAATGGGTGACCGAACGCGCCTACGACAACCCGAAATTCGTCGAGGACCTGGTGCGCGACATCGCCCTGCGTCTACAGGCCGAGCGGCGCATCGGCACCTGGTCGGTGGCCTCGGAGAACTTCGAGTCCATCCACAACCATTCCGCCTTTGCCCTGATCGAGGGTCGCAATGTTTGATCTTCTGATCGGCCTCGTCCTCACAGCCCTCCTGCTGCGCGCCGCCGCGCGCCTGCCCGAACGTGCGTGCGTGCGCGACGTACCACCCATCAATGGAAGGAAGGAATCGTGAAAATCGCCGTAGTCGGCGCCGGCATCTCCGGACTGGCCAGCGCCTGGCTGCTCAGGCAGCATCATGAAGTCACCCTGTTCGAAGCCGGCGACTACCTCGGCGGCCACACCCATACCGTGGATGTCGAGGTAGCGGGCGAGCGCTTCCCGGTGGATACCGGCTTTCTGGTGTTCAACCAGCGCACCTATCCGAACCTGACGGCACTGTTCCGCACGCTACAGGTGGAGGCTGCCGCAAGCGACATGTCCTTCGCCGTCAGCCTGACCGAACCGGATCTCGAATGGGCCGGCTCCAGCCTCGCCTCACTGTTCGCGCAGAAGCGCAACCTCGGGCGCCCCGGCTTCTGGCGCATGCTGCAGGACACGCTGCGCTTCAACCGCGAGACTGCCGGCGCGCTGCCCGAGGTGAGTTTGGGCGACTACCTGACACGCGAGCGCTACAGCGCCGAATTCCGCGACTGGTACCTGCTGCCGATGGCGTCGGCCATCTGGTCCTGCCCGACGCAGGCCATGCTCGACTACCCGCTCACCACCTTCGTCCGCTTCGCCCGCAACCACGGCTTGCTGCAGATCGTCGACCGGCCGCAATGGCAGACGGTCAAAGGCGGCGGTCGCCAGTATGTCGAACGCATCGTTGCGGAACTCGACGACGTGCGCCTGTCGACCCCGGTGAAGTCGGTGCTGCGCGATGCCGACGGCGTCTGGCTCGGCCTGCCCGGCGGCGACTGCGAGCGCTTCGACGAAGTCGTGCTGGCCTGCCACAGCGACCAGGCGCTGGCCCTGCTCGGCAGCGCGGCCAGTGCGGCCGAGCGACGCATCCTCGGCGCCATCTGCTACCAACCCAACCGCGCCGTGCTGCATACAGATCGGCGACTGCTGCCGCGCGACCCCCGTGTCTGGTCGGCATGGAACTACATGAGTGGCACACGCAGTAACGGTCAGCAACCCGTCAGCGTGGCCTACCTGATCAACCAGCTGCAACCGCTGCCGACGCAAACACCTGTCATCCTCTCGCTCAATCCGCACGTCGAGCCCGACCCGGCCAAAGTGATCGGCGACTGGGACTATGAGCATCCGCTGTTCGACCAGGCGGCGATCGGCGCCCAGGCGCAGCTGGATGCCATACAAGGTGTCGAGCGCCTGTGGTTCTG
>CAMBRI010000066.1 GCA_945870205.1 Sulfuritalea hydrogenivorans sk43H | reverse complement strand
GTCCGGAATCAGCGGCGACAGGGCGCCCGCCAGTCGCAGCAAATTCCATTGCACCATTTCGGGTTGGCGGCCGTAACAGTAGCGGCGGCCCTGGGCATCGGTGGTGTTGGGGGTCCATCCCAGGTCGTAGCCTTCGAGCCAGCCGTAGGGGCCGTAATCGATGGTCAGGCCGAGGATGGACATGTTGTCCGTGTTCATCACGCCATGGACAAAGCCGACGCGCATCCACTCGGCTACCATGACCGCACTGCGGCGGCAGATTTCCTGGAACCAGCGGGCATAGACTTCAGCGCAGGGCTTGCCGAGTTCAGGGTAGTGGGTCGTGATCACGTAATCGGCGAGGCGCCTGAGCTCATCCGTTTCATCGCTCCAGGCGAGGATCTCGAAATTGCCGAAACGCACGAAGGAGGGCGCGACGCGACAGACGATGGCGCCAGGCTCGTCCTGGGCATTGCCGTCGTAGAACATGTCCCGCTCGACGGCTTCGCCGGTACCGACCAGGCTCAAGGCCCGCGTCGTCGGTACGCCGAGGTAATGCATGGCTTCGCTGCAGAGGAATTCGCGCAGCGACGAGCGCAACACGGCGCGACCGTCGCCGCGCCGCGAATAGGGCGTGCGGCCGGCACCCTTCAGCTGCAGTTCGCGGCGCTGGCCGTCGGGGCCGATCAGTTCGACCAGCGTCAGGGCGCGGCCGTCGCCCAACTGTCCCGCCCAGTTGCCGAACTGGTGGCCGCCGTAACGCGCGGCATAGGGCTCCATGCCGGGTAGCACCCGATTGCCGCCGAACACTTGCGCCGCCGCTCCGGTTGGCGTATCCGGTGGCGCCAAGCCCAGCAGTTCGCCGACTGCATCAGCCCAGGCAAGCAGTTCGGGGGCGGCGACTGGGGCAGGCTTGACCCTGCTGTAGCAGGCATTGCGCACCGGACGCGGGACATCGTGCTGCAACGGATCGCCCGGCAATTCGCGCACGAAGCTGTTGTCGAAACGGCTCGCCAACAGCGGGTCGCAGAGGTCGAGCCGGGCAGGCTGGGTGAGGGTGTTGCGCGGTATGTCGTTCATCAACGGTTAGGCGTGTAGAGGGACTTCAGTGTACAGCGCCGATGGTGGCGAGTCGGCGGAGGCAAACGACATCAGCCGGCAGGCAGCGTCCATTCAGTTCTGCGCGTCCTGACGTGATGCCTTGAGCGGGTGAATCCTGATCGTCTTTCCCTTTGCGGCATACAGCAGTTTGGGTCCGCAGCGTGCCGTGTCATGGTAGATGCCTACACAGTCGAGACATTGATGGCATTCGTCGTAGTCGATGCCGCCCGCCGGGCTGATCGCATCGTAGCGGCAGGCGATTCGGCAGCGCTGGCAGGGCTGGCCGCAGGCCTCGATGCGCGGCAGCCAGTTCCAGCGCCGCAGCCTGCCGCCGATGGTGAGTGCAGCACCCAGCGGGCAAACAAAGCGGCAGAAAAACTTATACACAAATGCTCCGGCCAGCAGCAAGCCGATGGCCCAGAGCAGGAAAGGCCATTCACGCTGGAAGCCGACGGTGATGGCGGTCTTGAAGGGCTCGATTTCCACCAGTTTTTCGGCGGCGGCGGGGGCGAAGGCCGCGCTGCCGACCAGCAGGGCGAGGATCGCATAGCGGCTGCGTGCAAGCAGGCGCGACAAGTGCTGTGGCATGCGCCACTGGGGAACGCGCAATGCGCGGGCGAGCAGTGCAACGAATTCCTGCAATGCGCCATAGGGACAAAGCCAGCCGCAGAAGCTGCCGCGGCCCCAGACCACAAGGGATAAAAGGGTAAAAGCGATCAGCAGCAGGGAAACCGGATCGTAGAGGAAGCTCTTGAGCCCGGCGCCGGCAGACAGGGACTTGATCGCGCCGGTGATCTGGACGATAGAGAGTTGCCCCTGGGCGTACCAGCCGATGAAGCCCAGGGTGAAACTGAGGAAGCTCATGCGAAACAGGAACAGCGTGCGCGGCTTGATGGAAACAGATCGTGGCCGCAGCAGGATTCCACTCAGCAGCAGCAGTGCGATGCCGATGACAACGAGATCGGGCAGGCGCCCCTGCCACGCCTGCAGCCACTCGGGCAAAGGTTTGGGCGGGAAGTCAAAAAGTTCGGCAGGCGGGGTATAGCGCAAGCTGACCTGCTTGTGGGTCATGACCGGCATGATCATGCCGCGGGCGCGACTGATCGTGAAGTTGAAATCGATGGGCCGGCCCGGATCAAGGCCGGCGTGCGCCGGGGCGGTCAGGATCAGGGCGGAACTAAGTTCGCCGAGTGCCGGCAGCCGCGCGTAGTCACGGTTGGCGTCGCGCATTTCAATCGGCAACTGGCTTTGCGACACGGCCAGCAGGGGCGGCGGCGTGCCGGGCACGAAGGCATCATCCACCAGGGCGTAGCGGCCGCGCGTGGCGATCAGGAAGGCGGGACGTTCAACCACCAGGTAGGCCTTGAACTTGGCCCAGGCCGCCTCGCCCAGCAGATTCCGGCCGATGTTCGGGGCGTTGAGGTAGGCGACGTAAACCTCGATGAACAGGTCGCCCGGTTGCCGCAGCCCCTGGTCGTCGGTGCCGGCTCCGTCGCTGCCAGCGAACAGCTTTTCCACTTCGGCATTGCTCAGCGACAGCCGTTGCACGTAGCCACGCTGGATCAGTGCGGCGAGGTCCAGTTTCTCGAAAGGCAGATCCTTGACGATGGCGGGCGGTGCCCCGCTGCCCTGGGCGGCGAACCCGAGCCGGGCACGGGCCACGGCCAGGGAGGCTGCGATCACCGATTGATTGACGATGCGGACCGAGGCGGTGGCCTTGGTGACTCCGTCCAGTACCACGCGGTTGCCTCCCGCACCGCCGCGGGTGTTGCCGTAGGCGCTTGATATCGCTATCTCCTGCTTGAGGCTCTTGCCCTGGTATTGCTTGACGAAATCATTGAGGGGAACGGGGCCGAGGCCGCCGAGAAACACCGGCTCGTGCTGGCGCAATACCTCGACATCGATGAACTTGCCGCCGGAGTCGATCGCCACCAGCAGGTTGATCGGCGTGCCCTCGAAGCCGGGAATCGGCGCCAGATCGATCGACTCGAAGACATAGCCCACCGGGCCGGCATCGGGTGTGAGTTCGCTGGTCAGAGGCCAGGCGGGGACGTCGCGCAGTTTGTCGCCGACATGGAGCGGGCGCTGAAAGCGTCGTTCGATGTCGGTCTTGGTGAGGTCCCCGGCGCTTGCCGAAAAACAAACCAGGAGTCCGAGCCACAGCCAGAGCAAGCGGCTGGCATTCGGCATTGCTGGAAGCTCAGGTAGTTGCATGAATGTTCGAGTGTCGCATGGATGACCTGGCGAAATCGCCCGCTTTTCTTGGCTGTATTGCCAAGCAAGGATAAAGCCAGGAAGGACGCGATATAGCGCCCGCTGCTGCGACCGGCAAGAATCGGGTAATGATTTTCATGATTTATCGCCCTGAACTGGAGGCCGGGCATGCGATGCGCTAGCGTTACGACATGAGTGCCACCACACTGGTCTATCCCTCCCGATTTCCAGCTATTGTCCTGCCAGGATTCAGTCGTGACTGGGGTTTCGTCGCGGCCATGCTTGTCTCGGTACTCATCCATGGCGTTGCCTTGGGCTGGCTCCCTGGACTTAACGATCCGCTGAATGCGCTGCCGCGGCCGATCCAGATCCGTCTGTCGCCGCCGATTGTGGCACCGGAACCGGTTGCCGACCTGCCAGCGCCGACTCCTGCGCCTTTGGTCCGGGCGATTCGACGCGACGCGGATGTCGCCGCACAGCCTGTGCTGCCGGTCCTCAGCAGTCCGGCCCATGAATCCGCACAGGCCCCCTCGGCGGTTCGCAATGTCGAGCCACCTGTCGCGGCCCCTATCGAAGCGTCGCGGCCGAATCCGCCCGCCAGTGCGGCGCGTTCCAGCGTACCAGACACCGGCATGCTGGCGGCCTATGGCCGCGAACTCGCCGGCGCCGTCGCCACGCATCAGCGTTATCCGCGTCTTGCCCTGCTGCGTCAGTGGCAGGGGACTGCCTTGCTGCAATTGGAGTTGGGTGCAGACGGCCGGTTGCTGGCGGTGCGCGTGCTAAGCTCGAGCGGTCATGAGACTCTCGATCGACAGGCGCTGGATATGGTGCGCGACGCAGTTCCGCTGCCACAGTTGCCGGCCGCCCTTGCGGGTCGCCCCCTGACTGTCGATGTTCCCGTCGTTTTCCGGATTACTTCCTGAACTTTCGCCGCTGCGCAGACCGCTGCGGGCGGTGCTCGCCATCGCCTGCTGCCTGTCCGCAGGGTTTGCAGATGCGGCCGTCGAGTCCCTGCCGGTGCGCCGCGTCGCCCGCGACATATACGTGATTCCTGCGCCGATCGCCGATGCGGACTCCTCGAATCGCGGCCGCGTGGTCAATACGGGTTTTGTGGTCGGCCGCAAAGGGGTGATCGTGATCGACAGCGGCGCCAATCATAGTCACGGCAAAGCCATACTGGCCGCGGTGGCGCGCGTGACACGCAAGCCGGTGAAGCTGTTGATCAATACCCATGCACATCCGCAGAACGTGCTCGGCAACTCGGCTTTCGCCGAGCGCGGCATTCCGATTCTGGCAAGCGCGGCGACGGTCACCGCCATGGCGGAGCGCTGCCCAGGCTGCCTGGCAAGCCTCGGGCAGAGTGTTGGCGACGAAGCCATGCGTGGTACCCGCATTCAACTGCCCGATTCGACCGTGGCCGAATCGCAATCGTTGAAGATCGCCGGTCGGCAACTGCACTTGGTGCACCTGGGGCATGCGCATACGGAGGGCGATCTTGCCGTGTTTGACGGGGCCACAGGCACGCTGTTTTCAGGCGACCTGGTCTATCGCGGACAGGTTCCGCACTTGTCCGAAGCCAGCAGCGCAGGCTGGATCGCGGCGCTCGATCGGGGGATCGAATTGCCGATCCGCATCCTGATTCCGGGACGAGGCCCCGTGGGTGGGCCCGGCGATCTGGCGCCGACCCGGCGCTACCTGTCGGAACTGAAGAGCCGTGTCGCAGCGGCCTACCAGCAGGGTCGCTCTGTCGACGAAGCCATCGAACTTGCCGGCCTCGCGGAATTTTCCGGTTGGCAGGGATACGCGGCGCGCCACGGACGCAACGTGCAGCACGTGTATTTCGAAATCGAGCGCGATGATTTACGCGGCAGGCAAGAGGGCAGCCAGTGAGCCTGCGCTTGCGGCTCAACCTCCTCGTCGCGGCGCTGAATCTGGGTTTTCTCGGGGCCCTGACCTGGCTTCTGATCGACAACCATCGCAACTCGATTCAGGAAGAAATCGAGGCCGCGCACCGGGTCACCGTGCAAATGCTGGGCAGCGCGGCACAGACCAGTCCGGTATTTGGTCCGGCGCCGGTGGTGATGGTGAACTTCCTGCAAAGCCTGGGGCGAGTGCGTGCCAACGATATCCGTCTCTATACTGCAGATGGGGTGCTGCGCTACAGTTCGCCGCCCAGTGCCTACAAGGCAGGGCGCACCGCACCGGATTGGTTTGGAGGCCTGATGCGATCCACAGTTGAAGCAACGGTGATCGGCTTGCCAGGTGCGCGCATCGAGATCGTCCCCGATGCATCGCGTGCGGTGCTGGATGCCTGGGACAGCATGACCGCGATCTTCCTGCTCGGGCTTGGCTTCGTGGCAATGCTGCACGTGGCCCTGCTGTTATTTCTGCGCCGACTGCTGAGGCCGACCGAAGCCGATGCGCGGCGGCTGGTGGCAACCACCCAAGAACTCGCTGAAAACCGCGAGGTGATGCGCCTGATCGAGGCCGGCATTGAGCAAGAACGCAAACGGCTGGCGCGCGAACTTCACGACGAACTCGGCCAGTCGGTTACCGCAATACGGCTGATCGCGACTTCAATTTCGCGCAGCAGCGAAGCGCCTGGGGTGACGCAGGGCGCGGGAAAGGTCAATGAGATCGCCGCCGGCCTGTACGACAGCGTGCACCGCATCGTGCGCGAACTGCGTCCCGCCGTGCTCGAACAACCCGATCTGGCCGCGGCACTGGCTGATCTTGGGCGCGAGTGGCGCATCCGAAATCCGGATATCGATCTGTCAATGGTGCTGGAAGGAGATCTTGGCGACCTTGGCGAGGAACTTACGCTGGCCGTATTTCGGTGCGTACAGGAGGCGCTGACCAATGTGCTCAAGCATGCCGGCGCCACCCGTGTTCGCCTTGCGGTGGCTCAGCGCGAAGACCGGCTGGAAGCGATCATCGAGGACGACGGCCAGGGTGAGCCAAACGCATTGGCAGGCTCGGGACATGGCTTGGTCGGCATGCGCGAGCGGGTGGCGACTCTCGGCGGCAGCCTTGAGACCGGGATGCGGCCTGAGGGTGGTTTCCGCGTTAGCATCGTGCTTCCCCTTGCAGGAGATTCGCAGTGAGTCTGCCCTTACGCATCATGCTGGTCGACGATCATGCGGTGGTTCGCATGGGATTTCGATTGCTGCTCGATACCACCAGCGACCTGCGTGTCGCGGCGGAGTGCGGTAGTGGCGAGGACGCCTTGAAATGCTTCGCCGAGGTGAATCCGGATGTGGTCGTGCTGGATCTTTCGATGGGCGGCATGGGGGGGCTGGAAGCGCTCTCGCGCCTTCTGGCGAAATGGCCTGCAACGCGTGTGCTGGTCCTGTCCGCCCACGAAGATACGGCCCATCCGCGTCGCGCCCTGGCGGCCGGGGCACTCGGTTACCTGACCAAGCGCAGCGCGGCCGACGAACTGATAGAGGCAATCCGTCAGGTCGCGGCGGGCAAGCTGTTTCTCGAGCCGGCACTGGCGCAGGAAATCATCGTCGAGCAGGTCAGTCGTCCGGGCAACCCGCTGGAGGCGCTTTCCGCACGCGAATTCGAAGTATTCGTGATGCTGGCGCGCGGCAAGTCCGTGGCCGAAATCGCCGCGGTGCTGTTTCTCAGTCCGCGTACCGTGGGCACGCACCTATACAACATCAAGCAGAAACTCGGTGCCGGCAACGCGGCGGAACTGACGCTGATCGCCATCCGGAATGGCTTGATCGAAGCCTGAAACCTTTTTCAGCAGGATGATGTACAGGCTCATGAAAATCATGAGTCAAAAACGCAGGATTTCGCCCTTATGCGAGCAAGGTACACCTGACACAATCGCGCTCTCACGGTTTCCTTCGGCACACATGCCATGCACGCACCATCCGTCCACCAGATACTGCTCGCCTCCCTGGTCGCCAACACCTTCGCGCCAGTTGCCTTCGCCGCAGATTCAACGTTGAAGACATCGCCGGTCGTTGTTACCGCCACCCGGATGGAGCAGAACAGCTTCGACCTGCCGGTATCGATTGACGTGGTAGGTGGTGATCTCGTCCGTGATGGACAACCGCAAGTCAACCTGACGGAAACCTCAGTGCGGATTCCCGGCGTGGTCGTCAATAATCGCTACAACGCGTCACAGGACCTGGCAATTTCGACGCGCGGCTTTGGTGCCCGCTCGGCATTCGGCGTGCGCGGCGTCCGTCTGTATTCAGACGGAATTCCGCTGACTATGCCTGACGGTCAGGGACAAACCGGCACATTCAACCTGAATACTGCAAAGTCGATCGAGTTCATGCGTGGGCCATTCTCGGCGCTATACGGCAACTCATCGGGTGGCGTCGTGCAGATTCTTACCAGGGATGGCGAGCAGGCTCCTACCCTGTCCGGAGGCGTGACCTTCGGTAGCTACAACACCAAGCGGGCATCCAGCACGTTTGAAGGCCAAGCCGCCAACCTCAACTATATTGTGAGCGCCTCGGATTTGTCTTCCGATGGCTACCGTGACCACAGCAAGACCACGAAGGAAATGCTGCACGCCAAGCTTTCATATGCGGCAAGTTCGGCGACCAAACTGACTTTGGTGGCATCGTCACTGAATCAGGACGGAACCGAGGATCCGCTGGGACTGACACAGGCCCAATACCAGCAAAACCCGAAGCAGGCCGGCACCAATGCAGAGGCTATGAACACCCGGGTCAATCGAAGTCATTCCCAGGCCGGACTGGTATTGGAGCATGCGATCTCCACCCAGGACAGTGTCAGCCTGATGGGCTACACCGGGACACGTGACAACCAGCAGTTCCAGAACCTCGGCGCCACCGGCAGGGTCTCGTCGATCGACAGAAGCTTTGGTGGCATCGATGCGAAGTGGACGCACAAATCCGAACTGGCCGGGCGTCCGTTTTCGGTAGTTGCCGGCATCAACTACGACACCATGAAGGATGCCCGAACACAAAACAATGCCTCCGGCGGGGTCATGACTGCCCTAACTCGTGACGAAATACAAAAAGTACATAACTTCGATCAGTATGTTCAAGCCACGTTTGAGCCGACAGAGCAGTGGCTTCTGGTCGCAGGCTTGAGACATACCGACGTCAGCTTCGATATTAAGGACCAGTTTCCGACACCGCCCGATGGCAGCGGTTCGCTGAAATTCACCAACACCAGTCCGGTTCTTGGCGCGACTTTTCGGGTAACCCCGACCGTCAATGTTTATGCAAACTATGGTCGCGGTTTTGAGACGCCAACGTTTATCGAACTAACATACCTGAATTCCGGCACCGGAACCGGCCCCAATCTCTCGCTACAACCCAGCAAGAGCAAGAGCTACGAAATTGGCCTCAAGGCATTCGTTACCGACTCGACTCGCGTCAATCTGGCGGTATTCAAGGTGGACACCGAGAAAGAAGTAGTCACCAACGAAGGCAACGGAGCCACGGCATCGTTCAAGAATGCCGGCGACACGGGACGAACTGGCATCGAGCTTTCCGTCGACAGCTCCCTGCCGAAGAACTTCAACATTTATGCAGCCTTCACCCAGATGAACGCCAAATTCAAGGATGGTTTTTGTACCGGCAGTCCTTGCACCAATATCGTGGTTGCCGGAAACAAAATCCCGGGGACCTACACGTCCACCGGTTATGCCGAACTATCGTGGAAGCACCCCAAATCAGGATTCTCGAGCGCAATCGAAGTCATCAAATTCAGCGATACCTTCGTAACGGACACGAACAATCAGAAGTCTGACGGCTACACGCAGTTAAATCTGCGTGCCAGTTTGACCCAACGGGTCGCCGGATGGGCCTTCAAGGAATATCTCCGTATTGAAAACCTGACAGACAAAACCTACGTGAGTTCGGTCCGCGTGAATGCGAGCACCAGCGCAACGACGGGGGCATTCTATGAACCCGGTGCCCCCCGCAACTGGATGCTCGGTTTCAACGCCAACTACAAGTTCTGACGGCATTAAAAATGCGACAGACCGCGTTTGCACCCGCCACCTTTTGCAAGGTGTAACAATGTTTCTGCCCTGCCTTTTCACGGCTCTTGTCGTTTTTGTCGTCGTGTCGCCAGCGTCGACTTTTGCCGCCATGGCCGACGATCCCTTGCAGTCACCGCAATGGACCGATATCCGGGACCGCTATCTCGGCGCCGACAAGGTGGTTTTCGATCCCCGCGTCGCGGTCAGCGGTCCCAAGATTGCCGAAGACTCGATGAACGTGCCGGTGAGCGTGAAGATAAGCGGCCTCGTCGACGTGCGCCGCGTGCTGGTTGTCGCCGACCTCAACCCGATCGTCAAGGTTCTGGAATTTTCTTCCAAGGGCGCCTTGCCCTCCCTGCACTTTCGCATGAAGCTGCAGCAGGGCAGTCCGGTGCGCGCCATGGCGCAAACCGGCGACGGCGTGTGGCACGTCGGTGGAATCTGGATTGACGCCAGTGGCGGCGGCTGCACGGCGCCCAGCGTGGGGCGCAGCGCTGCCGGCTGGACTGAAACCCTGGGGCAGGTGCAATCCCGTGTCTGGCAGAATGAGACGCAAAGCCGGGTCAAGCTCAACATCATGCATCCCATGGATACCGGTCTGGCCCCGGGGATTCCTGCCTTCTACATCGAGCGCCTCTCACTGCAGGATGCCGCGGGGAGGGAATGGATGACACTGGACACCTTCGAACCGGTCTCCGAGAACCCTGTCTTTTCCTTTGATTTTTCAGGCCCGCCGCCGGCCGGATTGACACTGGTGGGCCGCGACAATAATGGCAACAGGATCAACGCCAGGGTCGTGAAATGAGCGCGGCCTTGTTGCGGAATCTGGCGGGGAGCGCTTTCCTGGCACTGTTTCTCGGTGTCGGGTTTTATGTCCCGCAAGTCAGGGCCGGGAGTCTCGACTATCAACTGGCACCGCGCCTGGTCGCCGAAGATACCTGGGTGCTGATCGGCAAGAGGGAGGACTTCAGTCGCAGCAACGGCGGCAACATCGTGAATACCGCTTTCGTGGTGACCACGGATGGGGTGGTTGTGATCGACAGCGGTCCTTCGCGGCTGTATGCCGAGCAGATGCGCAGCGCCATCGCCCGGATTACGCCAAAGCCGGTGATACGGGTATTCAATACGCACCACCATCCGGATCATTTTCTCGGTAATCAGGTCTTTGCCGATGTCTCCACGACGGCGCTGGCGGAGACAATTGCCGGACAGAGGCGCGAGGGCGGGGCGTTTGCCGACAATGTCTATCGTCTCTCGGGCGACTGGATCAAAGGTACCGAGCCCGTTGCCGCGCGTGACCCGGTCGGCCCCGGCACGCTGTTGATCGGTGACCACCGATTCGAGTTGATCGCCCTGTCCGGCCATACCGAGGGCGATCTGGTCATACGCGATCTCGGCACCGGCGTTTTGTTTGCGGGTGACCTGGTGTTCCATAACCGTGCGCCGACTACGCCGCACGCGAGCATTTCGCAGTGGCTGGCGGCACTGGATCGACTGGATGCGATCACCTACAGGACGATGGTGCCAGGTCATGGCGAGCCCGTGAGCGATGGCCGGGCGGTGGAACAGACCCGACGTTATTTGCGCTGGATCGAAAGCGCATTGCTCCAGGCCGCCGAGCGCGGCGAGGAGATGAGCGAGGTACTTGGCCTGGAACTGCCCAAGGAATTCGCGGAAATTCCGCTGGCGCGGGAGGAGTTCGCCCGTTCGGTGGCGCACCTGTATCGCGGCTATGAGGCGACGACGCTACGCCATCGACGCTGACGGCAGTGAGACACCTCGCTGTCTCATTCTGAAACACCTGCCCGCATTTGGCGCACGGTGCAATGCAGCAATTTCGCCGGCGATTCCAAATCGTCGAGTTTGCGGCTTTTCATGAGTTCGAATGACCTGGCATCTTGCTTGCTAATGGAGTCGGGACGGATAGGCGAGGGCATGTCCGATGAACCATAAATTCCAGGAGGTGGATTTGATGAAACGTACCCTGACATCGGTGCTGGTTGCCAGCGCCATGATCACATTGGCAGCAGCCCCGGCCACGGCCGCGGTGACTGACAAAGATATCGAAAACGATGCGAAGTCGACTGGCGACGTATTGTCCTGGGGCCTTGGCACCCAAGGGCAGCGTTATAGCCCGCTGGCCAAGGTCAATACCAAGACGATCAAGGATCTGGTGCCGGTCTGGTCCTTTTCCTTTGGTGGCGAGAAGCAGCGCGGCCAGGAGTCGCAGCCGGTAATTCATAACGGCAAGATGTTCGTGACGGGTTCCTATTCGCGCATGTTTGCCCTCGACGCCAAGAGCGGCAAGAAGCTCTGGCAATACGAGCATCGCCTGCCGGACGGCATCATGCCCTGCTGCGACGTGGTCAACCGCGGCGCTGCCCTCTATGACAACCTGGTGATCTTCGCCACGCTGGATGCGCAACTGGTGGCTCTCGACCAGGATACCGGCAAGGTCGTCTGGAAGGAAAAGATTGACGAATACTCGGCGGGCTACTCCGCCACAGCCGCTCCGATCATCGCCAAGGGCATGGTCCTCACCGGGGTTTCAGGTGGCGAGTTCGGTGTTCTCGGTCGCGTTGAAGCCCGTGATGCCAAGACCGGCAAAATGATCTGGGTGCGCCCGACCGTTGAAGGCCACATGGGCACCAAGGATGGCAAGGACAATGGCATTTCCGGAACCACCAATGCCACCTGGCCCGGCGACCTGTGGAAGACCGGCGGCGCAGCGACCTGGCTCGGCGGTACCTATGATCCCGAGACCGGCCTGGCCTACTTCGGTACGGGTAACCCCGCACCGTGGAACAGCGCTCTGCGTCCCGGCGACAACCTTTACTCGTGCTCTACCGTGGCCATCGACGTGACCACCGGCAAGATCGTGTGGCACTTCCAGGGCACTCCGAACGACGGCTGGGACTATGACGGCGTAAACGAGTTCATCACCTACAAGTCCAAGGACGGCAAACACCTCGGCGGCAAGGCCGACCGCAATGGCTTCTTCTACGTGCTTGATGCCAAGACCGGCAAGTTCCAGCGTGGTTTCCCCTTCGTCAAGAAGATCACCTGGGCAACCGGGCTTGACGCAGAAACGGGCCGTCCCAAGTTCGACCCGGCGAACCGCCCCGGCGATCCGGCCAAGAGCGCCGATGGCAAGAAGGGCACCTCGGTGTTCTCCGCGCCGTCCTTCCTCGGCGGCAAGAACCAGATGCCAATGGCCTACAGCCCGGATACCGGCTACTTCTATGTACCGGCCAACGAATGGGGCATGGAGATCTGGAACGAGCCGGTCAGCTACAAGAAGGGCGCGGCCTATCTCGGCGCCGGCTTCACCATCAAGACGCTGGATCCCAAGGAAATCGGTGGCGACTACATTGGCGCCATGCGCGCGATCGATCCCGCTACCGGCAAGATCGTCTGGGAAGTCAAGAACAACGCTCCGCTGTGGGGTGGTGTGCTGACGACCAAGGGCGGACTGGTGTTCTGGGGCACGCCGGAAGGTTTCCTCAAGGCGGCTGACGCCAAGACCGGCAAGGAAGTCTGGTCCTTCCAGACCGGTTCCGGTGTCGTTGCACCTCCGATCAGCTGGGAACAGGACGGCGAGCAGTACATTGGCGTTGCTTCCGGTTGGGGCGGCGCAGTGCCGCTGTGGGGTGGGGACGTGGCCAAGAAGGTCAATTACCTGAACCAGGGCGGTTCGATGTGGGTCTTCAAGCTGCACAAGAGCGGCAAGTAAGGCGGAATCATCCCTCCGCGGTGGTCCGTTCGAGAATGCGGACCACCTCCCGCCAGGACCGGCGCAGCGCAAGTTGCCGCCGGTTCTTTTTTTGTCGTTCCCTATTTGAAAGATGGGTAAGGCATGAGAGTCCTGCGATTGCTGTTGTTCCTGTCCGGCAGTGCCCTGTCGCTGGCTGGCTTTGGGGCCGAACTGGCTGGAGCCCGCGGCATCTGGTTGAGCAATGCCGATGGCGAAAGGCATCGCATCGGCATTATCGAGTTCACTCCGGTGGCGGATGGCAAGACCCGCTTCAAGATTGCGATGGAGGAAAAGCTGGAAGAGTATTTCCTCGCCATGCGCCCGTTTCGCTGCCTGACCGGGCCGCTGCAGCGGCTGTGCCACTTTCCGGTTGAGCGCGAAACGCAGCTCATTTCTTCAGCAGACCTGGTACCGCTGGAGTATGCATTGCTGTTCATGCGCACCGCACCGAAATCGCTGCACATCAATCCGTTCAACGGCATCTATTACCGCATGACCTGGACCGGGGACCGCATTGTCGGCAAGTTGCACGACGTCGATATGGACCCCTTCATTACGCCCGACAGCGTGCCTGTCGAACGCCGCCAGCGGCCGATTGGCCCGGCGGACATGAGCCTGGGCGATCCGCGCAGCCACTGGCTGCCTGTTCTGACGATCGAATGACATGACATCCGACTGTCTGCCCCGTCACGGGGTCATGAGGCCGCGGCGCGCTGGTGTTTGCGGTCTGCTGCTGATTCTCGTTGTGTCGTGGGGCATTGCCGCAGCCGCGGAAGCATTGCCGGTCGAGGACGAGATCGATCTCGCGGAAATTGTGCGCAAGCCCGAGTATGGAAATTACCGCGGCTACGCAGAGTTCAAGATGGCGCGCTACGCCTCGGCCCGGCGCGTCTGGGAGGCGCTCGATCAGCGCAATTTCGGCGAGGCGGCCTTCAATCTCGGCATTCTTTACGAGGACGGACTTGGCGTAGCCCGCGACATGGAGCGCGCCTTGGGCTATTACCGCCGCGGTGCCATGCTCGGCAGCCCGAAGGCGATGTTTCGGGTTGGTGTCATGCACTGGCTGGGCGCACCAGGCGTCGCGATCGAACGCGACGAAGGCAGACGCTATCTGAGCATGGCGGCAGCCGCTGGCGACTCGGAGGCGCAACGCTACCTGGCGGCAGAGGGCACCGGCGCCGATGCGAATGATCCGCTATTGCGCGCCGATCGGGCGCTGGCGAGTGGACGTGCGGAAGAGTCCGTGGCAATCCTCAAGGCGGGCGCCGAGTCGGGCCATGTTCGCGCGCAGACCCGGTTGGCCTGGAGTTATGAGGCGGGCCGTGGCGTTGCGCGTGATCTCGCACTTGCCGCGAAGTGGTTTTCAATGGCGGCGCAGGGTGGCGATGGCGAAGCGATGTATGCTCTGGCGGTAATGCATGGCACCGGCGCCGGACAGGTCAAGGATCCGGTTCGAGCCGAGCAGTGGCTGCAACGCAGCGCGGCGGCCGGCTATCCGGCGGCGCTGGCCGACCTGAAGCGGCGTTAGGCAGCGGCACACCTCGTCGCCGTGTCGCCGGAGCCGGTTTTTTTCGAATCGCCGCAGTATCATCCCGCAGTCGGAAGCAGTCTGGGGAGGGATCAAATGTTGAAGAACTTCATTGCCAGCGTGGCGCTTGCCATCATGCTGCCGGCCGCGGCACTGGGGGCCAATTACGCCGGCATCAGCTTCTGCGGCGGCACCGTGACACCGGGCGATCCGACCGACCTGGAGAATCAGGTCGGCGACATGACGCTGCAGGCGGCGGTCGATCAGCCGGCCAGCGTGACCACCTGCGGCAAGGGCTACCTGCTGGCCAAGTGCGGCGACCACGAGAATGCCAACCGTATTTTCGACAAGTGCATCGCCGCCGGCTATGTCGGGGCGATGATCTGGAAGGCCTTGCAGGTCGAGAACGGCAACGGCGCGGAGCGCGACCTGAAGGCTGCGGCCGATTTGCTGCGGCGGGCCGCGATGAGCAACGATCCATCCTATGGGCCGCTCGGCCGCATGCACTATGCCACGGTGCTGTTCGAAGGGCGCGGCGTTGCGCGCGACCAAGAGGAAGCCATGAAGTGGTTCCGGCAGGCGGCAGCCGAGGGCAGCGAAGAGGCTGCCGAGTTTCTGCGTACCGGCTATCACACGGGTGCCCGGGATGGTCGTGGTATGGGCGCCGGCACCCCGACTGCGGCGGCTCTGGCGCCGATGCTTTCGGCGCAGGGAACAGAGGTCGTCGCCGCTGCCGGCCGACAGGGTGCCGATGCCCGCGCGGAGCCGCAGGCGCCGCTGAGCGCGATTGCGCTGACGCGCGGGACCGACGCGCCGCCGCCAGAGCAAGGTGGAGCAAGGTCTTCCGCGGCGGCCGTCGATGGCCTGCAACTCAATGCGGTGGCGCTTGTGCCCGCGGGTCCGACGGGCGGCGGACTCGGCGGCCTGGTCTGGCTGCTGATTGCGGCCTTCCTGGCGGGGGTGCTGTTCCAGCGTCCGGCGCAAGGCGTTCGCGTGCGCGCGAAGCTGCCGCGAGAGGCAGGCGCCTGATGGCCGCGGCCGGAATGGTGGGGGTGGTGCCGGACTTAGGCACCATTCTGGAAACCCTGATGTTCGGCATCAGCCAACTCTTCCTGGTGCCGGTGCTGCTGGCCATCGCCTTCCTCTTCCTCTACGCCTTCTATGCCTTCGGCGCTTTTGTCTGGCAATGGCGGCAGAGGCAACGCCAGGTTGCGACGGCCTTTGAACTGCTCGACGCGTGCCGGCGTCTACCCGACCTGTCGCTGGAGGAACTTGAGGCCGAGGCAGTGACTCGGCTGGAATTTGTCCGCATCGTCACGCGGGTGACGCCGATGCTTGGCCTGGTGGCGACCATGATCCCGATGGGGCCGGCACTCATGGCGCTTGGCGACGGCCAATTGATGGACGTGTCGCGCAGCCTGATGGTGGCGTTTTCGGCCGTGATCCTCGCCTTGATCGCATCGGCCCTGACCTACTGGATCGCCAACGTGCGCAAGCGGTGGTATGCCGTCGAACTGCTGCAGATCAATCGCGAGCGGGGCGTCCGGCCATGAGGCTGCGCCTCGACGACGATGGTGACGGCGATGATCCCATCCTGTCGCTGGTCAACCTGATTGACGTGTTCCTGGTGGTGATCGCTGCGCTGATGTTGGCGATTGCCAACAACCCGCTGAACCCCTTCACGAGTGACACGCTGACCCTGATTCGCAACGCCGGCCGGCCGGACATGGAGATCGTCACCAAGGACGGCGCGAAGATCGAGCGCTACAAGGGGGATGGAGTGGTCAGCAGCGGCAAGGGCGTGCGAGCCGGCGTCGCCTATCGCATGGCAGACGGTTCGATGGTGTACGTGCCGGATGCGACGGGGAGCGCCACGAAGCCATAGCACTGCCGTGTCGCAGGCGCGGTCTTGTTCGGTCCTCCGCGGGCCGACTGCCAGGCTCAAGCGCCGGCGCCCTGCGGACATCCCGCGCTCCGCGCTGTCAGGAATCCTTGAGGGCTTCGACCGGTATGGTGATCCTGACCTCGTCGCCGATGCCCGGAAGGTTGGTGTTCATGCCGAAATCCGAGCGCCTGATCGTCGTCTCCAGATCGGCGCCGCAAAGCTGTCGCGGCAGGACAGGATGTTTGGCGCAGCGCCACTGGGCTACCTTGAGCACCACGCCGCGGGTGACGCCAAGCAAGGTCAGTTCGCCCCTGACCGGTGCCGGCTTTTCGGTGTCGAAGTCGAAGTCGCGAGCGACAAAGCTGGCCTGTGGAAACTTGTCGGCCTGGAAGAAGCGCTCGCCGCGCATGTGCTTGTTCCAGTCTTCGAAACCCATGTCGACCGATGCCGTGTCGATGGTGACCTCGACCGACGCCTTCTTCGTGCCGGGGTCGAGGTCCAGTTTGCCGCTGACCTTGTTGAAGCGTCCGCGTTGCAGCGAAAAGCCGTAGTGGCTGACTTCGAAGGAGGGAAAGGTGTGGCGGGCGTCGATGGTATAGCTCTCGGCGCTTGCTGCCGAAGCGGCGAACATCGACAACAGGACAACGAGGTGGCGAGGTTTCATTTGGGCTCCTTGGTGGTATCAGTCGAGACTGACATTGACGGCAACAAACAGACTCCGCGGCGCACCCGGGGCGTAGAAGCTTTCCC
>CAMBRI010000065.1 GCA_945870205.1 Sulfuritalea hydrogenivorans sk43H | reverse complement strand
AGGATTGGTATCCTGCATTTCATCGACCAGCAAGTGATCATATTGCTTGCCCACCCAACGGCATACCTCTGGTGAATCGTTCATCCGCTGCGCCACCAGATCAAGGATGTCGTCGTAATCGAGATAATGACGCTCCTGCTTCTTTTCCTCGTAAGCCCTCAGAATCGGCGCAATCTCTGCTTTGACGACGAGATACTCTGGGTTGTTGCGCTTGAGTGCTTGAGTCAAACTCTGGCCCGTGTTGCGGGCAAATGAATAAATATCGCACAGTTGCGCTGCCGTCGGGAGATTGTCAGCCTTGCCTTTGGTCTTGCCGCGCAGCACGCCGAACAGCTGCTTTTGATCATCCCGATCAATCACCGAGAAGTTCTTCGCACCGAATGCCGCAGGGGCTCGCCTGATCAGCCCCATACACCATGTATGGAACGTGCTTGCACGGAGCTGAGATGCTTGACTGCCGAGAAGACTTTTAACCCGCGCGACAATCTCAGATGCAGATCGACGGGTAAAGGCAAGAATCTGGATGCGGTGTGCGGGTACACCTTGCGCTATCAGGTAGGCAGCCCTGGCCACGATGGTCTTAGTCTTGCCTGACCCAGCGCCTGCCAGTACCAGTGCATGCTGGTTGTTCATCGTCGCGGCTGTGCGCTGACGAGAATTCAGAGATGAAAGCATTGTTTCGAGCGACATGATGTTTCCCTTATGTAAGCCAAAGAATGTTTTGGCAACGGGCCTTTACAGTTTTGTGGGTTGTGTCAGCGCAATCAGAAAGAACATTTGCGCTCGGCATGTTGCAGTGAAGAATTGCGAGCGCAGTGCCACGTAACTAATTGCCGAGAGCAGGCGGCAACCTCTTCGGGCATGGCAAAGCGGTTGCCGCTGCGGGTGTGCAGTAATTCTGTGGTTGCATCGATATCGCCGCCGCGGATAGGACAATCGCCTATTGGTAGCTCAGGGCCTGCCGGTGGCCGTCCTATCGAATCTGCGAGTAGGTGCCTGACTCAGATCGCGTCCGCCATGTCATTCACAATGCACCGCAATAGGTGGATCTGGAGTTCGCGCCTTCTGTTAAGCGTCAGGTTGTATGGCGAGTGGGAGTCAAGTAGCCGAGGTACGCCTTCTGGATCCGCCCCCACATTACAGCCTTCCCCGTAGAAAGCTACTGGTCTATCGAGCCATTGGCAAAGATCAGGATAGTCGCCGAGGCATTCTTCAAGAGACTCCAAGGCGCTGTCGTACCCGATTTCTGCCCGCCGGTGCGAATTGCGATGCGCCGTCCGATGCCTTGAGCAGTTGAGTGATTCTGCTCGATTGAATAAGCTATCTGCCGCCGCGATTCTTTCGAGGTATTTACGCAGAGCCTGCTTCGCCCACGGTGGTACCTTCGGTCGCAGCGTCTTTACCTCCTCGGTGTAATTGCGTCGTTCAGCGGCAGGCAGATATGCCATAAATTCATTATCCGTAGGCCGACTAACGCCCGCTTCCATGGCCTCCAACAGCGCCTGAAGACGGTCCAGGCGCGACAGCACGTCAGATTGGGTATCGCGCTCGAGACTCCGCTCCTTGGCCTTTGTGTTTGCGCCGTCGGTCGCAGGGCAATTGAATAGCTTGATGCTAGGCTTCGCTCGTTTGGTCATGGCATCTCCGTTCTGTAGGGTGTCATGTGCCTTTACAGTTTTGAGAACGGCACTACAGTGCCCGCACGTCGGCATGCAAAAATTGACGAGGACAGTCAGGCAAGCCGCAACGTGCTGCGAACCGCGGCATCGTCAAGGAAGCGGCAAACGCTTTCAAACGGCTGTCGGCTACGTGCATGATTGGCGGGCGCGTGGTACAGCCGAACCGTCTCGCGGGCGCGCGTAATAGCGACGTACAGCAAATTGCACTCCTCGCTAAGAGATTGATCGTCGTCACGTGACAAATAGAGCGGCAGCAGTCCGTCCGTTGCGCCTACGATCAATACGTGATCCCACTCACCTCCCTTGGCCGCATGTATTGTTCCCGTCACCACCGCTTTTTTGTCTATCGCTCGGATGGCAGCGCACATGGCCTTCGCATCGGAATAGGCGCGGCACGAAGGTCCCCACCGATTAACGTCAGCGCGTAGCTCTGGTTTTGCTCTAATCCCACCCAATAGGCGCAAATAGGCCTTTGCACACAGCTGATATCTACCTTCCAGCGATGGCACACGAGACACTTTGTTGAGCGCCAGCGATTCTCGCTTCCAGAGGCTATCGCTTACGTCTGTCAGGCGGGATAGCGCAGCGCGCAGCACGTCAGGCGTAATCGCTCGCTTGGCCTTCTTATGCTGCTCGACCATACGAACCAGCCGTAGCACACGCAGTGCATGCCGCCGATGCCGACTCATGCCGATTCGCCTTGTCAGCACCTGATGTGACAGCAGCAATTGCTCAACAGGTGCCAATAGCGCCTTCATCCGCGCCACCACAATAATTTGCTCAGGCGCAGTGCCAGCCGCAATCAGCTGCTGGATATGCTGAACAATGTGCTGCGTCTGACTGGCCAGTGTGTCGTCGTGGATCAGCACTGGTAACTTGCCTTCCCGACTGGCTTGAATGGCGTCCTCTGGTTGGTGCTGCGCCACCGCCGACGCAAGGGCAGCTGTCGGTGCGGTGAGGCGACGGGATCTGGGCAAACTCAGTTCCTGCACGCCCGCCAGAACACTGCTCAACGGCGTGTAGCTTGAGCCAGCAAAGCCGTATATCGCCTGGTGTGCGTCACCAAACACCATAATGCTGCGACCCTTCAAGTTTGCCAGTGCCAACAGCAGGTGTATTTGCGCGGCACTGCAGTCTTGATACTCGTCAACGAGGATATGGCTAAACGGGACTGACGCTCCATCCTCGATTGCGGCCACGGCCTGAACCAGCATGTCGCCGTAGTCAATGACTTTCCGCTGCTTCTTGATGACGCTGAACCGTTCCGGAATTGAGCGGAGTACTTTGACGTACTGGGCAAAGCCTGCAAACTGAGCCATCGACGCGGTCTCGGACAGCGTCTTTTTCGACGCACACGCCACTGCAATCATCCGCAAGACAAACTTGAGCTTGGACGGTTCTGCCAATTCCCCGAGTTGCCGCGCTCTCTGCTGTCTAGCGTCTGACGATGCATCTGGCCACAGCACTCCCGTCTGGCAATCACGCCGCGCACGGTTGATTGTCTTTGCCAGTAGGGCATGTGCCGCCTTGCCCTTCAACACCTCTTGTTTCTTGATGAATCGACGGGCAAACGCATGGGCAGTCAATACCGTTACTTTGGACAAATTAGTATCGGCAGCAATTACCTGACTGCCGCCTGGCGGCCGAGCCGCCAATTCACTGGCGAGCGCGCGCAAGCGGCGGCGAATCTCGCGCACTGCCGCTCTTGAAAAGGCCAGCATCACAACCTCTGTGGCAGGTACACCGTTGCCCAGCAGGTGTTGTACCCGCCTGATTGCGGTGTAGGTTTTACCGCTGCCTGGGGTGGCGCACACTTCTACGCGTATTTTTTTGGTTTTACTAATTTGGTCACAAGGTGAAGCGGTGCTGGTCAACTGGCTACCCTGCTTTCTCGAAATATCGGCTGTATTTGATGTCGGATTGAATGCCTTGGAATGACGGCAAAGGTTGCGCTTTTTTTGTGTTGGGATTACTGGTGAGTTTTAATAATTTGCTCAAAAACCTCGGGGATTTGTATTTATTTGTCGTACTTGCTTGCGTTGACTTAGCTTGAGTTGAAATATTATTCGACATCTATATCAGTCGCTGGAGAGCTGCATCGGTCACTCCAGCACCGTCTCCTGCAACCATTCGGGAAACGACACCTTGCGGAGGTATTTGGCTAACTGCGGTGTTGACCGCAACGCGTTGTGCATGATGAAGATCCCAACCTTGCTGTGCTCTTTGCGCCACTTCGCGCTCCGGTTGCGCAGGGCTGAACCGCTGACATTGGGATCAGTTCCAGCTATCTTTGCGAGAAGCCGACCGAGGTCTGTTGGCTTGGGGAGGCGGTACAGGCAAAGGTGTTCGTTCCAAAACTTCTGGTGGTCGAAATGGATAAGATCGTCCAGTGTGACTATTCCAAGGTCTGCCAAAACGGCAGATCCTGTGCAACGCAATTCAGTGTGCAGGTCGGGCGGTGTCCCGGTTGGCGGACGTGCATTGTTCAATTTGCTCGGCCTGTCGGCATACACGACTAGTACCTTGGAACGTCGACCATTGGCATCGGAGCGTGGGCCGTAGTACCAGGTGGTTAGCTTGCGCCGGACAGGGTGGTGCAGGGACTTCATCTTGGCGGACTGCAGCAGGCTATTTCGCCATTGCCGAGCTCTGCTTCTGCTTCTGGCAGGAATATCGCGGGCAATTTCGACGTAGGTCACCAACGCAGCGATATTGGTACCCAGTGCTTCGGCAAGCCGGACGAGGCACTCGACGGTGGGCTGGTAGATTTCCACTTTTAGTTTCCAGCGTGCATTGTGTGGCATCTGCTCGAAGGACACGACGACTCGGGTACAGTGTGCTCGAAGAAGGTTTATGACTGCCAGCAGCAGCTCAGGATGGTCGAGCCACACTGTTACACGGTCGAAGCCGTAGATAACCCACGACTTCATCGCTGCCTGCGATGTTCGGGGCGCAGCGTTGGTTTTGTTGTGCGGGGCATTCATGGTGTGGCGCGCTTTCATATAGTTGGCATGTGTTCTGCCTCCAAATTAGTATGTCGGGCCCAGACCGATGTCGATCAGGGGGTGGGATGGCAATTCACCATCCCACCCTGATCCCTAGCCACGGTTGTTGCGGTTGTTGCGGTTGTTGCACGAGTTGCAGCTTTATCATGAGCATTCAACTTTCCTGCAACGGCACTACTTGCGCTTCCCTATTCCGTCCTGTCATAGATGTCTAAGTACGGCTGCATTCTCCGCTGACTTAGCGGACGCTTCGCTGCAGGCGGTAGCCCTTGCAATCGACGATACACGGTAGCCCCGTTCCTTTTCAGAATCGAACCAATTTCCTGCAAGGATTTCTTCTGCTGGCGCAACAACCACATAACTCTGGTTTCCAAGTTCGCAGCAACGAAGGGGTCGTATCGAAAGTCCAGCCGACCTTCAGACTCGAATATGCTGCAAAGGGCTTTGCCAAAGCCATAGACGTGCAGATGGCGAAGGTATGTATAGCCAATCGATAATCCGTCGAATGCTCCTGGCTCAGGTTCGCAGGAAGCTACTTCAATCCGCTCCCCGCATACCCCGGCATAGTCCCAACTAGCCTGCTTTCCGAAGGCGGTGGCGAACAGCATCACCCAGCAACCTTTTTCTTTTGCGGTCATATGAATACGAAGCAGATATGCGTTGTGACTAGACGCGATGGGGCAGGCACTTGGCTGTTCGATCGACACAACCCCGCCTTTCACCTGATCCAGAAAGGGGTGCAGCGTGTGGAGTCCTGCATCGCTACACCAATCGATCTGTCCGCCAGAATCGATGTGCCTGTACTTCGTCATGTCTGACTGCGAATTCGATCTAATTGCCTTTGCCTGCTCGCGGTGGCGATGATTTCCGGACGTAACTGAAATCAACCTCAGCCCTGAAGGAAGCAAAGCGCCGATATTCAGGTTCCCAAACTGAGCGAACTGCTCGACCGCACGGCGGGCATATATGTTTGGCGGAACACAGGAATGGGTGACAAGCATCAGTCCATGCTCAACCGGTCCGAAAGAGCCAATCAGGTGTGGCGGTTGTGCGATGACGTAGTTGGTGCCATCCGTCGAGCCGTCGTCGTCACTTCGTGAAGTCCGGGCCTCTTGTTCGAGGCCCGGACGGGGCGGGAGCGGTAGTCGCCGGTTCCCAATGAGAACATTGTCTGTCATGGCCGCTCTCCTGCTAACAGAGCAGCAATTGCAGCAACGGGCCAGAGGAGTTTGTTGCCGAATTTGGTCGGCGTAACGCCGAAGCAAAAGCCGGTTAGGCAGTATTTCTTACGAATTGTCTGCGGTTCGCGACTGACGATCTTTGCAAACTCGTCCGTCCGGATGTAGTCACGACCCGCAGCGATTTTTTCGAGCGCAGGAAACCGACTGGGGTGCGTCTTTGACGCGGTACTGGGGATCTGCCCTTCCGAAACAGAAAGCTGATCCGCAGCAAATTTGATGATGAACTCGTGCCAATCTTGCGCAGTCATGTTACGTGCCCTAGTTGTCGTTTGGTCCAAGCATGATGTCGACGCGTTTCGCTTCGACACACTTGCTGCCTATTCAACGATCACTAAGTGCTGACTGCGTGATGGAACGGTTGCTATGCTACGCGAAAAATTTGTGTTATGGAACCATCGTGACAGATTTTATTTTCGGCAACGGTTGTCTCTCAATTTTCCTCATGCCGTGGCATGGCGCAACAAGCGAAAGCCCAGTTTCGTTTCAACGTGAGACTCGATGCCGGCCTGCTCCAGAATCCACGCTTCATAACGTGAATGCCACAAGCGCAGCAAGTCGAGCGGGCGCACGGTGTAATGCTTTTCGGCCGTTGCCGATTGTTTGTGCCCCATGATTTGCGCCACCACACCAACAGGGATTTCTACCCACTCCGCCAAGCTACGGAAAGAACGACGCAACCCGTGCAGCGAAACATGTGGCAATCCAGCCGTCATCAATGCCTTGGCGTGCGCAACATGCGGCCCCTGAATGCGCCCCGACGCGGCTGTAGGGCTAAAGAACACCCAGGGGCTAGGAGCCCATTCTGGCTTGCCCTGCTCTTTCATCCGTTGCAATTGGTGAATATTGGGCGCGATATTATTGATACGCCTCAACTCCGTCAGCAAAGACGCAACGTAGGGTGTTAGGGGGATGACGCGCAGTTCTTCGACCTTGTCGTGAATGGTCAAGCTCTTCCACTGGAAATCGACGGTTTCCCACTTCAGCCCAGCCAGTTCCTCACGGCGAGCCCCTGTAAGCAAAAGCACTTGCAGGTACGTCGATACCACGGGGGGAAGTTTCCCTACTTCAGCAAACCACAGCTTTAGCTGCTCACACTGCAAGGTGTCGCTCTTAGCCTTCTGCGTCGGTACTAGGCTGCGCACAGCCTTGGACGTGCAGGCGTAACCAGGCACTAGTCCTGCATAGTTTCTTTGCCCTCCGCACCACGAAACAAAGGCGCGCAATTTTCGGAAGGCAACACTCGTCGATGTCGGACGCTTTGCCACCTCCAAATTGAGCCATTCGCTGATGCGCTCTGGTGTTAATTCAGTGAGGCGCAAATCAACCAATGATGCGAGCGGGGCGGGTGTGTCTTTTCCGGCGATAGCATAAAGATGGTCGACAAGGTATTGAGGTGACCAAATCGCCTTACCTTCCTTACGGGTATGCCGCATGGTCTCGACATAACAGCCCCATGCCTCCCTCATCGTTACAGACTGACGGCTTGCCTCATCCTCTGCACTCTGTTTTGCGGTTTCCTCGGCGAGCATTTTTGCATCGGCAGCTGCAAGGCGGTCAGCTTCAAGCTGCCGTGGGTCGACCTTCTGGTCAATAATCGCTTGGAGGCGGCGAGCTTCCTCCCGAGCGCCGTTTCTAGTCGTGTCGCCTGCCTCAATGGACCAAGTCCGTACGTCGCCAATAGTTATGCGAATTGTTTTCCGCCTGAGCTTTCCTTGAAAGATATAGGCCTTGGCGCCACTTGCTGTTGCTCTCACGGCAAGCCCAAGGGCTTCTGTATCCCACAAAAAGGACTGCGTCTTGCCCGGTTCGCATCTGAAGTCCCGTACTCGCCCTGCCGTCAGTCTCACTCGGCTCATGACGTTAAGTCGCTCCCATGTAAGCCCTATGTAACCCATTTCTCGGAATTTGGATCAATGTAACTCAATTGTCGAAAAGCCGCAAATGGCAGAGGAAGATGCGTAACGTATTGATCGATAATACTTTATTGAGTGCCAATCAACATTGTTCAACACGGATCAACACGTAAAAAATACGGTATTATTAAGCTTCCCAAGCTCATGAAGAGGGTTCGACTCCCTTCACCCGCTCCAGTAATACCTTACCCGTTTGTTTTGTATCCCTACCGGCGTGCGTGACCTGCCGGCTGCAAAGCTATCTGCGCTCAGGTCGCTCTTGCACTGGAATCAGTGCGTTTGGGAACTGGAAGGTATCGTAGCCCCCCCTCAAACTGTTATCGGCAGCGTCTGGCAATACACCCTCTGTTTGCATTCGGTTGTATATTTCCATAATATACACAGATGATTGACTTGGCGAAGATCGCTGGCTTCGAGTGGGACGATGGCAACGCTCGGAAAAACGAGAAACATGGTGTCTCTACGGCCGAGGCAGAGCAGATATTCTTCAATGATCCGCTGCTGCTCTTGACTGACGTACTGCACAGCCAACGTGAGCCGCGTATTCACGCACTTGGCAAAACTGACGAGGGGCGACTGCTGCATATCACCTTCACTTTGCGCCACGCTGGCAGTTTGATTCGAGTGATTTCGGCACGGAGTCTGCACCGAAAGGAGCGAACGATTTATGAGCAAGCAAACTAAGACGGTTCCCAAATTCACTACTGAGGCGGAGGAACGGGCGTTTTGGGAAAAGAACGACTCCGCTGATTATCAGGACTGGACGAACGCTAAGCGTGTCGTGCTACCCAACTTGAAGCCGACGACAAAAACCATTTCTTTGCGCCTGCCTCAGCACTTGCTTGATTCAATCAAGACGGCAGCAAACGCAAGGGATGTACCGTATCAATCGCTGATCAAGGTTTGGCTTCAGGAAAAGCTGCATAGCCACTGAGTTGGTACCCGTCCAAACGGGAAAGCGATAGGCGAAGTTTGTTGTAGTAAAAAGCCACAAGTCGATCCCACAGAATCGTAGTACAGGGTCGATTGTCGCCCGCTCACAAGGCCTTATTCGTCATATGCTTTTCGGGTAGCGGGGTGGGAAGTGAGTTTTCCTTCACCCGCTCCACACAAAAAACAAGGCGGGCTTTCGCCCGCCTTGTTTTTTGCCATTCAACCTCGCGCGGGGCTGAGTGTCAGACCGGCCCCTCGATACTTATTGCTGGGTCGTATTTGCTTTCACCGCAACCCATTTGCCAGCGCGCAATTCAATGACGTACTCTTCCAGGGATTCAAACCGGTAGGGCTTCCCGGATTGCTTTCCCTGCTCGACGACGACCGACCTCAGGTTGATCCGGTCACAGGCGGCGCCCGCTGAAAGCTCGCCGAGTGTGGCATCGGTCCATATGCGCCGCTGTTTGAAGTCCTTGAGGCCTTTCATCGCCGCAATCGTGCTCTGGACCATTTCATCCCGGCTGAGGTCCACGCTGGTCATCTTGCCGTCCTTGTCGCGCACCGTCGCGCGAACGCTCGTATCCGGCGCGAACATGGCGACGATTGCGGCTGAATCACGCTTCACGATGGCGCCATCGAGTTGGCCCAGCCAGGTCTTGGCGATGCTGACCGGCGCGCATTCGGATAGGGGTGGCGCGCTTGGAGTCTTGCGCTTCTGTTCCAGCTGTCGCAGGCTGTCCTGATCAGAGGTCTGTGCGTAGCGGTCAAGTTCTGCGTCAAACTCTCCCGGCACATAGAAGCTTGGCACCTTGTCCAGCAATACGGGCAGCAGAATGGTCAACAACGCACGGTCCTTGGACTTGCTGGCCGCGCGCACGAAGCCGACTTTTCCCGGATCGATATCGAGCTTGTTGTCGCCGACCTTGATGGTGGTTCCGCCACGATTGACCTTGTCGTAGGTGCCCTCCGGATTGGAGGTAGCCTTGGCCAGTTCCGTCGACAGCACATAGGGTTCGTGGTCGGTGCCGCGAATACCGATGGTGGCCGATGCGGTGACGACGTTGTGGCCGGACTGATTGGTCTTGGCGATCCAGCCGCTGATGACCCGCAACGAACCAGTGACCAGGCGCAAGGTGAGACCGTCGGTCGGTTTGTCCTCGGCAGCGAAGCGCTCGGCGATGAATTCAGTGCCCGGACGAATGGCAACCACGCCGGCATCATCGGTCTTGAGGACCGCTTCCGCCATCGGCGCCGCACGCACCCGTTCGCCGACAAAAACCGGATCACCTTCGCGCAATTTCCGTTCGTTGCTGCCGTTGCTGCGCGATGCGGAGACATCACCGCGGATTCGCCACACCGTGGCAAAACGATGGCTTGTTTCCGTGGCCGTAACCGTTGCGACGGAGGGCGAAGCGGCAAAGCCAGGTATGGAAACGCCCATCAGCATGACGCAAAGACCCAGGCTGCCTGCAATGGCGCCAATCCTTGCCCTATTAATTGACCAATCCATGATGCACTCCCTTAGTTTCAAAATAGACAAATTTAGCTCTCGCTTGCCATTGAAGCATAACCAGTGGCGAGCGTCTGTGCAGTATTTGGCAGTATTCCGCAAACATCGCGATGCGGCAACGGGGACCGACCCCGGACGCTCTAGGACGTCCGTCTCGCCGGGTGGTCCAACAGGCTGATATGACAGTGATTCTGTCACATATGCGTCATTGCCGCGCGCTTGTTTGGTGATGCGATTCAAGTTCTTCTGGCGTATTGATGTTGTCAAAGGCGGCGGACTCATCGCCGAAGGCGACTTCGACCACGTTCAGTGTGGCGTGCCAAAGGCCCACCTTGCGCCCGCCTGACAAGAGGAAGGCGTCAAGCTTCGGCAGCAGTTGGCGCCGCGTCAGGCAGAAAGCCCGGTGTACCCGGTCTGCGGTGCGCGCCACGGCGAGTTCGGCGTTGCCGGCTGCGAGCGCAGCGTGCAGTCGCTGCACCAGATCGGCCGGCAGAAATGGCGAATCGCAGGGCACGGTCAGGATCAGAGGAGTGATGGCCTGCGACAGGGCTGCATGCAGTCCGGCCAGCGGGCCGGCGAAACCAGTGATCCTGTCGGGCAGCACCAGGCAGCCGAGTTCAGCGTAGTGCGAAAGATTCCGATTGGCGCTGATCAGCACAGTCCCAACCTGCGGCGCCAGGCGTGTCAGTACCCGGCGGACCAGCGGCTCGCCGTCCAGATCCTGCAGACCTTTGTCGACGCCGCCCATGCGGCGGCCCTCGCCGCCAGCGAGGATGACGCCGGTGATCTGCTCCTTCATCAACGTATCTTGTTCCATACCATGGCCACGCCATCCTGCAGCAGGTCGACGATGTCGGTATCCAAAACGCGGGCTGGGCCGCGCAGGCCTCTTTCGCGCGCACGATGGAGCACTGCTTCGGCGCGCAGCACCGGTTCCATCGGTTCGGCCGGGGCGGCCTGCACCTTGCTTCCATGCAAATAACCGGACAGCGCCTTTTCCACGGCATCGGCGTCAAGCACGGCAATCGGTGCACGGCAATGGGCGCAGGCGCTTTCCTTGCGGATATCCACCGGCGCGCCACAGGAATTGCAGCGCACCTGGGCGACGCGCACTTTCATTTCCTTGATCTCCGCCGGGCTGATCTGGCGCACAAAGCCCTTCTCGATCATGAACTGACCGAAGGTGATGAAGCGGCCGTGCTGCTGTCCGCAGCGCAGGTAGTTGAATAGCCCGCTCTTGACGCGATCCTGCGACTGGATCAAGCCTTCCCTGCAGCGCGGACAATGCAAGGGGCTGGACAGCGGCAGACGCTGCTCGTCGCCATGCGCATGAATCAGTTTGAACAACTCGATCACGCCGCCGGGCGCGAGTTGCAGGCTCTCGTATTCGTCGAACCAGATGCCCTGACAGGGGAAGCACAGGTCGAGCACAACTTCACCACCCAGCTTGCGTGCGAAGCGATGGGTGCTCATCTGCGCCCTGCAGGAAGGGCAGGTGGTGACGGTAGTGTCCAGCATCGCGATCAGAACACCAGAGTCGCCCATTCCGGATCCAGCGCTCGAGCAACGAAGGCGCTGGCCGCGACTGTACCGGAGTATTCGGGGATCAGCGCTTCGTCTTTATTGACCAGCGCGCCCATGGCCATGGCGCAGGCACGAAGGTCGACGCCGAGATTGGTGGCCTGTCGCATCATCTGGTAAATCGATGTGTCGACGCCGGGCCAGGGCCGCAAGCCCTCGGCGACACCTGCGACCAGCAGGCGCACGGTTGGCCCTGCGAAGTGAATCTCCACTTCGCAGTCGAAAGCTGCTGCTGCCGTTGCATGCACAAAGGGTGTGGCGCAGAGTTGCGGACGCTCGGGCGTGGCCGACCAGAGCAAAATGGCCAGTTTTTTCCTGTGCCGGTCGATGCTCACTCGATCTCCGCGTCCGGTTCAATGCGCCGGATGTGGGCGCGGTAGCTCACCGCATCCACCAACCGCGAGCTTTCAGCCTCCCATGCTGAGGGCCGTCCGCGCACCATCCAGCCGGTGACGTAGGGATCACGATTGAGCATGGCCGGGCGCTCTTCGGCGGCTTCGTTGGCTTCCAGCAGCACGAAGGACAAGGGGGCATGCACGGCGAGCACGGTCTTCGCACATTCGACCGTGCCCAGACCGCGGTCGCGTTCAATCTCGGCGCCTTTCGGCTTGGCGGTGAAGGCGATGATCTCGCCGGCGAGAAAAATGCCGAAGGACGTGGCGCCGATCACTACTTCTGCATCTTCCCGGCGAATCCACATGTCATGATTCGGATCGTAAAGCAGGTCATCAGGCACGGCGCCGCTAAAAGGGCTGCGATTCATCGGCTCCGTCAGTAGTAGCTGCCGCCAGCGGCGCGAATGACACCGCAGGCCACGCGCTTGCCCGAATTGCCGGCCGGCTGGGACTTGTAGTCGTCGGGATCGGCATGGATCACCACGCTGCGCTTCAGAATGCCGGCCGGACCTTCCGTCAGGGACAGCAGGTCCATTTCGGCGGAAAGCGTGGCCTTGCCCGAACTGTCGGCGACCAGGTTGGGCATGTCGCCGGCATGACGCTCGGCGCCGCCGTGATGGCCGTGCGCCTTTGTGGAGGGGTTGAAGTGTCCCTTGGCGCTGCTGGCATCCGCCGCACTACAGTCGCCGACTTCATGGACATGGAAACCGTGTTCGCCCGGCGTCAGTCCGGCGATGCTGGCCTCGACGCGAACTTTCTGGCCGACGGCCTGAAAGCTGACCGTGCCGCTGACGCTGCTGCCCGAGCGCGGTTCGAGTGTGGCGGTGGCTTTGGGCCCGGCGGTTTCCATGCTGGCGCAAGCGGCGAGGAGACTCACCGTGGCCGCCAGGAAAGTCACGCGTGTGGTTCTGTGCAGGATGTTGACGCGTTTCATGAGCTCTTTCCTTGGTATTTGTGGCGGAAAAGAGCGGGAGTCGAACCCACCAGGGACCGCATGGCGACCCCTGCCGGTTTTGAAGACCGGCCGCCCCACCGGGGAACGTTCTTTTCCGTTGTACTTTAATTATTCAGCCATGCATGAATCGCACCGCTGCTGCGCAGTATGTGTTCGTCACGCACGCGACGAGTGTAGCCGATGCGGTCGAAAAATTCGAGGATGTGGATCGCCACTTTGCGACCGCCGCCAATGCGGTCGCGCAGGTCGGCGGCGCGCACCGATCCTTTTTCGGCGTTGAGTTCGGCAACCATCGCAGCAAGCTGCGCCACCGCATCCGCCGTGAAGTAGTGGTCCAGCGCGACCGGGTAGAGGTCGCCGGCGCGTGCCACACGACGGAACAACTGGCGTATGACGTCCTCGGCGGTACCCGATGCCCTGGCGATGTCGCGCACCCGCGGCGGACCACAGGCCTGGGCGTCGAGCAGAGGTTTCAGCACGGCGAACAGGTCGCGGTCGCCAGCACCAAGGCTGGCCTGGTGTGCGGGTAGATGCAGCCAGGCGCGCGAGGCTGCGAGCAGTCCGGTGCCAAGCAGTTCGGCCACCAGCGCATCGAAGGCGGCGCGCTCCAGGGTCGGCAGGGTCAGGCGACGCAGGCGCTCGCGCTCGACACCGACCATATCCGGGGCGCGTTGATGCTCGGTGGCCAGTGCCGCCAGCAAGCGCTCGCCCAGCGCCTGCCAGCCCCCGACGGCAAAGCCGATCTGCTGCTCGCCGGCAGCGACCACCCGCAGGCCGCTGGCTTGCCAGAGGGCGGCAGCCATGTCGGCGGCGAGATTCCAGTTGCTCGCAAAGCGGCCAAGATCGACGCCCGCGACGGATTGCTCCGCCAGCAGGCGCAGGCTCGTCGCCGGATCGTCGTCCGTCAGCGCCGCGAGCAGCGCCAGTCGCGCCGGGCTGCGCTTGTGGCGCGAAGGGGGAAAGCAGTCGAGTACGCGGCCGCCGCCGATGCTGCGCTGGGCCGAAGCATCGCGCAGCACGAAGCGGTCGCCGCGCACGGCCAGCGTCTCGCGATCGAGCAGGATTTCGGCCAGCGCCGTGGCGCCAGGGGCCAGCAAATCGCCTTCGAGCAGCGCGACGCGTCCGGTGAGGTCGGTGGCGCCCAGATGCACATGCACCGGCGTCCAGTGCTTCAGCGCCGTCTGCGTCGCGGGGACGTGGATCTCGGCCTGGAATCGCGTGAGCGGCCGCGCGGCGCGCGGATCGACCAGCCACATGCCGCGCTCGATGTCCTTCTTCTCGAAGTCGCCGGTCAGCGCCAGCGCACAGCGATCGCCGGCCTGGCCTTGTTGCGCGGGGCGATCCTGCACGTGCAAACTCTTTACTCGCGCCTTGAATCCATCACGGCCCGCGGGCGCAATGATCACCGTGTCGCCGGCGCCGACTCGTCCAGAGAATGTCGTGCCGGTCACCACGGTACCGATGCCGGAAAGTGTGAAACAGCGATCGATGGCAAGGCGGAAACGCCCCGAGGTATCGCGCCGCACATATTCCGTCGCGGTTGCTTCAAGATGGCCGCGCAGCTCAGCCACACCGTCGCCCCTCGTCGCCGAGAGCGCAAACAGCGGGCTGCCTTCGAGGCCGGTACCCGCCAGCAGCGCGGCGATCTCTCCGCGCGCTGCGGCAACGCGTGCCGCGTCCACCGCGTCGCATTTGGTCAGCGCCACGGCGCCCCGATTCAGACCGAGCAGACCCAGCAGTTCGAGGTGTTCGCGCGTCTGCGGCATCGGACCGTCGTCGGCGGCCACCAGCAGCAGCACGTAGTCGATGCCGGTGGCGCCGGCCAGCATGTTGTGGATCAGCTTTTCATGGCCCGGCACGTCGATGAAGCCGAGCACCGAACCATCGGCCTGGGGCGCATAGGCGTAGCCGAGGTCGAGCGTGATGCCGCGTGCCTTCTCTTCCGGCAGGCGGTCAGCATCCACGCCGGTGAGCGCTTTCACCAGTGTGGTCTTGCCGTGGTCGATATGACCAGCAGTTCCAATAATCATTGGCCGGCGATCATGGTGCGCCGCTCATGTTGTGGTGATTTCCTTCGACGTCAGCTTGTACACGAAGCCGGCGGCGTCGAGGCTGTCGAGGCGGCCGGAATTGTTTTCGGCCTGCGGATACATCAGGAATGGCACTTTGGCACCTTTCGAGCCTGGCAGCGCGATGTCGTGGGCGGTGTTGTAGGCCAGCCAGTTCATTTCCCAGGCACCGAACAGAGTTGTGCGTGCGGCGATCACCACCTCGTCCTTCAGAGTGAGGCCCGGCTTTTCTTCCAGTACCACCTTGCGTACATCGGCCGGGTCCACCGGCACCCAGCCAAAGTTCGCCAGCCAGACTTCGGCGCGGCAATGCTGCGCCTTGGTGATGTCGCCGGCTTTGCCCAGGCTCTTGTAGCCGAATTTCGAATCGGCCACGCGCACGCCATACACGTCGCGTGCCGGCAGACCGATGGAACGTGCGAGGCCGACATAGAGTGCATTGAGGTCGGCACATTTGCCCGACAGATTGCCCGATTCGAGCATGCCGCGAATGTCACCGGTACCGCAGCCGCGCGTCTTCGGGTCGCGCTGGGTGTTGTCCACGATCCATTCATAAAGCGCCCTGGCCTGCTCTATATCGCTCTTGGCGCCCTTGGTGATGTCGACGGCTGTTTTCCTGACGATACCGCCAGTTGGCATCAGTTCGGTGGCGTGGGTGTAGAGCCGGCGCGTGGCGGCGTCGAGCGGCGCGACTTTGCCAGGTTGGGCGAGGTCGATGGCACGGTCGCGCGTGGCGAAGCGGCTCACCACTTCCAGCACCGGCGCGGGCTCGCCGGCATCCCAGGTGGCGGCGAGCATCTGCGCGCCATAAACCGGGTCGCGCACTTGCTGGACGGCGGCGGCATTGCCCTGCCACAGGTTGCCCATGGGCTTGATCCAGGCGGCATCTTCGACTGCAGGCAAGGGCAGCCACAGCCGGGGGGCGCCACTGGCGGCGGAGAGTTCGACGCGGGTGGTGACTTCGAACACGCGCCAGCCGGCGGCGGGTGCAGGCTTGAAGGCATTGTCGGCGGCGAAGGCAAAGCGTGGTGCGGCAGCAGCGGCGGCAGCGAAGGTGGCAGATACAGCGGCGGTCTTGATGAAGGTACGACGATCCATGATGGTCTCCGGAATCAGTTGATTAGCGTCTTGAGTTGCTTGTCGATGGCGGGCGCATCCCAGTCGATCGCGCCCAGGCCGCGGGCGACGATACGATGCCGGCGGTCGAGGACGAGAGTGGTGGGTAGCATGCGCGCGCCCCAGGCACGGCTGATGGTTTGCTCGCGGTCGTGCAGCACGGGCAGGGTCTGCTTGTCGGGCAGAGTTTCCCAGAGGAACTCCTCCACCCGCTTGTCATTGTCGGCCACGGCGACGGTGAGCACGGTGAGCCCCCTGGCCTGCCAGCGCGCGTCGAGGCGCGCCAGCGAGGGCATTTCCTCGCGGCAGGGCTCGCACCAGGTGGCCCAGAAGTTGAGCAGCACGGCCTTGCCCTTGTGTTGCGCCAGCAATTGCGCGAGGCGTGTGTCCTTGTCCGCCGGCATGGTTTGCGGCGGGTTCGGTTTCAGCAGCGGTGGCGTGGCGCTGGCGGCAAAGGCAGGCGCCAGGAGCAGACAGCAAATCAGCGGTGGCGCGGCCGCCCAGGCAAAGTAACGACTATGGATCATCCTATCTCCCGTGGGTACAACAACCGCCGCGGAGCGGAAGCCACCGCGGCTTACGGATGCCTCCGGCTAGGGAGGCGGCTGACGGCAGGGCGGTACGCAGACCGCCGGTTTAGCCGTATTTCTCAACCCGCTGGCAAGGCGCCCAGCGTGTTGCGGAATTCCTCTTCGTCGCTGCTGTCGAGGCAGCGCAGGTCGAGCAGCAGCGCGCCATCCTCGATGCGGCCGATTACCGGGCGCAGCGGGTAGGCCACGCCGCGCAAGCTCGCCTCGATGCGGTTGAGCACACCGCCCTTTCTGCCTTGCGGGCGGATAGCGAAGCCGGCGGAAGGCAGGCGGTCCACCGGCAGCGAGCCGGAGCCGATCTGCGATTTCAGCGCGACGACTTCCACCGTGACCGCCAGCGCCGCCAGCGCCTTTTGCAATGCCGGCAGCAGGCGTTCGGCGGCGGCGCGCATCTCG
>CAMBRI010000064.1 GCA_945870205.1 Sulfuritalea hydrogenivorans sk43H | reverse complement strand
CTCGCCTCGCAGGCGGCCATTGCGCTGACCAACCGCCTGCTGATCACCCAGCTTGAAGAACTGTTCGAAGCCTTCATCAATCTGATCAACCTGGCCATCGACGAAAAGTCGCCCTATACCGGCGGCCATTGCCAGCGCGTGCCGGCCCTCACCATGATGCTGGCCGAGGGCGTCGACGCCACCAATGAAGGACCCCTGGCCACATTCAGGATGGATGAGCGCGACCGCTACGAGCTCAAGATAGCCGGCCTGCTGCATGATTGCGGCAAGGTCACAACGCCGGTTCACGTGGTCGACAAAGCCACCAAGCTGCAAACCCTGTACGACCGCATCCATCTGATCGACACGCGCTTTGAAGTGCTCAAGCGTGATGCCGAACTGGACGCGCTGCGCAAGCAGCTTGCCCTGCGCGTAAATGTGAAGCCCGTCGCGGAAGAGAAGGTTTGGCAGCGCTATCAGGAAGAAGTCCGGGTGCTCGACGAGGAACGTGATTTCCTGCGCAAGGCCAATGTTGGTGGCGAGGCCATGAAGGACGCTGACCTGCAGCGCGTGCGCGACATCGGCAGCCAGCACAAGTGGCGCAATGTCGATTCCGTCGAAACCGAGTTCCTTACCGCCGACGAAGTGGTCAACCTGACCATTCGTGCTGGCACCCTGACGCTGAAGGAACGCGACATCATCAATCACCACATTGTCGCCACCATCAAGATGCTCGAGCAATTGCCATGGCCGAAGCATCTGAACCGGGTACCCGAATATGCCGGCGGCCATCACGAGCGCATGGACGGCAAGGGCTACCCCAAGGGACTTACCCGCGAGCAGATGTCGCTGCAGGCCAGAATGATGGGCATTGCCGACATCTTCGAAGCGCTGACCGCCCGCGACCGCCCCTACAAGCAGGGCATGAAGCTGTCACAGGCGATGGCCATCATGTCCAATTTCAGGAAGAACGGCCATATCGATCCCGACCTGTTCGACGTTTTCGTCAAGCAGCGTGTCTATCGGCGTTACGCCGAGCAGTTTCTCGACCCGGGTCAGATCGACGGGGTGGATGAAGCGCAAATTCTTCAGTGATTCAGTCCGAAGCCGATTCGGGTTCGGGATAGACGAGCTTCCAAATTAAATGAGCAAGCTGGATCAGGCGGCGGTACTCTGGCGCACCGGTCAGCTTGACCAGGCGGCAGAACTGATTGACGGCATTGGGCAGGAAGACGTCTGCTGGTCCGATGCACAGCATCTGCGAGGCCTCATCGCGGCAGAGTCGGGCAATTTTAGGGAAGCCGCAAGACGTCTGATTCTCGCGTATCGGTCCAATATCGATAATGCAGAGTTGCTGAGCAACCTTTCAAATACGCTTTGCCTGTGTGGCCGATATGCCGCTGGAAGTCAGTTTGCGCGCAGAGCAACCGAAGTGTCACCGAATTTGCCCAGCGGCTGGAACAACATGGGTTTGGCCGAAGCGGCACGCGGCAACTTTGTCCTGGCGCGGGATGCCTTTTCCCGTGCTTCAACATTGAGTCCGACGGATGCCGAGGTCTGGCAGCACTTGGCCGTTGTTTTGACCAGACTGGGAAGCAATGATGAAGCGGCGTCTGCGTTCGATCAGTGGTTTGAACACGCAGGAGAACACGAGCCGGAACTGCTCAAGACGGCTGGTCTGGTTCTGGCGGATGTGCAACGTTGGGGCGCTGCTGCAACGATGTTCGGGTTGTTGGCGGACCGCTTTCCTGATGATGCATTTGCTGTGGCGCAATTGATCTACTGCCAGTCTCACGACTGCTCGTGGCAGTCATGGCATGCCAATGTCGGCCGTTTGCTGAACCAGATTGCTTATTGTTCGGGCTCTTTCGGCGATCCACTCCCGTACTTGTCGATACCGGGTGTTGGTCCCGGCTCGATGCGCAAGATTGCCGGAGAGTTTTGGCTCGCCACATTTGGGCGGGGCAAAGAGGGTCTGACTGCTCAGTCGCAGCGGGAGGCGCGCGCGCGATCGGCCGCACGACCGGGACTGCGGGTAGGATTTCTCTCCTGCGACTTTCGCGATCACCCGGTGGGGCGAATTTTTTTACCTCTTCTGGAACACTTGGACCGCAAGAAGATCGAGTCTTACTGCTATGCGTTCGGTCCTTCTGACGAGAGCGAGTTGCGTCGAGGCATAGAAAGGTGTTCAGCCAGCTTCAGGGATGTGGATAAGCTCTCGGACGAGGATGCCGCCGCGCTGATGCATGCCGATCAGGTCGATATCCTGATTGACCTTACGGGGTGGACCGGAGCAACCCGGTTGGGAATACTCGCCTCGCGCCCTGCGCCCGTGCAAGCGACTTGGCTCGGCTATCCGGGAACATTGGGGGTCGAGGGCCTCGCAGATTTCCTGATCGGAGATCCATTCACGACCCCGCCGGAACGCGCCGGTGATTTTGCCGAACGTATCGTCTGCCTTCCGAATTTCGTGCTTTGCACTCCGCGCGTTCCGGCAGCAATGGCGCCATCGAGACTACAGTTGGGTTTGCCGCCGGACGCGGTGGTGTTTTGTTCCTTTGCCACGCCATACAAGATCAACCCACCCCTGTTCGATACGTGGTGCTCGATACTGGCAGCCGTTCCCGGAAGCGTGCTGTGGATGGGAGGGATCGGACGGGCCGCGCGACAAAATCTGGCCGAAGAGGCTGTTTCGAGAGGGATATCTCCGTCAAGACTAATTTTCGCGGAATGGGCAAGCACAAAAGCAAATCACATTGCTCGACTGCAGGCCGCTGATATTGCATTGGACACCTATCCGTACTCCTGCCACTCGACCGCACTGGATATCCTGAGCGCCTCGGTACCGCTGGTAACGCTGGTGGGGGAATCCATGGCATCGCGCGTGGCCGCGGCTGCAATCATGGTCGCGGGACTACCAGAACTGGTTGCAAGCGATCTCGGCGAATATGCCGAGATATCCATCTCCCTGGCAAATGACCGGCCAGGCCGAGCGGCGATGAAGTCCAGGCTACGCGAAAATCTCGAATCTAGCCCATTGTTTGACATGCCGCGTTTTGCGCGGGATTTTGAATCCGTCCTGGCCGGAATTGCGGCCGAATGAGCTGATGGGTGACGGAAATAGGCGTAGACTGACGTATTTAGGCAGTACCGGCAGGAATTTCTGCTCCGGTTATCGAGAGGCATAGGTTGCGACCACACGCACCCGCTTCGGTAGATGATTGTCAGAGTACGTGGCATCTTTCCTGCTTTGTTTTTGTCACCCAAGCTGGCTTGGGCTCTTTCGAAAGGAGAAGTGCATGAAGACGTTCCAAAAGGGATTTACCCTGATTGAGCTGATGATCGTGGTTGCCATTATCGGCATCCTGGCCGCCATCGCGATTCCGCAGTTCAGCGAGTATACGAAGAAGGGCGAAGACAAGGCTGCTCAGTCGGATGCCAAGAATGTGTTGACGCAGGCTATCGCCAATTCGACAAACTAACTCGACACGAGTAATAGGAGAAATTTATGAAGAAGATTATTCTGGCATCTGTAGTGGCAGCGGGAGCAATCGCTTCGGGTCATGCCAATGCGACGGCTATTTGTACGGGAGTATCGCCGGCCGCGGCGGCTACAGCCAATCCGGGAATTGTGTCAGGAACTGACTTCGCGAGGACTGCGTTTACACCCAAGTGTTCGGCCAATGTTTTTCTGAAGGCCGACAATGGAGTGACCTATTTCCGCGTCGGCTCCGCATCTGCCAAGGGATCGCGCTCGTTCATGGGTTCATCGGCAGGCGGCTCGGTGACAAGTTCGGTAACGTGCGTGGCGTGTACGGCGGCAGATGCCGCTGCCGCAGCCACCATCGCCACGAACCTTACGTCGGGCTGATGCAGGCGTAGGTTTTTGCCATATTCGAAGTATTCGGCGGGCGTACCATTCGGTGCGCCCGTTTGACATGTGCGTGTCTGCCGATGATTGAATTCATTGTTTCCGGCTTGCGATCAGGGATTCGGGGTCGCAGTGTCCAAATAGTCTTTGTCCTGGGCCTCGCCTTGGTGGCCGTCGCCTATCTCGCCGCCAGCTTTTCGCCACGTCAGCCGCGCACGGTGGCGCTGGACGTAGGCTTATCCGGCGCGCGCTTCACGCTGATTCTGTTGAGCCTGTTCTGGGTCCAGGATCTGGTCTCACGCGAGATCGATCGCAAGATAATTCTGCAGTCCCTGTCGTATCCCGTTTCACGCGCCGCATTTCTTTTCGGCCGCTATTTTGCTGTCCTTGGACTGGTTTTCGTGGCCACGGGCATTCTGGCGCTGTGCCTGTTGTTGGCCGTAGTGCTTTCCAGCCCGAATTTCGACCAGGAGTTCAGCGTCGGTCTCGGTCTGCCATATTGGGTGACGGTCGCCGGGATGTTGATCGATGTCGGTGTCGTCGCTGCCGTTGCCATGGCCGTCGCTACCGTTTCGACGGTAGCTGTGCTGCCACTGCTGGTCGGCGCCGCATTTGCCATCGCCGGCAAGGCATTGGGACCGGCCTTCGATTATCTGGCGCGAGGCGCCGACGGCGACACCGCGTTCGCGGGCGAGTGGGGGGGGCGGGTTGAGGCCGTGCGCTGGCTGATCCCCGACCTGTCGCGTCTGGATTGGCGGAACTGGCCCCTTTACGGGGTGGTTCCATCGGCCGAACTGATTGTCTGGCCGGTGCTGATGGCCGTGGCCTACGTGGTGATCGTGCTGGCGCTTGGCTGGCGGGTGCTGGAACGCAGGGAGTTTGGCTGACAATGCGCTCCACGTGGCTTCGCTCGATGGGCCCGATGGCAATGATGGTGCCTGCGGTGCTGGCTTATCTGCTGGCGGTGAAAATGCTTTCCGGGCAGCATCTGATTGCCCACGGGCCTGAACTGTCGATTCGCCTGCCACTGGCCGCCCAGGTGCTGATGGCTGGCGGTGACCGCCATCTGGCGGCCAACATGGCGGGAATCAGGGTTCTGGTGGCGGATACTTTTCGCATGAAGCCGGATGAATTTCTTACTCAGGCCCAACTGCAGAAGGATGTCTCCTGGCTCAATCCTGCTCATGAGGACAATTACTATATTGCCGTCGCCATTCTGTCGCAGCCGCAGTTGATACCCGCCGCCCAGTACGTGCTGCGCCGCGCGGCGGATGCCCGGCCGCACGACTGGTCGCCGCTGTTTTACTATGGTTTCAACCTTTACCACTTTGAACAGAACCCCGCCGCTGGCGCCGCAGCATTGCTCGAAGGGGTCCCGCGGGCCAAGGACGTGCAGGAGCAGTGGGCTTTGCAGAGTCTTGCCGCGAAGTGGATAGAAAGCGGCTACCGCACCGGCGATGCGGCGCGACTGGTCGGGACCATGGCGGCAAACGCTCCGCCTGGAGGGTTTCGGCGCTATCTCAAGATGCGCGCGGAACGTCTGGTGCAGCTTGATCGCCTGAAGAATCTGGCGCAGAAGTTCCGGGACACCACCGGCCGTCCCATGACGAGGATTGAGGACTTGATCGACGCGAAACTGATCGACAAGCTTCCGGTTGACCCCTTTGGCACGGGCTTCGCCGTGGATTCTGCCGGGGAGCCGATTTTTCGTGTACCCAATCCGGCGGGTGGTCGCTGATGTTGGCCATTGAAGTTCGCGACCTGGAGAAGGTTTATGCAAAAGGGGTACTGCGGCGCCAGGTTCGGGCGGTAGATGGCATTTCCCTGGAAATTGCCGAGGGTGAGGCTTTCGGTTTTGTCGGGCCGAACGGCGCCGGAAAAAGCAGCACGATTCGCATACTGATCGGGCTGGCCAGGCCGACTACGGGAACGGTTCGGCTATTCGGTGAAGATGCGATGCGACCGAAGGCGCGGCGAGGGGTTGGCTATGTCCCGGAAAATCCCTGCCTCTACGACTATCTGACGCCGCTCGAAATTCTGGAAATGAGCTTGCGCCTGCATCGCACCGCCGTTGATTCGGTGCGCGGGCGCGCGATGGAATGGCTGGCGCGACTGGGCCTTGCCGATGTGGCAAAGTCTCCGATTCGCTCCTTCTCGAAGGGCATGACCCAGCGTGTTGTCCTGGCCCAGGCGATGTGCATCAGTCCGCGCCTGCTGATTCTCGACGAACCCTTGTCGGGGCTAGATCCTATCGGTCGTCATGAAGTGGTCGATCTGCTGGCGGAATACAAGGGACAGGGCGGAACTCTGTTCTTTACGTCGCATGTCCTGCACGACGTCGAACGTCTCGCGGATCGCTTCGGCCTGATCCACCAGGGGAAGCTTCGCTCGGTGCGCTCTCCCGGCGAACTGGTGGGTGCTGAAGATGTCGTCATCGTTCGTTCGAAAGGGACGGTTCCCCTGGACGGCTGGCATGCAGAATCGTCCGGGCAATGGGTAATCGAGGTACCCCGCGCGAAACTCTGGCAGTGTCTGGACCAGCTCAGGCATGGTGGGCATGTCCTGATCGAGGTGAAGCCGACGCTATCGCTTGAATCAGCCTTTATGCATGCCGTGGGTCACGGCTAGACTCGACGGGTGCGCGACTCATGAATCAGGAAGAACTGAAAGATTTGCTGGCGAAAGGCGATGCGTTGCGCGATTCGGGCGATGCGAATGGCGCAATCGACGCTTATCTTGCGATGGTGGTTGCGGCGCCTGACTTTGCCAAAGGCCACTTCAAGCTTGCCACGGCTTACGACAGACTGGGTCGGCGAGACGAGGCGGAGAAATCCTATCGCGAGGCGTTGCGGTTGGACCCTGTGTATGTCGAGGCATTCGGCAACCTGGGTGTTCTGCTGTTTGGTCGCGGCGACTGGGACGAGGCCGAACGCTGCTATCGCAATGCATTGGCAGAAAATCCCGACTATTTCGAGGCTCACGTAAATCTGTCCAGGATTTTGTTCATCGCCTCGCGCCATATGGAATCGCTCTACTTCGCGCGGCGGGCATGCGCGTTGAAGCCGGATTCGGCCCTGGCAATTGAATATAGCGGGCGTGCGCTGGAAAAGCTCGGGCGCATCGGCGAAAGCCTGGCCGAGTTGCGTCGGGCCACCGACATTGACCCCAAGGCTGTGTCGCCGTGGCTTTCGCTTGGCAATGGGTTGCAGGCGCTTGGTCGCCATGAAGAGGCCGATGTGGCCTTTGTTATGGCTATGTCTGCGTCCGACGATCCGCGTTCGAGATGCTATCGGGCATTCTGGACCAATTATCAGGCATTGCCGCGCGAGACGGTCTGGCAGCGCCATGGCGAATTTGGACGCTGGGTTCGCGAGAAACTCGGTCCGGTCAAGACCGGAATGTCCGCTACACAGCGACCCGATCCAACCCGGCGTTTGCGGGTCGGGTTTGTTTCACCCGACTTCAGGCGTCATTCGGTGGGCTATTTTGTTCGGGGTGGGCTGCAACATCTCGACCACAAGGAATTTCAGTTGTTCGCCTATTTTGACTACCATGCCGAGGACGAGGTCAGCGCATCAGTGAAGCCGATGTTTCACCGGTGGCGTGACATATTTTCGAAAACGGACGACGCCGTATTCGATCAGATCCGGGAGGATCGGATTGATGTGCTGGTTGACCTGGCGGGCTTGACTGGCGGCAATCGAATGATGCTGTTCGGCCGGCGCGCGGCGCCGGTGCAAGTGACCTACCTTGGTTACCCGAACACGACCGGCCTCGATTGCATGGACTATCGCCTGACCGACCAATGGGCAGACCCCGAAGGGGATGGCGACGAGTTTCACTCGGAAACCTTGTGGCGCCTGCCGGCTTCCTTTCTGTGCTACTCGGCGCCGCTGGAGTCCCCTCAAGTTTCTGATCCGCCGATACTGAAGAATGGATTCGTGACCCTCGGTTCCTTCAACAATCGTATCAAGATATCCGATGAATGCCTGAAGCTCTGGGTGGGTTTGCTGAGCGATATTCCTGATTCCCGTCTGGTGCTGAAATCGGTTCAAGGTACTGGAGACGAGGCGAGCCGGCAGGGCTTGCTGGACCGGTTTATTGCTTGCGGCATTGATCCGGCGCGTGTCGAGGTCCATGGGCAGGTCGGCGACCTGAAAGACCATCTCGGCTTGTATTCCCTGATCGACATGGCGCTCGACACCTTCCCGTTCAACGGCACGACCACCACCTGCGAAGCGCTCTGGATGGGGGTGCCGGTTATCGCCCTGAAGGGAGACCGCCATTCAGCACGGGTTGGAGAAAGTCTGCTCAACAATCTGGGTCTCCCGGAACTGATCGCGAGAGACGGCGAAGATTACCGGCGGATAGCACGGGAACTCGCAGAGGCCCCCGATCGGCTGGCAGAGTTGAGGCACGGGATGCGCGAGCGGATGCGCGGCAGTCCGCTGATGGACAGTTTGGCGACAGGACATGATATCGGGATGGCCCTGCGCGGGATGTGGACGCACCACTGCCGCCGCTTTGCAGAAGATCTGCCGGTCGAGACCGAGGCGCCGGTTGCCGGCGAGGAACTCTTGCATCTGCATATTGGCGGCTGGGAAGCACGGGAAGGATGGAAGATACTGGATGCCGAATCCCGCGAAGGGGTCGATTTCGTCGGCGATATTCGGGAGTTGTCAGCATTTGCCGACGAAAGTTGCGTGGAAATCTATGCTTCTCATGTACTCGAGCACCTAGCCCCGCATGACATCCTGTCGGCATTGAATGGCATGCACCGCATGCTCGCGCCGGGCGGAACTTTGTATATTTCGGTGCCGGACCTCGATACGCTGGTCTGGCTGTTCGCCAGCCCAGCCCTGAGTACAGCGGAGAAGTTCCAAATCATGCGGATGATGTACGGCGCACAGGACACTCCGCATGATCTGCATCGGATCGGCCTCAATTTTGACTTCCTCGTGGATTACCTGAAGGATGTCGGGTTTACCAGTGTCGAGCATGTCGAGTCGTTCGGCCTGTTCCACGACACCAGCGAACTCGTGGTTTCCGGCCAGCGGATTTCACTCAACCTGATTGTCATCAAGTAGGGGTCGCCATGAAGGTTATTGGCAAGGGCGGGTCGGTCCGGGGCGCCGCTGATCAGGATACGGCCAATCTGATGCGCCTGGTCGAGACCCGGCGCTATGCCGAGGTGGAGAAAACCGCGCGAGGCATTCTTGCGCGCAATGGGCGGCACGCTCTGGCGCTGAAGGCGCTTTCCTTCGCTTTGGTGGCGCTTGGCGGGAGCGACGAAGAGGTGTTGCGGATTGCCGACCAGGCCTTGCGCCTGACGCCGGCCGATGGCGAACTGCACAACAATCGCGGCATCGCCCTTTCCATGCTGATGCGTTGGGATGAGTCGATCTTCAGTTTTAGTGAGGCTTCGCGTCTCTCGCCGCAGGATCCTGAAATTCACAAGAACCTGGGCTATGCATGGTTTCGCATGGGGCGCTGGACCGAGGCCGTTGTGGCGCTATTGAGGGCCATCGAGACTCATCCGGGCGACTATGTTGAAGCGATGCATATCCTGGTGCCGGCACTGATCAACGGCCAGCGCTGGGATGAAGCGTCAGCCTGCTGCCGGGCATTGCGCACCAGCCAGCCAGATGATCCCAGCCTGCTTTGCGGGCTCATTCACATTGATCTCCGTCGTTGCGATTGGGCGGAAGTCATGGATGGTATTTCGAAACTTCGACAGGTATCGGCGGACTTTCGCCTGCCTATGGGCAATGCGGGCCTCGCATTGCCCATGCCCGGTATCAGCGAACAGGATCATGCGGCGATTGCGAGGAACTACGCAGCAGAGACGATTTCTCAGGGGTATCTCGAAGCGCCCAATCCTTTGTCATTGAATTGGCTGCCATCGTCGCGGCGTTTGCGGATTGCCTATATGTCCGGCGACTTCCGCGACCATGCCGTGGGTTCTGCGATTGCAGAAGTGATCGAGCGACACGACAGAAGCCGGGTCGAGGTATTCGGCTATTCCACTAATGAATCGGATGGCAGCGCCATGCGCCGGCGCCTGGAGCAGGCATTCGAGCATTTTGTGGATGTGGCACCCACGTCGGTGCATGCCACGGCACAGCGCATTCGGGACGATGGCATTGACATTCTGGTGGATCTGACCGGATGGACTGCAAACGGAAGGGTTGAGGCATTGGCTATTCGCTGCGCCCCGATCCAGGTGAACTGGCTGGGTTATGCCGGTACGCTGGGACATCCAAAGCTGGCGGACTACCTGATCGGCGATCCGGTAGCGATGCCTCATTCCGTACAGGACGCCTATATCGAAGCGATAGCGCACATGCCGCATAGCTGCATGCCGCTCGACAGCACCCGCGTCATCGGGCCGTCGCCGACCAAGCAAAGTCAGGGTTTGCCGGCGGACGCCTTTGTCCTTTGTTCTCTCAACAACAGCTACAAATTCAATCCACCCTTGTTTGACCTGTGGTGCAGCCTGCTGGCCGAAATGCCGGATGCCGTGTTGTGGCTGCCGCACCACAATGACGCGGTGGCGGCAAATCTCCGGCATGAAGTGGAGCGGCGTGGAATCGACGCGAAGCGTCTGGTTCTGGCTTCGCGAGTCGATTCGCAGGAGGAGCATCTGGCTCGTCTGCAACTGGCCGATCTGGCACTGGATACGTCTCCCTACAACTCTCACTCGACCGGCGCTGATGCCCTATGGGTCGGTGTACCGTTGGTGGCCAAGCTGGGCGATTCGTTTGCTGCGCGGGTTGGCGCAAGCCTGCTGACCGCGGCCGGGCTGCCTGAGTTGATTGCGGTCGACGATGCGGGGTATGCGCGCCTGGTGCTGGAGTTGTATCGCGATCGATCGAGGCTGGCCGGCTTGCGAGAGCGGCTGGTTGCGACGCGGAAGATGGCCCCGTTGTTCGACATGAAGCGATTTGCCCGCGACCTGGAGGACCTCTACTTCAGGATGGCGGACGACGCATTGAAGGCGGCGGCAGTATCTGCCGCTCAGCCGCCCTCGGCACCGGCGACGGCGGTCTGAAAAGGGCCTGCAGCACAGCGAGATCCATGCCGCCGAAGTAGTGCGGCGCGAAGAAGCCCTCTTGTTGCTCGATCAGGCTTTGGCTGTAGTTGGGCGGGGTGCGCGGCCACAGGACAGCGCGGGCAAACTCGAAGAAGGGAGTTATGGCGCCGAGCGTCAGAACCCCGATCAGGGCGATCAGGCGTAGTGAGCGACGGACTTCCTGTTGCGGCACATCGAACTCGGCAAGCGTGAGCAGCATCAGGATCAGCAGGCTGGGCGTCGATACCCGTAGCAGCCAGTCGTTGGAGGGGCCAAAGCGGATCATCGGCAGCAGCAGCAGCATGCCGGCCGCAATGGCCAACATCTGTTTTGCCTCCGCATGGCGAGGACGCAGCAGCAGGGCCAGTAACCCGAACTCGAAGGCGACAAACTGGACATAGCTTGCAATCAGGGCCATATCTATTCCCGCATTCTTTGTTGTGGCGGCGCTTCCGGCCGGATCCGACAACGCCAGCGCAGCGGACACTCCAGGCCGGCTGAACAGTCCGGCGGTGATGACGGTCAGCATTGCGGCGAAGAGCCATTGTGCCGGCGTCGCGTTTTTCAGGACTGACCGCGCAGAAGGACAAACCCGGGAAATGCCCCACAGGAACCAGGGCAGCAGTCCGACGACGGCAAACGGAGTCCATAGCAGCAACAAAGGCAACAGCACCAAACCCAGTGTGGCTAACGCCGGATCGGCGCGATGGCGGAAGAAAAGTGCCGTACCCAACCAGAGGGCCAGCGCATGGTTGGGCGCCCAGAACAATTGCCCGGTGAGCGAGGTGTAAGTCCATTGCCGCCACCACTCCAAAGGCAGGGGAAACATCGGGAGGTGTCCGTGAATCAGGACAATGGCGGGATAATCCATGCCGCTGAAAAACACGACCAGCAAGGAGAGGAGGACCAGCCGCCAACCGGGATTTTTCGGCAATGGAAGCAGCAGCAGAAACAGTGCCACGCCGAGTGCCGTCCAGCCAAACAGTATCGTCGAAGCAAACTCGATGCCTGTCAGTGTTGCCAATAAGGCTGGCGGCAGGAAGTAGCCCATGGCCGTTCGCAGCACCAGTGGCGCGCCATCGCGCAGACCGTAGCCGGGCGGCCAGGCGGACAGGATCAGGTCGGCATAAACCGTATCCCGAGTCCGCCAGTCGGTATTGGCGTAGAAGAAATGCCCGGCGCCGCTGAAGGCGGTCCATGTCAGGGCAAGAGCCAGCAGGAAGAAAAATGCCAGGCGGGAATGCGGCGACACTCGTGATGGCAACTGCCTTGCCAGTTGATACAGTGCGATCAATAGCAGGATTGAGGCTGCCAGACCCGACGGCAGCCGTAGCCAGCCGAGCAGGAAGATCAGGGATGGCGCCGCAAGATAAGCCAGTGCAGCGGCGGCCAGCGGATCCGGCAGACGCGTCATCACGCTAGGTAGTGAGGAGACACGGATTCAGCCGTCTCTCCGAAATTGCGGGGCGGCGGCCGGAATGATTCCTTCGAGAAAAAACCACGGCAAATTCCTGTCATGCGAAGCAGTAACAACCGCGACCTGGCCACATTCGACCTCAAGGGGTTGCGGGGATACATAGATCACCTGTTGCCAATTCGATACCCGGGACTTTTCCGCTGGATGGTTTTCAAATACGGCATGGTCATCCAGTTGCAGTCGAATCCATTGAATGATTCCATAGCAACTGCCGGAAGTGGTGACAGGGATGTTCAGTCTAACGGTCTGGCCAGGAAAAAATGAGTCACGCTCAAACTCGAAACGGAATGCTTCGATATCGTCAGTCAGAAGTTCAATGGACAAGTCACTTCTCGCAATCATGCTTTTCTTTGAAACGATCGCATTGAAGTGCTGCAGGCTGAACCCGAGGGAATCATCGGCAACCACGTTGCGCCTGATGTCGTCGCCGCCAAACAGCGCGATCATGATGCTTCCGGCGGAGGGGATGACCCTGCCCGAAGGTTTCAACAGTCTGCTCTTTGCGTCTTCCATGCAAGGCAGCACATGCTCTCCGATGAGTTCGCTGGAGAATATCTCCGAAACAAGGATGTCGGCCTTGTACGGCAGGTCGTCGCCGATCTCGATGGCATCGGACCGCTTGGCAATGACTCTGATCGAGTCTTCGTAACCGTTTTCAGAGATGATGCGTCGCGCCGTCTCGGCAATGATGGGGACCGCCTCACATGTCGTCACCCGCTTGGCGCCAAGCCTGGCGGCCATCATCGCCAGAAGCCCCGATCCGGTCCCGATTTCAAAAATGTCGGTGTCAGGCGTGACAGCGGACGTGAGTGCGGAAAGGTAGGCCTCATTCCGCTTCTGCTCGTTCATCATCGGAACATGCCACTGTGGGACCAGGCGCGTCAGCAGGCTGTGAATTCCCTGATGAGCATTGATCAGGTTGGGCGAAATATCCAATGCCTTTCTGAAATGCGCCAGAGCATCACTGTATCTGCCCTGATCGCAAAAGACCTGCGCAAGGTTGCTGTGCATCTCCGGGTCGTCGGGCCTGATTTGCAGCGCCCTCTGGAAACTGGCCACGGCCTCATCAAGTCGGCCCAATGTTTGCAGTGCATTGGCCAGATTGTTGAGGGCGTGGGTGTTGTCCGGATCAATTTCCAGTGCCCTGTGGCAGCTTGCCTCGGCCTCATCGGGCAGTCCCAATGCATTAAGAATGTCACCCAGGTTGCCATGTCCCTCGGCGTCGTTCGGCGATAGCGCAACGGCTTGCCGCATGGGGGCCAGGGCCTCCGCGCTTCTGCCCATTTGAAGAAATGCCACACCCAACGCCTTCCATCCGACGGCGTGCCGGGGGAACTTCACGGTCATGATCCGGGCAAGCGCGACCAGTTCATCGTACCGCTCCTGCTCGAAAAGAGCCACGAGTGTTTCAATCTCGAACTGGCTTGGCTGCGATTTCTCCAGGGTGTCCTCGGATTCGACGTCTGAGTCTCCTTTAGCCACGTGTCGTTGCCCCTTTTCCATGTCACGAGTAGTGAGCGGGTGCCAGAATGCCAACTGACCTGAGGTGGGCCGCTTGCCTGGCAAATCTGTCGGCCCATCCCGGCTCGCCCAGGTCAATCAGACGTGCCTGCATCTGGTCGAATAATAGCGGTTGAAATGGGATGGCCCGAATGGCCTTTCCAAGCAAGTCGATGGCTTGAGCGGGTTTGCCCAGGATGTCCGAAGCCTCTATTGCCACGGCCCATAGATCCTCCTGCGACTTGTCGAGTTCCAGCGCCCGTATGGCGGCAGAATAGATGCGATTCGCATTATCCTTCGTTTCGTCATCGGTCGTTGCTTCGGCGCCGGTATCTATCAATGCATTTATTTCATCCGCCAGCCTGGCCAGTTCATCGCTTTGCATTGGGCGGAAAACGACCGGCAGTCGATACAACTGATTGCAGTAGATGCAGGAAATTCGGTTTACGATGGATTTATTCAGACCCGGATTCAGGTAAGTGTTTTCCGCCGAGCAATGCGGGCAGATTGTGGTCATGCGGCGGGCACCTTCCTTGGTCGAAATCAGCTCGAGAATACGACCGCAGTAGCCGAACGCGACCAGGACGTGCTGCACAATTGCCCTGAGTTCGGCATAGTCGTCATCGGACATGCTCGTGCCGTTAAGTTCCGCACGGTCAGCGAGCAGAAAGCTGACCGGATCGCCAATCAATCCCTTGCGCAGCGCATCGTCGTAAATTCTTGAGCCGGGGTGATAACCGACAAAGGCGGTGCGCAGGTCGTAGCGATTGTTCTCCTGCCACCAGTCCAGTGATTCCATCGCCGTGTTCATTGTTTCAGCCGGATCGCCGAATATCAGATTGGCCCATACCGTGATTTTCGACTCGTACATTTGTCCCAGCGCCTGGTCGATAGCTTCGCGGGTGGTCTTCTTTTGCATGCTTTCCAGTACTGTTGGACTCATGCTCTCCACGCCAAAGCTGATGCAGGTGCAGCCGCTCTCACGCATCAGCTTCAGCGATTGTGGATTGACCTGTTCGACACGGATCGAGCATTGCCAGCGCAAATCCAGAGGCCGGATTCTCAAGCAGAATTCTTCAAGGTGCTGGCGCTTGAGGCAGAACAAGTCGTCGTAGATGGCAAGCGTATTGATTCCGAAGCGATCGATGTTGTGCTCAAGTTCGGCAAACACATCATCCATTGACCGCCTCCGGTACCGTCGTCCGGCGGCCTCGTGACAACAGAAGGTACACGCAAAAGGACAGCCGCGGCTGGTCAGGAAAGGCATGACTCTGGCACCCGGATCAATGATCAAACCGGGTGCCATTTCCCCTGGGCGATGGAGTCCCGCATAGACGTCGAGTCCAAGTCCATCAAAGTCAATCCAGGGCAGAGGATCAAGATCTTCGTGCGGTGGGCGTGGAAACGTCCGCCTCAGCTTCCCCGAACCCGCATCGCGATAAATCAGACCTCGTGTGGAATCCAGACTGGCGCCTGTTGCGATTGCGGCGACCAGTTCAACCATGGTTTCCTCTCCCTCGCCGATGACGCCAATGTCGGCCTCGGGAATGGCGGCCATCGCCACTTCGGGCTGGTTGGTCACCAGGACACCACCGATCACGATCGCGGAATGCGGCGACAGGCGGCGGGAAATTGACGCGATTTCGCGTACCTGCTTCAAATGGAATGCCATTCCTCCGGTGGCAATCACGTGCGGCGCAAAATCAAGGATGGCCCGCTCCAGCAATACCTCCAGATCCTCAAGTGCATGGTTCGGATTCAGTACCATGACATCGAAGCCCGCACGCTTCAGGCTTGCGGAAACATAGCCTATGCCAACGGGCAGTTGATACGAGGCCATTCTTGTTTGCCGGGCAACCACGACAAGAATACGAACGGGGGCCTTCTTCCATGCGGGGTTCATCGAGCGGATGGGTGCCATGGATCAGGAATCCGACTGATCAATTTGCGGGCCGAAGTTGATTCTCTCGCGCTCCATCACCAGCGGCCGCCTTTGTACCTGGGTATGAATCTGGAGAATGTATTCACCCAACAGTCCTATGAAGAACAGTTGCACCGAGGCGAAAAAGAAAAATCCGATCAGGATGGGTGCCATGCCAAACGACATTTGTTCCCAGCGAACTAGTTTGAACACAAGGTAACCCAGGGCGATCAGCAGGCTGATGGCCGACAGGCCGAAGCCGGCCATGGTGGCGAGGCGCAGCGGTACCTTGGAATGGCTGGTGATGCCCAGCATTGCCATGTCGTACAGCGCGTAGAAGTTGCTCTTGGTGATGCCGCGCTTGCGCAGCGGCTGTACGTAGGGCACCTCGGCATGGGCGAAACCCATGTCGGCGATCAGGCCGCGGAAGTAGGGGTAAGGGTCGTCGATCTGGCGCAGGCCTTCGATGACCTCGCGGTCGTAGAGACCAAATCCCGTGTAGTGCGGAATCAGCGTGACATCGGCGATGCGGCCGATGGTGGCGTAGTACAGGCGGCGCAGGGCAAACATCGGCGGGGTTTCATGGCTGTTCGGCTTGACGCCCACCACGACCTTGCAGCCCTGCTCCCATTTGCGGATGAAGTCGCCGATCAGCTCCGGCGGTTCCTGCATGTCGGAGGCCATGTTGATGATGGCATCGCCCCGCGCTTGCAGCAGGCCGTGGTTCGATGAACGGATGATGCCGAAATTGCGGTTATTGACAATGGCCTTGACGGAAGCGTCAACACCGGCGAGGCGGCGAATGGCGGCAACGGTGCCGTCGGTCGAGGCGTTGTCAACGTAGATGTGTTCGAAATCGTACTGCGGGAAGGCTTCCATCTGCACAATGATGCGACGGTGCAGTTCCTCGACGTTGCCCTCTTCGTTGTAGCAGGGAGTAACAATGGAAATCAGTTTGCGGGTAGTCATGCGTTCGAATTCATCGAGAGTATGGCTTCGGTTCAAGGGGACACTTTCGTGTTCGGGTCGTCTGACATCAACTGGGGTAAATATTCAGTGACAAGTCGTTCGACCAGGGTGGCCTGGAGCACGTCTCGCGTTCTCTTCAATGCGTCACGATTTGGCTGTACGGCCAGCCACCGCTTGAAACTGGCAAACACGACAGGCGATACCGTATGCATGCGCGCCATGTAGCCCGACGGCGACACAATCATGGCGGAGAAGTGTGGCGCGTTCAACAGTACCCCGGCGTTTTGCGCCTGCACCGCCCAGAATTCATCCTCGCTTTCTGCTACTTGCAAGGGATGAGGATCGTTGTCTTCCGCCATGCGGCGAATGATATCAACCTCGAAGCCGTCGCTATTGACGGCGGTACAGCGCCGATCTGGACGAATTTCAAAGCTTGGGTCCACTTTCTTAAGTAGCCCCAGCATTGACGAACCCAACAGTTTAATCCTAAAAACGGCAGTTACCCGATTCCATTCGCATGATTTGCGAGAAATCGGTGCGTTTGAGACGGCCCGATTCGGGCGATGGTCTGCTTGATATGGTCGCAGCACAAAGTCCAGACGGTCGTTGCGTTGAACTGCTCCGCAGCACGG
>CAMBRI010000063.1 GCA_945870205.1 Sulfuritalea hydrogenivorans sk43H | reverse complement strand
TTGCCTCGCGTCAAGCCACCAGCAGCGCCAGCAGGCCCAGCAACGCCGGGCCTGCCTGCAGATACATGATTCTCATTTTTACCGTGAGGCCGCCGTATATCCCCGCGACGACCACGCAGCCCAGGAAGAACATCTGGATATGAACTCCGGCAGCGCCGGGATAGACCAACCCCCAGACCAAACCGGCGGCGAGGAAGCCGTTGTAGAGGCCCTGATTGGCCGCGAGAACCTTCGACGCCTCGGCTTTCTCGGCCGTGTTGCCGAAGATTCTGAGCCCCTTCGGGCGAGTCCACAGGAACATCTCGAGGTAGAGAAAATACAGATGTTCCAGCGCCACCAGCAGCACCAGCGCGATACCGAGAAATTTCATGACGTGTCCTTTAATCGAAGAGCCTGTCGCATCCGTTGTATCCAGTATCCATCACCCGAAGTCGAGCGACAACCGATGCTGAAAACATGACACGGATTGATCCAGGTCAGAGTCCTGTAAGCCGTTGGTGGTACATTGTTTCTTTTCGATAGCCCACAGGAGAAGCAACATGGTAGCCAAGATCGAGCAATTCAGCGAGTTGCACCGCAAGAACATGGAAGCCGCCATGCGCATGGCACAGCTTTCGATCGAGAATTCACAGCGCATCATGGCGCTGCAGTCCGAACTGGCCAAGGAAATGTTTCAAAGCGGCGTCGAGAACGCCAAGGCACAAACCAGTGCCCGTGATCCACAGGCGATGATGCAGTTGCGCAGCCAGTACGCGCAGGAAACCACCCAGCGCATGGTCGCCGCCGCCCAGCAGATCGCCGAGATCAGCAACTCGGCTCGCGCCGAATTCGCCCGCCTGGTCACCGAGCAACTGGCCTCCGGCTCGCAGGACATGACCGAATCCATGCAGACCTTCATGAAGAGCCTGCCCGGCCAGACGCCGAACATGATGGAATCCTTCCAGCAGGCGATCGCCACCGCCAATCAGGCATTCGAGCAGATCAGCAAGGCGTCCACCGCTGCCATGAACAACGTCGGCGAGACCGTCAAGAAAGCCACGTCCGGCGCCAAGCGCAAGTAAGCAAAGCGCCCGCCAATCTGACGGCTGGCCGCGCAAGCGGTCAGCCGTTTTTTTTCTTGCGGCGAAACACCGACATTTTTTTGTGCTATGTCTTTGGTTATATGCTTTACTGTAGTGACGGGTTTGTTGCCAGCATCCGGATGAGGGTCGTTTGGCGGTCCGGACAGTTCGGTTTGAAGCTGCGGACCCGCAAACCGGAGGAGACCGAGATGCAAGAACATAAAAACATGTCGCTGAACACCAGGCTGCTCGCAACCATACTTGCGACGGTCATCGCCCTGATCGTGCTGTTCGCCGGCGTGCTCTACACCGAGCGCAGCCTGCTGCTCAAAGACCGCCAGGAAAAGGTGCGCAACCTGGTCGAGGTGGCCCACGGTGTCATCGCCCAGCACGAGAAGGCGGCAGGCGAGGGCAAGATGTCCCGCGAAGCAGCGCAGGCCGGTGCGCTGGCCGTAATCCGCAACATGCGCTACGACAACATCGAGTACTTCTGGGTCAACGACATGGCGCCCAAGGTCTTGATGCATGCCGCCAAGCCCGAGCTCGAAGGCAAGGACATGTCGAGCCTCAAGGATCCCAACGGCAAATACCTGTTCAACGAGTTCGTCGCGGTGGTGAAGAAGGACGGCAAGGGCTTCGTCGATTATTACTGGCCCAAGGCGGGCGAACAGGACCCGGTGGCCAAGATCTCCTATGTCATGGGATTCACACCCTGGGGCTGGATCGTCGGCAGCGGCATCTACCTCGACGACGTGAACCGGATCTTTCGCGAAGAAGCGATCAAGTTCCTGCTCTGGGGCATGGTTGTCGCCGCCATCGTCGCCGTGCCGCTGATCCTGATGCGGCGCAATCTGCTGCGCCTCCTGGGTGGCGACCCGAGTCGCGCCGTAGCCGTCGCGCGCCGCATCGCCGCCGGCGACATCGGCACCGACATCGAGTGCCGTCCCGGCGACAGCGAAAGCCTGCTGGCGGGCATGAAGGACATGCAGGTGCATTTGCGCACCATGATTCGTGAAGTGGTCACAGGCGCCGAAAATCTCGGACGCGCCTCGCAGGACATGATGCATTCCTGCGAAGACGTGTCGACCCACGCCGGCAAGCAGTCCGACGCGGCCTCGTCGATTTCGGTATCGGTGATGGAAATGACCGCCAGCATGAACCTTGTCGAGCAAAGCGCGAACGAGGCATTCACGCTGTCAAGGCAGGCAGGCGTCATGGCCGACGACGGCGCCACGGTGATCGAGGATGCGGCGGCGGAAATGCGCCGGCTGTCGGACGCGGTGAATACCTCTTCCATCGCAATCCAGGAACTCGGGCAGCAGTCGGCGCAGATCACCTCGATCGTGAACACCATCAAGGAGATCGCCGATCAGACCAATCTGCTCGCACTCAATGCCGCCATCGAGGCCGCCCGCGCCGGTGAGCAGGGGCGCGGCTTCGCGGTGGTGGCGGACGAAGTCAGGAAACTCGCGGAACGCACGACGCTGTCGACCGCCGATATCGCGCGCACCGTCAGCAGCATCCAGTCCGGCACGCACGGTGCCGTCGCCAGCATGGAATCGGGCGTGAGCCAGGCGGCGAAGAGCGTCAGCCTGACCGAACAGGGCGGCAAGTCCATCAATCAGATACGCGACAGTTCAAAGCGCGTACTGGCCGTGGTCAACGACATTACCGGCGCGCTGAAGAAGCAGAGTTCCGCAACCCAGCAGATATCGGGCAGCGTGGGGGAAATCGTCGAAATGTCGGACCAGACCGCGGCGTCGCTGAACCAGACCGTGGATGCGGCGCGGCGCCTGCTGGTGCTCTCGACCAGTTTGCAGACCAGCGTCAATCGCTTCAAGGGCGCGTGATCAGGGCTTTTTGTAAGCGGCCAAAGCGGAAAGAAGCATGAACTTTGATGCTGCGATTGCCGCCCACAGCAAGTGGACGCTGCGGCTTGGCCAGTTCATCAACAGCACCAGTTCTGATGCTCGCGACACAGATCAGTTCGGGCCGGAATCCCAGCGCCCGGCCGCATGCTCGTCACTCTCGCGGGCATCGACCCAGCGGCCGCCCTCGGGCGTTTCTTCCTTTTTCCAGAAAGGCGCGCGGGTCTTCAGATAATCCATGATGAACTCGCAGGCGACGAAGGCCTCTCCGCGATGCGCCGAAGCCACCGCCACCATAACGATGCGATCGCCCGGCAGCAGGCGGCCGACACGATGGATCACGCGTATGCCGAAAACATCCCAGCGTCTTTCGGCTTGATCGACGATTTCCTGCAGCGCCTTTTCCGTCATGCCCGGATAGTGTTCGAGCGTCATGGCCTGCACCGCAGGCGCAACGCCAGCATCGGCGGCCGCCGCCTTGTCGGCGCGCACCAGGCCGACAAAGCTGGCGACAGCACCGACGTCGTCGCGCCCGGCCGACAGCGCCGCCATTTCGGCGCCGACATCGAAGTCGGCTTGCTGCACGCTGACGCTCATTTCAGCCTCCCGTCACCGGCGGAAAGAAAGCCACTTCGTCGCCTTCCTTCACCGTCGCATCCGCCGCCACCATCAACTGATTGACTGCCGAGCGCAGGTTTTTCGTCGTTGCCAAGGCCGACCATGACTCGCCGCGCGCCGCCAGATGATCGCGCAAGGCACCGACCGTGGCGATGCCGTCGGGCAGGGCCAGCGACTCCGAACCCGTGCCCAGCGCTTCGCGCAGGCCGGCAAAGAAAAGTACTCTTACGTTCATGATTTCACTATAGCAGTTCGGAAAACGGCAGGAAACGCACGGTGTCGCCGCTGACGATGGCGTGTCTGGGCGGATTGTCGATCAGGCCGTCGGCCCAGGTGCAGGAGGTCAGTACGCCGGAACTCTGGTTGGGAAACAGTTCCAGCCCGCCCTCCGCGTTGATGCGGGCGCGCAGGAATTCGCGGCGCGGATCGCCCTTGTAGTCGAAATCCGCCTGCAGCCCGCGCGCCCGGGGCCGCAGCATCGAGGCGCCCTGCGCCTTGAGGATGAAGGGGCGCACCAGCATGACGAAGGTGACGAAGCTCGAAACGGGATTGCCCGGCAGGCCGATGAAGGCCGCCGCCGTGGCGCCTGTTCCCACGTGTCCGAAGGCCAGCGGCTTGCCCGGCTTGATCGCGATCTTCCACAGGTCCAGCGCGCCTTCTGCCTCAACGGCAGGCTTGACGTGGTCCTCTTCACCCACCGACACCCCTCCGCTGGTCAGGATCAGGTCGTTGCCTTCGGCCGCGGCGCGCAGCGCGGCGCGGGTCGTATCGCGCGAATCGGGCACGATGCCGAGGTCGTCGACCACGCAGCCAAGGCCTTCGAGCAGGGCGCGCAGCGTGTAGCGGTTGGAGTTGTAGATGCCACCGGGCTTGAGCGGCTCGCCCGGCATGGCCAGTTCGTCGCCGGTGGAAAACAGCGCCACGCGCAGGCGGCGAAACACCGTGAGTTGCGCCGCGCCCACCGAGGCAGCGACGCCGACATGCGCGGCCGACAGCCGGCTACCGGCGGCCAATACTTCGGCTCCGGCGGCGATGTCTTCGCCGCGGCGGCGAATCCATTCGCCCGGGTGCGGCACATGGTTAACCGTCAGGCTGTCGCCAGTCACGGCACACAGTTCCTGCATGACCACGGCATCAGCACCGGCCGGCAAGGGCGCACCGGTGAAAATGCGTGCCGCCGTTCCCGCTGCCAGCACGTGACCCACGCTGCCGGCGGGAATGCGCTGGGCGACGATCAGTTGCGTGCCTGCAGCAGGGACATCGGCGCAGCGCAAGGCGTAGCCGTCCATCGAAGTGTTGTCCAGCGGCGGCACGTCTATGGCGGAGCACAAGCCCTGCGCCAGGATCCGCCCCGCCGCCGCGTGCGTCGCCACAAGTTCAGTTTCACGCACCGGGTTCGCGCCTGCCAGCAGGCGGGCGAGTGCCTCTTCAAATTCAAGCATCGCCACGTTCCTCCTGATGAGACACAAAGTACTGTCGCCCCCGATCTCCCTCCCTGTCAAGGGCTAGCGTATGCACACATTTTCCCAATAAACTGACTATGTTGAGGAAACGACGTGCGTCAAGTTCCCTCCCCTTCAAGGGGAGGGTTAGGGTGGGGATGGGGTTACATTCATTCGTCATTTCCAATAGATTGAATTTGCCCGTATCTTTCTTCCCCCATCCCCCTCCCAACCTCCCCCTTGAAGGGGGAGGAGTTTCCGGCTTCGACTTGTGTGCATACGATAGCATCGCAAGGGGGAGAGCAAACCTTGCCATTTCGCCTATTGAAGGGGGAAGAACAAGTTCGGGACGCATCAGCGAAACCCTTGGTGACGCAGAATGAAATCGGCGATGGCGTCGCGATCGTTGAGGTCGAGTATTGGCAACCCGGTCGGCAGCCCGGTCTGCCGCGCCACCGCCTCCGGCTCGTCGGACGCCACGGCGACGATGGTTTCCACCCCGCTGCCCGCGATCAGCGGTTTGCCGACCGACGGCCGATGCACTTCCAGCTTGGGGATGGGCGTGTGCTTGAAGCCTTCGACCAGCACCAGGTCGCACTCTGAAAAGCGCGCGATCTGCTCATCCAGCGAAGGCTCCGGCTCGCCGCGCAGTTCATGCATCAGCACCCAGCGATGATCGGACACCAGCAGCACCTCGGAGCAGCCGGCTTCGCGCAGGCGGTAGGAATCCTTGCCCGGCTGGTCGATGTCGAAACGATGGTGCGCGTGCTTGATCAGCGAAACGCGCAAGCCCGCCGCTCTGAGCCGCGGAATCAGGTCCTCGAGCAGCGTGGTCTTTCCTGAGCCGGAGTAGCCGGCAAGGCCGAAGACTTTCATGACTCGCCCTGCGGCACCGTCAGCACCGGCGCGAAACCGCCGCCGGGGGTGCGGAAATTGGTGGTCTGACCCTGCCACAGGCGCGCCGCAATCAGCTGGACATGTCCCATATAAACATAGTTGCGCAGGTCGAGCTTGAGTTCCACCGGCGCCTCGCCGACTTTGAGCGTGCGCGAAGACGGTGGCACCAGCGCCTGGGCGATGTAGCTGCCGGCCAGCACCTCCTCGAATACGCGTTTGGTAACCTTGTCGCCGCGGTAGGCCGCCTTCGAACCATAGCCCGCGGCGGGCTTGAAAAAGAGCTGTTTGCGCCGCGCCCACAGGTCGTCGGCGTTCTCCGCCAGCACCAGTTCGGTACGCGGTATCTTGTTCGCCAGCGTGGCGCGGGTCTCGGCATCGACGCCCCACTTCGCCAGCAGCGCATCGTTGGACAGCGCCACGAGGTTGCGCTTGTCGGCATACAGGGCATGGGCCTGCGGATGCGGTGTAATCAGTGCCGCGTCGGTCAGCCAGGCGGCACGCAGCGCGGCGTTGGCCGGCGCGTCGAGGGCGAAATCGGTGAGGCGGTTGTAGACCAGGTCGATGCGCTCGCTGCCATGCCACAATGCACCATCGCGAAACGCCAGTTCCTGCGGATCGCAGATCACGGCGGCAATCCCGGCATGCTCGAACAGGCGCCGGAACAGCACGAACTCGGGATAGAGGTACTGCGTCTGCGGCGCTTCATCGACGATGGCGATGCGCGTCGGCGTGTCACCCCCACCAAAGGCCCGCCACTCGGCGCGAAACATCTCGAGGAACAGATGCTCGGCCGTGTCGCCGGCCAGATCGCCCGGCAGCAGGGCCTCGACGTCATCGCAGCAGGCCTTCTGCGCGCGCGCCAGCAGCGCGTTGAGCAGGCCGCCGCCGGCATTGGTGTTGATCTCGATGAGTTGCGGTCCGGAAGCTCCGAGGTGGAAGTCGTAGCCGAGAAACACCCCCGGCGCAGCGCAGCGGTGGTGTGCACTCTCCGGCGCCCAGGCCAGCACATGCTCGCGCCAGGCGGGCAGCGTGACCACGCGTTCCACGGCCGCGACCAGGCGCGCCATGCGCCGCACATGTTCGGCGCCGACAAAGGCCACCGAATCCGAGAACAGATGCGGCCGGCCCGTCATCACTTCATCATGAAAGCCGGGGCTGACGCGTTCGAGCTCCGCCTCCAGTCGGGCGCGGTCGAGCGAGACGCAATGGCAGTCGGCGTTCAGCCGGTCGGCCCGTTCGATGCTGGAAGGGCTAGTCATGTAGCGATTCTACCGGCACCACGACGGCGAAGAAGGCCTCGACCTCGACCACCTCGCGCGTGCGCCGCATCGGCGGCAAGGAGCGCCAAATGGACTTGCCGTAGGGCTTGCCGGTCAGACGCGGGTCGCAGATCATCAGCACGCCACGGTCATCCTCGTCGCGGATCAGCCGCCCCGAACCCTGCTTCATGCTGATCACGGCGCGCGGCAACTGGTATTCCATGAAGGGATTGCGCCCTGCCGCGCGCAGCCGGTCGATCCGCGCCGAGAGCACCGGGTCGTCCGGCGGCGCGAAGGGCAGCTTGTCGATCACCACCAGCGACAAGGCCTCGCCGCGCACATCGACGCCCTCCCAGAAGCTCTGGCTGGCGACCAGGATCGCGTTGCCAAGGAAGCGGAAACGCTCCAGCAGTTCCGTCCGCGAGCCTTCACCCTGCATCAGCAGCGGCAGGTCCAGCCCTTCGGCGGCGAGTTTCTCCTGCAGCAGTTCGCGGATGCGGCGCATCGCGCGCAGGCTGGTGCACAACACGAAGGCGCGCCCGCCGGAGGCGCGTATCGCCGGCCAGGCGGCTTCCGTCACGGCTTCCTGGTACATCGCGCTGTTGGGGTCGGGCATGCCGGTCGGCGCATACAGCAGCGCATTCCTCTCGTAGTCGAAAGGGCTGCCCCAGACCGCGGTGTCGGCGTCAGTCAGCCCCAGTTCGCCGCAGTAGTGGGCGAAGTTGCTGCCCACGGCGAGCGTGGCCGAGGTGAAGATCCAGGCGCGCGGATGGCCTTCCATCTGGCGCTGGAAAATCGGCGCGATGTCGAGCGGCGTCAGATTCAGCGACATCGCTTGCGAATAGACCTCGACCCACTTGACCACCGCCTCATTTCCCAAACCTGAGCCGGAAACCTCGAGGTCGCTCGCACCGCTGCGCCAGCGCTTGAGCGCCGCCGCCAGTTCCTGCGTGCGCCGCAGGCAGTTGGCGAGGCCCTCGCCACGTTCGGCCTGGGTGTCGAGGTGGCGACCGAGTTCGGCCACCGCAGCCGCCAGGTCCTGCAAGGCGGCACCGAACTCGGCTTCGCCTTCGAGCCGCGCCGCCGGCAGGCGCAGGTTCTCGCCTTTCACCGTCAGGCGCAGATCGCGTGCGGCCTTGTCCAGCGCCTGCGCCGCGTCCTGCAACGGGGGGTAGTCCTTGGCGGTGACAATGCCTTCGTTCTTCGTGTCGCGCGCCAGTTCGATGATCTGGCTGGTCGACACGCTCTCGCCGAAAAACAGGCCGGCGACCTCGGGCAACTGGTGCGCTTCATCGAAGATGATGGTGTTGCAGGCCGGCAGGAGTTCGCCCATGCCTTCGTCCTTCAACATCACGTCGGCGAAGAACAGGTGGTGATTGACCACCACCACGTCGGCCGCCAGCGCATCCTGCCGTGCCGCCAGCACGAAGCAGTTCTTCACGTTCGGACATTCCTGGCCCAGGCAGTTCTCGCGCGTCGAGGTCGCCAGCGCCCAGGCTCCCGAATCCTCCGGCACGTCGATGCATTCGGCCTTGTCGCCGGTCTTGGTGCGCTCGGAAAAACGGGCGATCTTGCGCAAGTGCGCCGCTTCTTCGCGCGAAGCCAGGCGCCCCGCGCTCATCGCGCGTTCCAGGTGATAGGGACAAACGTAGTTGGCGCGGCCCTTCAACAGCGCGATCGTGGCGCCGACCTTGAGCGCCGCGCGCACCGTCGGCAGGTCGCGGTTGAAGAGCTGGTCCTGCAGGGTCTTGGTGCCGGTCGAGACGATGACCTTGCCACCGGAGAGTAGTGCCGGCACCAGGTAGGCAAAGGTCTTGCCGGTGCCGGTACCGGCTTCCGCCACCAGCGCCAGATTGCCGGCAATGGCCTTTGCTATGCGCTGCGCCATTTCCAGTTGCTGCGGCCGCGGACGAAAGCCGGCCACGGCAACAGCGAGCGGCCCCTCGGGGGCGAAGATGCGCTTAATTTCGTGGATGGGATCAGACATGGCGGGCGCGGCATGGTAGCACGCCGCCAAGGGACTCCTGCCGCGGAGCAAGCTTCCTTTCCTCCCCCATCACGGGAAGGGCTTGGCATTTCCTGCGCTTGTCCGGGCTTGGGTGCCCTGGCGCACGGACCGACATGGCTTATGGGTGCATACTTCCGCAAGGCGATGGAGGCAACAATGAGATCAAGGAATCAATTGGCGGCAACAATCCTGGCGGCGGCAAGCCTTTTGTTCGCAGCGGGATGCGAGACCATACGCTACGAACTGCGCCCGCCAACGACAAATGCCGGCAAGGCCTGCGTCACGCAATGCGCGGCGATCAAGGAAGCCTGCCGCGGCAACGAGTTGCGTCGCGTACGGATGAACATGGATACCTGCGAGCGACAGGCCGATAGCACGGTGCGCGTCTGCCTTGCCGACGCCAGTGACGCCGACAAGAAGAAACTCTGCGAGTTGAGCCGGCCGCGATGCTGGGCCGCCGAAGATTCCACGCGTTGTGAGAGCGAGTATCGCGCCTGCTTCGTCCAGTGTGGCGGTACGGTGGACAAGATCGTCACGGACCGCTGAGCCGCTGCCGGCCGGGTGCCTGCACGGGTACCCTGGCCCGCCATGTCGGCGCGTTGCGCGGAAGCCTACAGCCCGAGCGTGATCCTGGCGCTGGCGAAGCGGGCTTCGATGCGCGGGAAATGCTCCGCGAATTGCCGCCAGTCGACACCCATGCGCGCGCACGACAGATCGGACAAATTGGGCACCCGGGCTTCGGCACCGCCACCGAGGTCGAGCGCGTGGCTGAGCACCTCTGCGACATGAACCGCGTCGGCCAGCTCGTTTTCCGACTCATCGCCATCCACCGCGTGATGGGCGGCGATGGCATCGGCGACCGCTTCGGGCAGCTTCCAGAATCGCGCCAGCTCGCCGCCGACATGCGCATGGTCTACGCCGAGATATTCGCGTTCGGCAATGACGATGTCGATATCGCGCTCTGCCCTCAGCAGCAGCACGCGGGCGTAGGCGGCGGGATCCACCACAAACAGCAACAACTGGCCGATGTCGTGCAACAAGCCCGCGGTGTAGGCGATATCGACATCCAGTTGCGCGGTGCGCGCCACCTCCTGGGCACAGACCGCGACCCCGACACTGTGCAGCCACAGGCGCTGGGCATCGAAAGGCGGCGCCGCCTTGAAGCGATCGACGATTGCCGTGGTCAGCGTAATGTCGCGCACCCGGCCGACGCCGAGCAGCATGATCGCCTGGCGCACCGAACTGACGCGACCGCTCACACCCAGGGCGCCGGCATTCGCCGCCGCCAGGAGACGCGCCACGACCGCGGGGTCGCTGACGATATGCGTGCTGAGCATCTCGACGCTCGACTCCTCGTCGCCCAGCATTTCCAGAATCCGCACCACGATCTGGGGCAAGGCCGGCAGGCTGTCGGCCCGCGCCAGAACCTGTTCAAGCGTGAATAGGGTATTCACGATGCCGCCCGCCGCCGGTAGTCAGCCACCGCCGCCGCGAGGTCGTCGCGCGAAGCGCCGCCGGCGCCACGGAACAAATGGACCACGCGTGCGGCCGCCGCCGCCACGTCGCCTTCGATCTGCTCCGCCTCGCGGGTTTCTTCCTGGAGCACGTAGACGCAGTCGATCCCGCGCTGCACCAGTTGCCGCAGATGATCGGCCTCGATCTCGGTGCCGGCGGCAAGCAACAGCCCGCCATCGGGGCGGCGCACCGCCTGCGCCAGCCGCGCGCCGGGCGCAACGGCCAGCGTCGACATGCAAACCACTCGCTCTGTCACGAATACCTCCTCAAGAAATAATCTCTGCTGTCCGACCACTCCATTCGACGCCGCACCATCAGCGCGCCATGAAGGCCCGGATCGTCTCGCCGGCCTTGGCCACGTTCAGTACGCCGTCGAGGTGGCCGCCGTCGCCTTCGATCACGAAGACTTCGGCCTTGCCACCCTGGGCGCGGAATTTCTCGGCGGCCTTTTGCGCAAACTCGGGCGGGAAGACCAGGTCGGACGATGCCGGCACGAACAGGATGCGCGCCGTGATCTTGCCGATCTCGCTTTCGACGTTGTAGAGCTGGTTGGCCTTTGCCATGTAGATCTTGTTGTTGGCGTCGGTGGTGGTGGCGCGCGCCATGCCGGCCTTCTGCAGCGTGCTCTCGATCAGGAACTGGTTGGCCAGTTCGTCGGCCGGCTTCTTGTTCTCATCGGCCAGCTTGTAGCCGAAGCTCTTCTCGGCCCAGCCCCAGTGCCGCGCTGTCAGCGTCACCAGCTTGAGCGCCTGGGCGATGCCGTCGAGAGGCTCGGCCTTGCCGTAATAGTCGCCGTTGTTCCATTTCGGATCGAGCTTGATCGGCATCACCCAGAGGTCGAGCAGGCCGATGACCCAGGGCGAGATCGAGAATCCCGGGCCGATGACGTGGATCACGCGTTCGACATAGTCGGGATAGTTGACAGCCCACTCCATGGCCTGCACCGATCCGCCCGAAGCGCCGGCCACCGCCTGCAATTTCTTCACGCCCAGAGAATCAAGCAGCGCCTTGTGCACGCGCACGGAGTCGCGCATCGAGACCACAGGGAAGCTCAGGCCATAGGGCTTGCCGGTCGCCGGATTGATCGACGAGGGGCCTGTCGTGGTGACGTTCGGATCCTTGGTATTGAGGTTGGACAGCGTGTCGGCGGAGACGACGTAATACTTGTCGGTGTCGATCGGCTTGCCCGGGCCGATGATCGAATTCCAGTAGCCGGGCGCGGCATCGCTTTCCTTGTACTTGCCGGCAGCATGGGACGTACCCGAGTAGAAGTGGGCAATGAACACGGCATTGTCGCCGGCGGCGTTGAGCGTGCCGTAGGTCTCGTATCCGACCCGGACCTGCTGGATGGGCTTACCTGCAGCAGTGGTATAGGACGCGAGGCTGAACGCCTTCTTCTCGACGGGCTTGTCGTAGGCATGGCTGAACCCGCTCAGGGCGAACAGCGCTGCTGCAACCAGGGTGGCAAGCGTGGGAGCGCGCATCATGGAAACCTCCTTGTTGTTTTGGTTTTCTCCCGACAGGGGTGGCGGGTGTCGCCGGAGTATGCATGACGAACTCGGGCTAAGGCAACTCGTCCACTTTGAGCGAAATGCGGCGCGAACGCGACGCCGATTGCGTGCCGTAGCGGGCGATGCCGGCCGAACTGGCGTTGTGTTCGCCCACCGTACCGCCGAGTTCCAGCCACTCGCCGAGCCGGCCGCTGACCGTCGTGACCAGGCGCTGCGTGTTCACCGAGCCGGGCAAGGGCCCCGGCGTGTCGTCGCGCGGACTGATTTCCAGAGTCACGCGCTCGCCGTTGAGGCGTGGCACGGCGACGAAGCCGGTGCCGAGGTCGCGCTGCACGAAGCTTTCCGAAACGACTACGCCGGCCGGTGTCAGCACCACCTGGCGCAAGGGCAGGATCAGCGATTGGCCGACCATGATCGCGGCGCGCCCGCCATCAATGGTCTGCACCTGCTGGGTGGTGTCGCGCCGGCTGCGGCTGTCGGACTGATAGATGCGCGCCGTGCCGCTGAGCGCCGGTGCGCCGCCGCCGATCGCGATGCGGCCCGAGACGCCGGCGCCGCCTTCCGAGCCGCTGTCGGCGCCGTCCTGGCGCACGCTGATCATCAGTCGCCGCAGCGGCGTATCGAGCGCGGCCAGCAGCTTCCTGATCTCGGCCTGGTTGGCGGCGGAGGCGCGCAGGAACAGCGTGCCGTTCATGCCCGAGAGCGCCCCGCCCGGTTCGACGAAGGGCAGCAGTTGCGGCAGAAGCTGATCGGCGCTGCGATGGCGCAGGGTGATGATCTCCAGCCCCTGGCCCCAGGCCAGCGACGAGGCCATGAGCAATGCAAGAAGAAGTCGTTTCATGCCGGACCCCACTGACTCTATACTGCCGCCTTCCACCATTCCGAGGGAGACAAACAATGAAAATCGAAACCATCGCCGTGCATGGCGGCTACAGCCCTGATCCCACCACCAAAGCCGTCGCGGTGCCAATCTACCAGACCACATCCTACGCCTTCGACGACACCCAGCATGGCGCCGACCTGTTCGACCTCAAGGTGGCCGGCAACATCTACACCCGCATCATGAACCCGACCACCGACGTGCTGGAAAAGCGCATGGCGGAACTCGAAGGCGGCATCGCGGCACTGGGCGTGGCTTCGGGCATGGCGGCGATCACCTACGCGATCCAGACGATTGCGGAGGCCGGCGACAACATCGTCTCGGCGGGCACGCTCTACGGCGGCAGCTACAACCTGTTCGCCCACACCCTGCCGCAATACGGCATCGAAGTGCGCTTCGCCGACTACCGCAACCCGGACAGTTTCAAGCCGCTGATCGACGGCCGCACCAAGGCGCTGTTCTGCGAATCCATCGGCAACCCGCTGGGCAACGTGGTCGACCTGGCTGCCCTGGCCAAGATCGCCCATGACGCCGGCGTGCCGCTGATCGTGGACAACACCGTGCCCACGCCCTACCTGTGCCGCCCCTTCGAACACGGCGCCGACATCGTGGTGCATGCCCTGACCAAATACCTCGGCGGCCATGGCAACAGCATCGGCGGCGTCATCGTCGATTCGGGCAAGTTCCCCTGGGCCGATCACAAGGAACGCTTCAAGCGCCTCAACACGCCGGATGTCTCCTACCACGGCGTGGTCTACACCGAGGCCCTGGGGCCCGCGGCCTACATTGGCCGCTGTCGCGTGGTGCCGCTGCGCAACACGGGCGCCGCGATCTCGCCTTTCAATTCCTTCCTGATCCTGCAAGGCATCGAAACCCTGGCGCTGCGCATGGACCGCATCTGCAAGAACACGCTGGCCGTGGCCAACTACCTCAAGGGCCATGCCAAGGTGAAGTGGGTGAACTACGCCGGCCTGCCCGATCATGCCGACCACGCGCTGATCCAGAAATACATGGGTGGCCGCGCCTCGGGCATCCTGTCCTTCGGCGTCGAAGGCGGCATGGCCGGCGGCGGGCGCTTCCAGGACGCGTTGAAATTGGTGACGCGACTGGTGAATATCGGCGATGCCAAGAGCCTCGCCTGCCACCCCGCCAGCACCACGCACCGCCAGCTCGGGCCGGAAGAAATGAAGAAGGCCGGCGTCTCGGAAGACATGGTGAGACTGTCGATCGGCATCGAGCACATCGACGACATCAAGGCCGACCTGGAGCAGGCGCTGGCCGCGGTGTAGTTCCTTCAGCTTCCCCATCCCCTCCCCAGCCCTCCCCTTGAAGGGGAGGGGGCTTGTCTCCTCCCCTTCAAGGGGGAGGCCGGGAGGGGGATGGGGTCCCATCCGGAATATCCCTCTGCAAAGCCTCCCAGATCGCCTCGACCACCGCATCCGTCTCCCGCAACACCTGGTTGTTCCAGAAGCGCAGAACCTGGAAACCGGCCTCCTGCAAGCGTCGGTCACGGTCCTTGTCCCGCTCGTTGTCCAGATGCTGCCCACCATCCACTTCCACAATCAACCTGCTCTCCAGGCATACGAAGTCCAGCACGTAGTCGAGGAATGGATGCTGGCGGCGAAATTTGTAGCCGGCCAATTGGCGGCCGCGTAGACACTGCCATAAGCGGATCTCGGCATCGGTCATGGTGTTTCGCAGCTTGCGCTGGATGTGCTTGCCGATGATCGAGTGGCTTGTCTGGCCTTTCATTTTGGTGCCGTCCGACGCTCCGTCCATTGCCCCATCCCCCTCCCGGCCTCCCCCTTGAAGGGGGAGGAGTCAGGCTCACGCTCCTTCAGGGAGAGGGATCGGGGGAAGTCAGGCTCCCTCCCCTTCAAGGGGAGGGCTGGGGAGGGGATGGGGCACGCGCCGCGCATCGGCAGGCGCCTTGCTCAGGTAATCACCGTAGGCCGCTCACGGCCGGTGCGCTGCCTGAGTTGCGACAGTTCGTCGGCAATGGCAATCAGGGGCGCAAGGCTGAGTTGCGCGTCGGCGCCCTGGCGGGACGGGTCGGGCTCGAAGGCTTCGAGGTAGATGCGCAAGGTCGCACCTTCTGTACCGGTGCCGGAGAGGCGGAAGACGATGCGCGAGCCGTCGTCCATACCGATGCGCAGGCCCTGCCCGGTGGACACGCTGCCGTCGATCGGATCGGTGTAGCTGAAGTCGTCGCAGAACTTGACCCGGTAGTCGCCGAAAACCTGCCCCGGGAGTTCGCCGAAACGGCCCTTCAGATGCGCCATGATGTCCGCTGCGATGTCCGAGGGCAGCGCCTCGTAGTCGTGGCGCGAATACACGTTGCGGCCGTATTCAGCCCAGTGTTTGATCAGGATCTGCTCCACCGACAAGTGCCGTTTGGCGAGGATGTTGAGCCAGAACAGCACCGCCCACAAGCCGTCCTTTTCACGCACGTGGCTGGAGCCGGTACCGAAGCTCTCTTCGCCGCAGAGCGTTACCTTGCCGGCATCCATCAGGTTGCCGAAAAACTTCCAGCCGGTCGGGGTTTCGAAGCAGGGCACACCCAGCTTTTCGGCGACGCGGTCGGCCGCGGCGCTGGTCGGCATCGAGCGCGCAATGCCGGCGATGCCGGCCGCGTAGCCCGGCGCCAGGATGGCATTGGCGGCGATGACGGCGAGACTGTCCGAGGGCGTGACGAAAAAGCCGCGGCCGAGAATCATGTTACGGTCACCATCGCCATCGGAAGCCGCACCCAGATCCGGGGCATCGACTGCGTACATGATCTCGACCAGTTCATGCGCGTAAGTCAGGTTGGGGTCGGGGTGGCCGCCGCCAAAATCCTCCAGCGGCACGCCGTTGATCACGCTGCCGGAGGCCGCACCCAGGCGCCGCTCGAGAATCTCTTTGGCATAGGGGCCAGTCACCGCGTGCATGGCGTCAAAACAGAGCCCGAAATCGCCGGCGAGGAGTTCGCGAATCGCGCCGAAATCGAACAGCGCTTCCATCAATTCGGCATAGTCCGCCACCGGGTCGATCACCTCGACATCCATCTCGCCCAGCCGGTAGTTGCCGGTCTTGTCGATTGGCACGGCCGGGGCATCGACAATGCGGTAACCACTCAACTCACGGCTGCGGGCATAGATCGCGTCGGTGATTTTTTCCGGCGCCGGGCCGCCATTGGCGGTGTTGTACTTGATGCCGAAATCGCCCTCGGGGCCTCCCGGGTTGTGGCTGGCGGAGAGGATCAGGCCACCGTAGGTTGCGTACTTGCGGATCACGCAGGATGCCGCCGGCGTGGACAGGATGCCCCCCTGCCCGACCAGAACCCTGGCGACCCCGTTGGCCGCCGCCATGCGCAGGATGATCTGGATCGCCTCGCGGTTGTAATAGCGCCCGTCGCCGCCCAGCACCAGCGCGGTGTCCGGCGGCGCCGCAGCGTTGCCGAAGATGGTGTCGAACACCGCCTGGACGAAATTCTCCAGATAGTTGGGCGACTGAAACACCGCGACCTTCTTGCGCAGGCCGGAGGTCCCGGGCTTCTGGTCCTTGAAGGGAGTGGTTGCAACACTATTGATGTTCATGGTCTTGGCAAAGTAGGATCAGAAAAACGGGAACCTCAAAGGCACGGCGCGCAGATTGAACCAGGATCAATCGACGACTTTCCGGTGCGCGTTCATGTATTCGCGCAGCGCCGCGTTGATCCGGCTTTGGTAGCGCTTGCCGGTGCCCTTAAAAAAACTCAGGACGTCCATATCCAGACGCAGCGTGACCTGCTGCTTGTTCTCGGCCGGAACCAGCGCGCCCGGCCGCGACCACTGCACAGGCACTGTTTGAATGGGTATGTCGCTGTAATCGATTTCCGCGTCAGGCATTGCCGCAACAGCCTTCAGACGCGCGCGCTGTGCGTCGGTCTGCGGCGCCGGATGCTGCGGATCAAGTTTGAATTTCACTGTAGTGCGAGCGCTCATGGGAGTCTGCCTTTCTCGCTGAAATCAATCGGATGACGTCGCTGCTCTTCTGGCGAACGGTGTAGACCACCGCCAGCAAAGCCGGATCGACCATGCCCACGGTTTTCCAGCGATCTTCGCCATGGGCATCCCGGCCATCGAAGGTCTCAATACGACCCTGATCGAGGAATACTCGGGCTGCATCCTCAAAACTAACACGATGCTTGCGCAGATTCGCTGCAGCCTTGTCGGGATCCCACTCGAATTCCATCGTACAAAGATACTACATTTGTAGTTACACGACAAGTGACCCCATCCCCTCCCCGGCCCTCCCCTTGAAGGGGAGGGAGCAAACCAGTGAGCGCTTCATGCGCCTGTTCTGGTCACGCGCGCCACCGCCAGCCGAATCCGCCCCACCGTCTCGTCCATCGGCGCCGCCGGCGACACCTCCAGCCCGAGGCCGCGGGCAATCCGGTTCACGATCGCCGGATTGAGCGGCAAGCCGCCGGCGTCGATGGC
>CAMBRI010000062.1 GCA_945870205.1 Sulfuritalea hydrogenivorans sk43H | reverse complement strand
CCGCCATCAATGTAGCCGCCCGGCAGCGCGAACTTGGTGCCCTTGGTGTCCAGTGGAATGTCCGGCACCGCCAGATAATTGGTGACGCCCTTGCCGATCGCAGTCCAGTCGGCGTAGAAGGCGCCGATGGCGGCGACATCGATCAGGTAGACGTTCTTGACGAAGTCGGCCAGTTCGTCGATGAAGCCTTTGATCGCCATGAGCCGCTCGACGGTCAGCACCGCTTGCGAATCGGTGGCGATCGGGTTGGCGACGCCGCCCACGGCCACGTTCTGGATGTGCGGTGTCTTCGCGCCAAGGATGGACACGATCTTGTTGGCCTTGCGCTGCACTTCCAGCGCCTGCAGGTAATGCGCCACGGCCAGCAGGTTCACTTCGGGCGACAGTTTCATCGCCGGATGGCCCCAGTAGCCGTTGGTGAAAATACCCAGTTGGCCGCCATTGACGAAGTGCTTGAGGCGCTCATGCACACGCCGCATCTCGTGCTTGCTGTTGAGGTGCCATGAGGAGAGGCTCTCGCCCAGCGCCGCCGTCTTGTCCGGATCGGCCTTCAGCGCCGAGGTGACATCAACCCAGTCGAGCGCCGACAGGTGATAGAAATGCACGATCTGATCATGCACGGCGTGCGCCAGGATGATCAGGTTGCGGATGTACTGGGCATTGAGCGGAATTTCCATCTGCAAGGCGTTTTCCACCGCCCGTACCGAGGTGATGGCATGAACCGTGGTGCACACGCCGCAGATGCGCTGGGTGATGGCCCAGGCGTCGCGCGGGTCGCGTCCGAGCAGGATCAGTTCAACGCCGCGCCACATCTGGCCCGAGGACCAGGCCTTCTTGACGCGGCCGCCATCCACATCGACGTCGATACGCAGGTGGCCTTCGATACGGGTGATTGGGTCAATCGTTATGCGCTTGGACATTTTCTGTCTCCATCCTTGTTTTATTTGACTGCCTGCAGTTCTTCCCGGGGCAGCACCGGGAAGCGACGGGTGATGATGATGTAACCGAGAACCTCAATCGCGAACATGCCGGCGGTGACCAGAACTTCCGCCAGGGTCGGGAAGTAGGTGAAGCCTCCGGCGCCGTTGATGTTGGTTTCGTAGCCGATCAGGAAGCCGTTCACGCGCATCAGTGCGCCGCCCAGCATCAGCAGTACGCCGGCGAGGAACAGCCGCGCCGGATTGCGCCGGTTGGATTCGGCGCCGATCAGGATCAGCGGAGCGGAAAAGCTCAGCATCTCCAGCCAGAACATCAAGGCCTCGACAGAGGGCATGAAGGCCATCGACAGCGCACCGCGCACCACCAGGTCGGCGACGCGCACCACCAGGAACACGACGAGGAAGCCCAGCATGATCTTGGCCAGCGGCGTCAGCATGTGCGTCTCGATCCTGCGACGCTCGGCCGACGAGCCGAGGCAGGACTCGAACAGCACCACCGCATAGCCCATGGTAATGGCCGACAGCAGGTAGAGCAGCGGCAATACCGGCGTCTGCCACAGCGGATGGATCTGCACCCCGAGCACCACCAGCAGGGTGCCCAGCGAGGACTGGTGCATCATCGGCAAGACCGTACCCAGAGCGATCAGGAAGAACATCACCTTGTTGAGCTTCTTCCGGGTCTCCTGCCTTTCCTTCGATTCCAGGAAGGTCGGCGCGAACTCGAGCCACATCACGATGATGTAAAGCGTGATGCAGATCGCCACCTCGAACATCACCGAGTTGGGATTGACCGAGCCGGGCCAGAACATGTTCCACACATTCCACCAGCGTCCGAGGTCGAAGATGACCCCGGCACCGGCCAGCGTGTAGCCGAACAGGCTGGCCAGCAAGGCCGGCCGCACCAGCGGGTGGTACTCGCCCTTGTTGAAGATGTAGACCAGCATCGCCACCGAGAAGCCGCCGCAGGCAAAGGCCGAACCGATCACGACGTCGACCACCACCCAGATGCCCCAGGGATAGCCGTCGTTGAGACCGGTCACGGCGCCCAGCCCGAACAGGAAGCGCACCACGAGGATTGCCGCCATCAGCGCGACGAGCACGCCGCAGGTGAGCGTCACGACATTGACGAGGCTGCCGCCGAGGGGGGCCGGTGCCGCATGATGATTGTTGGCCATGATCAGTTGCCTCCCTGGTCGGACGAATCGTCATCCGACTTGACGTTGCGCTTGGCTACCCAGGTCATCGCACCGAGCACGGCAAAGGGCATGATGAGGTTGCCGTAGAGCGTATGCTGGATGGTTTCAGACATCGCCGCCGCGGCGTCCGGCGGCAGGTTGGGCATGCCGACCTTCTCGAAATTGACGGCGGAGAGCTTGAGCACCTGGGTGCCGCCATATTCCTTTTCGCCATAGACGTGCTGCAGGTACTTGCCGGCCTGCGTCTCATAGCTCTGGTCGGGTTCGTCGCGCCAGCCGGCGCGCATCATCACGCCCTTGCCGTCGGGTTTGCCCTGCAAGGCCTTTTCCTGTGCATGGCGCAGATGCCCGCGCGGAAAGCGATTCATCTCGCCCGGTTTCATCGCCAAGCGGCGCTTGGCCTCGGCCAGCAAGTCTGACGTCTTGCCGAACAGCGTGGCGCCCGTCGGGCAAACCTCGGCGCAGGCTGAATAATGGCCGTCCTTGTGGCGATGGCGGCACAATTCGCACTTGCCGATGCGCCCCGTCGGCGAATCGTACTGGTACTTGGGGATGCCAAAAGGACAGGCGGCGACGCAGTAGCGGCAGCCGATGCATTTGTCGGGGTTGTAACCCACGACGCCGGTCACCGGATCCTTGGTCATGGCCGACACCGGGCAGGCCGAGACGCAGGACGGATCGCCGCAATGCATGCAGGAGGTCTTCATGAAAGCGAAGCCGTTAACCTCCTGATCCTTCGCATCCATGGTGCCGTTGCGATACATCTTGATCAGGTTGAAGGTGTAGCCGGAGGTGTCGAGCGGCGTATCCCACAGATGATCGACCGTGGAAAACTCGGCCGGGTTGTTGTTAGCAGTCTTGCAGGCCGCGACGCAGGCCTTGCAGCCGACGCACAGGGTGGCGTCATAGAGCAGGCCGAGTGCCTCGGGGGGACGGGGTCGAGTTTCGCGCGCGGCCACAGATGGCGACGCGACGCAGGCCGTGGCCGCCGCTCCGCTGGCAAAGACTCCCTTGAGAAAATCGCGCCGGGTGCCCATGATCAGGCTCCAGCCTTGTCCGCGGCGGCGGATTTTCCGGCGGCGTCCTTGGCGCGCTCGGCTTCCTCGGCGGCATGCGACAGGCCGAGATTGCGCGTCAGCATGATCGCGGCACCAGCGGCCGCACCAGCCACCGCGGCGACAGCGGCGGCCGAGGCGAAGGAGGCCGCCTTGCCCTGCTCTTCGACGATGCGCGGATACTGCAGCGGCGGCGTGACGTTGAGCATCTTGGCAACCTGGTGGATCGGCTTCTGGAAGCCCACACCCTTCTCGGAGCAGCCGATGCAAGGGTGGCCGCAACCGACCGGCCAGTTGTTCTCGCCAGCATCGCCAAAGCCCAGCGTCGAGCAGTTGGCGTAGGTTTCCGGACCCTTGCAGCCAAGCTTGTAGAGGCAATAGCCCTGACGGTGACCCGTGTCACCGAACTCCATGGCGAAGCGACCGGCATCGAAGTGCGCGCGGCGCTCACAGTTTTCATGGATCAGGCGTCCGTAGGCGAACTTGGGACGGCCCAGCTTATCCACTTCCGGCAGCTTGCCGAAGGTCAGGAAATGCACCACGGTGGCGAGGAAGTTGTAGGGGTTCGGCGGGCAGCCCGGAATGGTCACCACCGGCTTGCCCAGTATCTCGGCAACGCCGGCGGAACCGGTCGGACTGGTAGTGGCCAGCGGGGAAATCGTGGAAGGCATGCCGCCCCAGGAGGCGCAGGAACCGATGGCGATCACCGCCGCGGCGTCGGCAGCGCACTCCTTGAGCAGGTCGATGGCGGTGTGGCCGCCGATCTTGCAGTAGATGCCATTGTCCTTGGTCGGAATGGCGCCTTCGACCACCAGCACGTACTTGCCCTTGTTCGCCTTCATGGCGTCCTTGCGCGCGGCTTCGGCCTGATGTCCGGCAGCGGCCATCAGGGTTTCATGGTAATCGAGGGAAATCACGTCGAGGATCAGCTTCTCCAGCGTGGGGTGCTCGGCGCGCAGGAGCGACTCAGAACATCCAGTGCATTCCTGGAAATGCAGCCAGATCACCGATGGCCGCTTGGCCGCTTCGATGGCCTTGGCGACCGCCGCCTCGGCACCGGCGGGCAAACCCATGGTCACCGCCAGCGTGGCGCAAAACTGCAGAAACTCGCGCCGCGGCATCTCGAGGCGTTTCTCGACATCATCCAGGGTGCTGCGGTTCAATTCAAAAATATCGTTCATGTCGCCCATGTCTGCTATCCCCTCCGAGAGCCAGGCCACGTCCGGACCTGATACAAGTAGGGCTATTGCAAGACTTGAGCCAGCTTCAGAAACGTTTCGCCTGTGTCATTGATTCAAGCACTTGTGAAGATTTGATTTCCACCTAAAGTAATCTTTTCGGTTACCTGCTTACCATGTGACTAACCACTTAATCAGGCCACGTTGCCGAAACGAATGCCACTGGGCAAAGTTGCAGGCAATCTGTGGACAGCCGCAGGCCAGCCAGCAGCCGGCGAACCTCCGGGGCCGCAGCAGCCGACGGGGTCATTTCGCGCCGAACAGGCGCGCGACCTTCTTCAGCGGCGTGTCGGCACACCAAGCATAGAGCGCGTCGTAGATCACCATGCCGTGTCGGAGCATTTCGTGATCGTCACTGAAATTGAGCGACAAACCCTTCGATATGGCCAGCAGACCCGCGGCCTCTTCGGCCAGTTGCGGCGCACCGCAGTCCGCCGCGCGGACGATCAGTGCGAGCCGGTTCAGCGCGGGATCATCGAGCCGATACTTGGCGATGAAGGCGTCGAAACTGCACTGGTCGCCGTGGTGGCCCAGTTCGACGTTAGGCACATCGTAGGGAATCGCACCGGTCTCGGCGGCGATCTTCATCACTTCGCCGTCGGGCACATAGAGGAATTCCGGGTTCTCGTCGATGAAGCGCGCCACCAGCCACGGACAGGCAACGCGGTCGATCTTGGGTCGTTCGCGGGTGATCCATTTCACGGTGATTTTCTCAATGGATGAAGGTCAAGCCCAGGCCGATGGCGGCGCAAATGCCGATCACCTTCATGATGTCGGCCTTGTACTTCCACAGAGCGATGAAGCAAGCGATGGCGATGACAAGGGAAATCACATCAAACGAACCGCCGAACGGCGCGCTTGCTGTCGCCTTCGGCCAGAAGGTATGCCAGGCGAAGAAGCTGGCCAGATTCAAAATGACGCCGACCACCGCGGCCGTGATGCCGGTTAGCGGCGCGGTGAATTTGAGCTCGCCGCGCGTGGCTTCGACCAAGGGCCCGCCAACAAGAATGAAGAAAAAACTCGGCAGCAGGGTGAAGAAAGTCGCCACGGTGGCCCCCGCCAGTCCTGCCGCAACCTGATCGGCAAAGACTGCCTTGCTCACGCCACCGAGGTAGCCGACCCAGGTCACGACCATGATCAGCGGACCCGGCGTGGTTTCGCCCAGTGCCAGGCCGTCCATCATCTGCGGTCCGGTGAGCCAGCCGAAGTGTTCGACTGCGTTCTGATACACGTAGGGCAGCACGGCATAGGCGCCGCCGATGGTGAGAAAGGCCGCCTTGGTGAAGAACACGCCCATGTCGAACAAAATGGGCGTACCGGCGATCGTCGCCATGGCCAAGGCCCAGATCAGCGCAAATGCAATCACCGTGACGGCAAGTTTGCCCCAGCTGAATTTTGCATGCAGCGGTGGTGGCGTGTCGTCGTCAATCAGCGCAGGTCCAAATTCCTTATTGCTGGCGCCGTGCCCGCCGCCCGCCTTGAACTTGTCCGGCACCAACTTGCCACCGATGGCGCCTAGAATTCCCGCGGCCAGCACGATCCACGGGAAGTCGATATCGAAGAAAAAGATGCCGACAAAGGCCAGCGCGGCAATGGCGAACAATGCCCCGTTCCTGATCGAGCGCGAACCGATGCGCCAGGCCGCGAACAGCACCACGGCAACCACCGCCGGCTTGATGCCGTCGAAGATGCCCTCCACCGCCGGCACGTCGCCGAAATTCAGGTAAATGCCGGCCAGCAGCGAGAGCAGCACAAAAGACGGCAGGAAAAACAGCACGCCCGCCGTGATCGCACCCTTCACGCCGTGCAGCAGCCAACTGATGTAGATCGCAAGCTGGATCGCCTCCGGACCAGGCAGCAACATGCAGTAGTTGAGCGCGTGCAGGTAGCGGTGTTCCGAGATCCAGCGCCGGCGCTCGACCAGTTCCTGGTGCATCATCGCGATCTGCCCGGCCGGGCCGCCGAAGCTGATGAAACCCAGTTTCAGCCAGTACTTGAAGGCTTCGCCCAGGCTCGGGACAGGCGGTGCGGCAGTGGGAATGGTGGCGGGGATGACGGCGTCGCTCATGCGGGGTTTCCCTGCTGGAAGTTCCTGTAAAGGCTGTCGAACACCCGACTCGCCTCGGTCAACAATTTGTCGTCATCGGCGGCCGCGGCGCGAGCGCCGGCCAGGACCGCCTCGATGCCCGCCGCCTCCGCCACCGGCACGCCACCGACGTCGAGGCAGTGCACGATGGCGCCGATGCGCACAATGGACGGATCGCTGTCAAGGCCGAAGCTCGCCGCCAGAACCTCGAAGCTGACGCGGCCACCGACATGGGTGAATTGCGCCCCGTCGAAGTCGAAACCGAGCGCCGACTTCGGGCACTTTTTCGGAGTGTCGAGCCAGAGGAATTTCGCTTTGCGGTCGATGAAGCGGCGGATCAGCCAGGCCGAAGCCATGCGATCCACCCACAGCGTCTTGCGCGTGGCCCAGGTTCGGCCCGAATAGTCGGCTCTGGCAAGCCGCCGAATCTCCCCCTTGGTCGCCGAAGGCTCGCCGCTGGCTCTCGCTTCAAGTGCGGCCAGGGCAGCTTCCGCCTGCCGCCGCGACTCGCCCGGAAAATAATCAATGGCGATCAGCGCGGTCAGATCGCGGCGCAAGCTTCGCAAGCCCTTGGCATTCGCCGCGTCGGACTCGGCTATTTCCTGCAGAAGACGGGCGTAATCCGCACCACGATCAAACAGCGCGACAATTTCCGCGTGCTGAAGCTCGTCGCGTCCGCCGATCCGATACAGATCGGCCGTGCCCTGCACCGCCTGCACCTCCGTGACGACCTGGGCCAGGGCTGCCGCATGGGTCGCGGTCTCGGGCAGCAGATACACGCCGTCGCGCAAGGTCGCGCAACCCAGCGCGCGCAGGGCGCGCCAGATCCGCATGCGGCCCGCCGCTTGTCGCGTAGGCAAACTGACAAACAAGGCGAGGAACTCCGTGGACATTTCGAATCCTTTTGTTGAAACAAGTATAACTATTTATGTGACTTTATTACAATATTATTTCCAGACCGCCAGTATCGATTCGCCGCGTCGCAGACCTTCCCGAAGCATCGGCTGGACGGAATTGCTATTGAACACGGCGATTGACGGGGTTCAGGCGCTCAACGATACTCAGCCTCATGTCGCCGCCATTTCCATCCCCGTCCGCACCATCGCAAGTCAAATTGACGGACAAGCGCGAGCATGCCTTCCGCGCCGCCGGTCTGTTCCGGCTGCTGACAACGCTGGTGTTCGGCATTAGCCTGAATGTAGCGGCCGCAGCGCCTTTCAACGGCGTGGACATCAGCCATACCAAAAGCTACGCGCAGGACTTTCGGCTGACCGATCACGACGGTCGCACGCGCACGTTGGCGGATTTTCGTGGCAAGGCGGTGGTGCTGTTTTTCGGCTACCTGCAATGTCCGAATTTTTGCCCCATCGCGCTTGCCCGCCTGGCCGAAACCATGCAATTGCTCGGTGCCGATGCCGGGCGGGTGCAGATCCTGTTTGTCACTCTCGACCCGGAACGTGACGTTCCGCCTGCCCTCAAGGAATATGTGACGAGCTTCAATCCCGCCTTCCTTGGCTTGTACGACACACCTGCCGCCACGCCTGATCTGGCGCTGAAGTTTCGCGTCTATTACAGGAAGATCCCCGGCTCCACGGCGACCACCTACACCATCGACCATGCCGTATTCAGTTATGCCTACGACCCGCAAGGACGATTGCGCCTGCTCTTGAAGGATTCACTCTCCGCCGCCGAACTGGCCGCTGACCTGAGGCGCTTGTCGGCAACGCGCTGAAACCAGCAACAATGGAAGCCCGGGGCGCCAGGCTTATTTGTATTTCTTGAATACCCGTTTCGCGTCCTGATGGGCTCGCAGTAGAGTGCAAATTGAGGGGTCGTCGTCGTGCCCGCTGAAGAAGTCGTCGGCCTGGGCGCGCATCACCGTCTGGATCGCCGCCTCGTCGCTCATGCCGTACTCCTCGGTGAGGAGCGTGGTCACTTCATCAAGATGTTCTTCGTAGGTCATTCCGGGTTGCCCCTTTTCTGTTGTTCCGGCGTCGATTCAAACGCGCTTGCCGCGACTCTCGCCCTCGCCTGCCTCGGACTTCTGATCGACCATTTTCCGTTGCACTCCGGCGAGATAAAGTGACTCGACCTGTTCCCGCGCCCATGGCGTGCGACGCAGGAATTTCAGGCTCGATGCAATGCTCGGTTCATGGTTGAAGCAGCGTATGTCGATCCGCCTCCCCAGCTCAGCCCATCCATGGCGGCTGACCAGTTCGGTCAGGATGGTTTCCAGGGTGAGGCCATGCAGGGGATTTTTGGGCTGAGCGTCCGTCATTTGCGTCATGGCATCAGATAGTCATGTCTTGGCTACCGGCCCCGCGGCCTGGAAGCTGTCCAGGTGACCGCCCCGCTCCACCCGCTCATTCCTCAGTTGCACGAGCAGTCGGCTGCGTTCGCCAATGCACTCACTGGCACCCGCCTGATAGTCGCGACAAACGCCCGGCCGGATCTCATAAATGGTACAGCGCATGGTGATGCGATCAAGCGCGACACACCACAGATCATCGAGGCGACGCATCACCCATCCGCCCCACTGATCCTGAACGGTCAATCGCGCGGGAACATCGTCGTCGCCCATCAGCATCACCTCCAGCCTGCAGCAGCAGGCCTCGCAGCTGGCGCAGGAAATGCTCGGGTCGATTTCCTCCTCACCCGTTTCGACATAAACGCTCATCCCGGGCTTTTCCCTAATGCCCGTGCCTGGCACCCGGTTTAGGCGGCGACGCCGGCGCCGCGGCCTCCGGGTAGCGGATCACGACGATCTCTTCATCGGGCTCCAGCCAAAATTCACCGTGCGGCCCTTTCACATTGCCGGTGATCAGCAGAATCAGCCCGTCCTCCGATCGAATCTCGGTCACGGTTTCCCAGGCAAATGTCGGATGGGCGTTGGTGCCCGTGCCGTTATAGACGTGGTCGTTCACCCGTACCTCGGACGCCACCACGGTAATCTTGTTGGTCATGAGCGCTCCTCCCCTTGGCTGCCCATTTCAACAGAAGCGAGGCCCCGCGGGGGAATTTCGATCAGGCGGCGCCGGCCAAACCCTTGCGCAGCAAATCATCAAGCAACTCGTTCAAGCCCGTATGCCTCGATTCGGCCATGGCCCGGATGTCCGCCACAAGCTGCGCGTCGAGCTTGACGGCAAACGGAATCAGGCCCTTGGCCTGGTCCAGCTTTCGCTGTTCCTTGCGGTCGAGCACGGCATCGCCGGCAAAACGTCCGGGTGTTCCGGCGTTCTTCATGCGACCGTCGAGTTTTAGGGCCATGTTTTTGGCGATGTCGGTTCGTTTCATTTGAAGCCCTCAGCGGGAAATAACTCGTTCAGAGTGACAGGTGACAGTCGAGCGCAGCGAGCCAAGCAATAGCCTCCCCGCGAGGGGAGGATGGGAGGGGCGGGCCCATTTTCCGTTCTTGCGTTGTTTCGTCATCAGCGATGGAACTATCCCGTGCATGCAAGTTAGTTCAATGGCTGGAACAGCACGTCAAGATCGCCGGCAGTGATCAGGTGACCGCCGCCCTCGCCGCCCGAACCGCCGGTCTTCATCAACTGGTCGGCCAGACCGCGCTTGCGGTTCTGCAAGGCGAGAATCTTCTCTTCCACCGTGCCCTGCGTCATCAGCTTGTAAACAAACACCGGCTTGTCCTGGCCGATGCGATGGGCACGCGCCGTGGCCTGCTCTTCCACCGCCGGGTTCCACCACGGGTCGTAATGGATCACGGTATCGGCGGCGGTCAGATTGAGGCCGGTGCCGCCGGCCTTGAGGCTGATCAGGAACAACGGCACGCGGCCTTCCTGGAAATCGCTAATGGGTGTTTCGCGGTCGCGGGTCTGGCCGGTGAGCTTGGCGTAGAGGATGCCGCGCTTTTCCAGCTCCAGCTCGATCAGGCCGAGCATCGAGGTGAACTGCGAAAACAGCAGCACCTTGCGGCCTTCGTCGAGCAATTCATCGAGCATTTCCATCAGGGTCGCCAGCTTGGCCGAATGAGCATGGCCCTTTTTCACCAGCGCTTCGGCGGCCGGCAGTTTGACCAGGCGCGGATCGCAGCAGATCTGCCGCAGCTTGAGCAGCGCATCGAAAATCATGATCTGGCTGCGGCCCACACCCTGCTCGGTCAGCACCAGGCGCAACTTGCGATCGAAGGCGACGCGCAGGGATTCGTAGAGGTCGCGCTGGCCGCCTTCGATCTCCACCCAGCGCACCATCTCGGTCCGCGGTGGCAGATCCTTCAGCACCTGCTCCTTGGTGCGCCGCAGGAGGAATGGCCGGACCCGGTCGGCGAGGCGGACGCGCATTTCGTCGTCGCCCAGCTTCTCAATCGGGGTACGAAACACCTGTGTGAAACGTTTGGCATTGCTCAACAGGCCCGGCATGAGGAAATCGAACTGCGCCCAAAGTTCGCCCAGATGGTTCTCCAGCGGCGTTCCGGTCAATGACAGACGGTGACGTGCGCGCAAGGAACGCGCCACCTGATGTGATTGCGCCTTGGGGTTCTTGATGAACTGGGCCTCGTCCATCACCAGCAGATGCCAGTCCTGCGCCAGCAGGGTTTCGCGGTCGCGCACCAGCAGCGGGTAGGTGGTCAACACCAGGTCGGCTCCAGCAATTTCGCCAAAGCGCTCGGCGCGGTCCTTGCCATGCAGGGTTAGCACCTTGAGGTCGGGCGCGAACTGAGCGGCCTCATTGCGCCAGTTGGCCATCAGGCTGGTCGTGGCCACAACCAGACTGGGCCGATCGGCACGGCCCGACGCCTTTTCCAGATGCAGGTGAGCCAGGGTCTGCACCGTCTTGCCCAGGCCCATGTCGTCGGCGAGGATTCCGGCCAGGCCGTATTCGCGCAGGAACTGCAGCCAGTCAAGGCCGATCTGTTGATAGGGGCGCAGCGTGGCTGCGAATCCCGGTGCCTGCGGATGATGCGTCATGCCCGAAAAGTCGTTCAGGCGCCGTCCCAGATCGCGCAGTTCTTCGCCACCTATCCATTGCGTCGGCAGATCATCGAGGCCGGCCAGGGCCGCAGCATTGTGGCGCGACAGCCGCGGCCTGTCCTCGTCAAGAAACTCCAGCAGGGGCAGCAGCCAGGCCTTGAGGCGCCCGGCAGGCACCGGCAGAATGCGCCTCGCGTCGAGCGCGACCGGAAAGGTCTGGCTGTCTTCCAGTCCGCGTACCACCATCAGCAAGTCCGGTTGCTCACGCAACAGGCGCAGCAGGGGCGGCACCAGGCTGACCCGTTCGCCATCCACGCGGACCCCCAGATCCAGATCAAACCAGTCGCTGCCAACGGATTCTTCGACGGCGACAAACCAGTCCTCGGCCTGGGCGATGCAATATGGGAAATCCTCGGCAAATACCACCGGGATCTCCTGCCGTTCCAGTTCCGGCAGACCCTCGTTGAGAAAGGACAACCACCCCACGGCATCGCTGCGTGGCGGCATCAGGCCATCTTCCGTGCCTTCGAGGCGCTGATAGTTGCCCAGGTTGCGCTGCCAGCTTTCCAGCCCCGTCGCGCGCACCCGCTGCCAGATTTCGTTTTCCGTTTCGAGGTCACGCTGCAAGGTCTGCCACTGTCCGCCTACGCGCTGCCGCATGAATGCCGCAGGCCGCTCGACACCGACCACGCTGAGCCCCTGCGGATAGTCGAAATAGAGCACCGCCAAAGCAAGATCGTCGTGCAAACGGCCCAAGGCCAGATGCCGAAAGCGCCCCTGGGTCAGCAGCAGGCGCGCCACCGGCTTGCCCGCAGCGACGGCTTCCGGCGCATCAGGCAGCGGCAAGGCCACTTTCCGCTCGCGCGCCAGTTGCGCCAGGCGCTGGCGCACCAGCGGCGCATCGGCCTCATTCAGCGAAGGCGCCGCCATCAATTGCTGCATCAGGTGCGCTGACAGGTCAGACTTCAGTTCGCCTACCGTCCTGGCCTCGGGATCGAGATAGAACGGCGGCCAGGTCGGGATCATCTGCAAGCCTGCCGGCAAGTCGAAAGCCAGTTGCTGCAGGCCCGACGGATTGTGCGTCCACTGCAGATCGAGCGGCCGTGCCAAGCCCTGCTCCAATGGTAGTTCCACCAGTCCGTCGAGATACAGCCTTCCCGTGCCCAGGGTCAGACGCAACAGCAGCGCGCCGGTTTCGCCGCTGAGTTCAACGGCTTCGTTGTAGAAGTAGCCGCCGCCCGCCTGCAGGGCAAGAAACAATCTCAACGGCGTAATGTCCTCGTCGAGAATGAAATCGCGATGACTGCGCGCGCTGCCCAGATCGTAGGGCTGAGGCCGATAAACCGCCGGCTTGCCGACGCCTCCCTTTTTCAAGGGGCGGCTTTTGCCCAGGCTGAGGCTGGGTGGACTGCCCGGCTGCAACAAATAGACCACTCGCGCCTGCGAGGCGCTTTTTGCCGGGCTGCGGCTGATCGGCTCGTCCAGGGAGCCCAGCCAGGCCATGATCGCCGCGCTTGGTTCGGGATAGTCGGCTTCCTTCGAACGCAAGCCGGGTGCGTGTTCGGCAATGCCGCCAACCGCGCTCGACTGCCCCATGCTCAGCAACACCGCCACGACATGCTTGCAGTTCTCCCGCATCGGGCACATGCAGGAATTATCGACATCGACAATCAACCCGCCGGCATCCACTTCCAGCCAGAGATCAACCTCATAGGGATGCTTTCTCGTACCCTGAACATCCGCTTCGACATGGATTTCGCCGGGTGCCCGATCGACGCGCTTCAGTCGCACGCGGCGTTCTGCAGCATAGTCCCGACCGCGTTGCAAAGTTGCACCGTCGAAGCGTTCGGCAAGTTCGCCCAGCGCGTCGCTATTGAAAATGGGATTGGCGGTCATTCAGGAGAGTCACGGTCGAGGGGCGGCGACCATAGCACATACAGCCGGTCATGGGCTTTTTCAGTTCTGCCGAAATGCTGCTGCAGGCATTGATCGCCGCCTGGATCCATCGTATTACAGGCTTTTTCTTGCCCCAGCGCCGGCCTTGTCTGAGCTGCCAAATCCACCATCGATCCGGATAGCTGGCAATTTCCGCCGCTTAGCTACTAACCGTATGTGGTGCAACCTACATTCACAAGCAACTGATTCAAAGCGGGATATTACTTTTCACTGGTAGGCATGGATTTTGTATGAAGAATTTAATAGACTTCATATCGACGCCCCCAGAAAAGGCCCTCACCCATGGATCTGCCCACCGAATGGATCGCACTGCTCGCCCTGGTCTTCGTCCTCGGCGCCAAGCACGGCCTCGACGCCGACCATCTCGCCACCATCGACGGCCTGACCCGCTATAACCTGCGCATTGCACCGACCCGCGCCCGCTGGTGTGGTTCGCTGTTTTCCCTGGGACATGGCGCCATCGTCATGATCATTGCGCTCGGCGTCGGCCTGGCCGCGACCAAATGGCAAGTCCCGACATGGATGGAAGATTTCGGCACCTGGATTTCGATCAGCTTCCTCACCCTGCTCGGCTTCCTCAACCTGCGCGCCGTGCTGATGGCGCCGCCCGGCGAGATGGTCGCCACCATCGGCATCAAGGCCGGGCTGTTGCGCCGCCTGCAGGCTACCTCGCATCCGCTGGCGATAGCCGCCGTCGGCGCATTGTTTGCGCTGTCCTTCGACACCATGAGCCAGGCCGCGCTGTTCGCCGTCACCGCCACCCAGCATGGCGGCGTGGCCCACACCCTGATTCTTGGCGCCACCTTTACCCTCGGCATGCTGCTGGCCGACGGCGCCAACGGGCTCTGGATCGCCAGCCTGCTGCGCCGCGCCGATCACCGTGCCCATATCGCCTCGCGCATCATGGGCCTGATGGTTGCGGCCATCAGCTTTTCGGTCGCCGGATTTGGTCTGGCGCGCTGGCTGCACACTGACATTTCGCAATGGTACGAAGGCAAGGAACTGCTCGTCGGGATCGGCGTTATCGCCCTGCTGGCCAGCAGCTTCGTCCTGGGTAGCTGGCTGGCGCGCGGGACGCGGGTCGCAGGTATCGAAACCATCGCGCGTTGAAGCGCGTCAGTCGAGTTCCACCAGCCCCCGCGGCGTTCGAAGGTAAGCAACCAGCTGCGCGGGCTCATCGGCGGCGCATGCATGAACATCCAGCCGTGATGCGAGGCCGAGGGCAACCAGCGCGACCTTGACCTGCCCAGCCTGCGAATGAAAGCCTTCGAGCTTCATCAGCCGGCAGCCCGTATCGGGCAGGTGTGCTGAAGGATGAATGGGCACATCCCACTGAATCAGGGTCGGCACCAGGCCATTTCCGGGCAGGTGGCCGTCCGGCGGCACGGTGATGCGCCAGCGATACTCTCCGCGTTCCATGCTCAGGATGTCGCCCAGAGCCTCGGCGCTCGCGGCGGCATCGCGCACGATGTTTTCGCTGCGCGCCACCCAGTGGATCAGGCGTGGCCGATCATGCAACTCATCCTGGTCATCAAGCCCGAACCAGCGCGGCCTCCCGGGCGGCGCCGCCGTAGGGTCGATCGCGATCAGTTCGAGGTAGAAGTTGTCGCCCAGACCGAGCAGGCGATTGTGGGTGCCCATGCGCTGGTGCTGGCCGCCGGCAGCAAGCGCCGCGCCGAGGTGATGCTCCAGCCACGCCGTGCCGGCGTCGAGATCGCGGACGGCGAGAACAAGGTGATCGGGCTCGACCACCGCAACCCTCAGGTTTTTGGTTTCAGGTGCACATGCCCGTGACCACTGCCGGCTGGCCGGTAGCCGTGGCCATGCGAACGACCTGAATCGATCTCGACATCGATCAGGTTGAGCTGGCCGTGGCGCACGCCGCGTTCGGCGATCAGGGCATCCGAAAAGCTGCGCACCGCCGCCGTCGGCCCCCGCAGGATGACGCTTTCAAGGCAGTTCTCGTGATCCAGATGGGCATGCAGCGTCGCCACCGTGAGATCGTGCTGGCCATGTTGCAAGGCAGTGAGCCGTTCGGCCAGATCGCGCTCGTGGTGGTTATAGACGTAGGACAGGCTGGCTACGCAGTGACTTGCCTCGCCGCGTTTCTGGCGCGCCTGCTCAAGATGGGCGCGCAACAAGTCGCGCACCGCCTCGGAGCGATTCTGGTAGCCGCGCTCGGCAATCAGCCGGTCGAATTCGGCGGCCAGATCGGCATCCAGCGAGATGGTGATGCGTTCCATTCAGCGGTGGTCTTTCAACTCCAGAACCTTTTCGACGACGTGGCCGCGCCGGAGATACTCGAGACGATGCTCGCGTTCGGTATTGACCACGCGATTCAGGTAGTCGAGATTGCGGTCGATCGATTCCTGGTAAAAATTCCTGTCCGCCCCCGTCTGCTGGCTGAAATGCTGCGCCAGATGCACCGACATGCCGTGCAGGTCCTGGTCAAGCCGGCCCTTGGTCATGCGGTAGAACGCGGTGGTCTTTTCCAGAAGATCGTGAATGTCCGCAAAACCGCCCAACTGGGCTTCCTCAAATTCATAATAGAGAAACAATACCCGCTCAAGATACTCGCGGTTGGCCATCTGGCCGATCAGGTCGGCGGTGGCTGTGGCATAGGCAGCACGCTGCTGTTGCAGGTTGTCGAACGTGACCCAATCCGGATGCTTGCGATGATCGGTCAGCAGAATCACTTTGGTGGTGGCTTCCAGCACATCGGCAGGCAAAGCCTGCAGATGTCGGCGGGTGAACTCGACTCCGCGCAGCACATGACTGCTGGTGAATTGGGCGCCGGTCCCGCTGGCCTCCTCGTCGCTCATCAGGTAGCCGACATCGTGCATCAGGGCGCCGATCAACGCAGCATCGATATGGTCCGCATCGAGTCCCTGCCCGGCCAGGTGCAGGCCGTGCAGCATGCGGACGGAACACAACACCACCTCGTTGGTGTGGGTGCGGTTGTGATACAGGGTCTTGAGCTTCTGATAACCGGGCAGACCGCCATCGAAGGCTCGATCCAGCAAACCGAACGTATCGGCAATCCGGCTCAGGTCATGGCCCGGTGCAAAGCTGCGAACAATATCGCCCACCTGCGCCTCCACCTCTCCGGTGTCGCTGGTGTTGCCCAACGCGGCAAAGGGGCTGTCGTAATTCATGACCTGGGTCGGAACGGCAGTAGCGCCAGAAATCGAATGCTAGCAGAGCAGCCTGCAAAATGCTGCAGGCCGCGGGGAAACCCGCTGGTTTGCATGACACACGTCGTTAAAGCCACACTCGTGCTCGACTGTTGACCCAGATTAAATGGCGGTCACAGAATTCCGGTATGCTGCACCGCACTAGAAGTATTGAAATTTCTCTCTTTTTCCGAGGCCTTTCCCATGCCTGATACGCAGACCATCGACGCCGTTCTTGAGCGCCATCACCGCGAGGGCAGCCGCCTCGTGCAAATCTTGCGCGAGATACAGGAAGCTTTGGGCTGGCTTTCCCCGACCACGCTGACCCATGTCGCCGACGCCGTCGGCTGGCCGCGCGCCAAGGTCAGTGGCACGGCCTCGTTCTACAGCTTTTTCCATACCCGGAGCCGCGGCAAGTATTGCGTGCTCTGGTCGGACAACATCACCGATCGCATGCTGGGCAATACCGACCTGATGGATGCCATGTGCAAGAAGCTCTGGCTCGAACCCGGCCGGGTTTCCGAAGACGGACTGGTCAGCGTGAATACCACGTCCTGCACCGGCATGTGCGACCAGGGGCCGGCGCTGCTGGTGAATTACCGTGCCGTCACACGCATGTCACAGGCCCGAGTCGGCGAGATGGTCAGCCTGATCCGCGATGAAATCCCGGTGGCCGAATGGCCGGCCGAATGGTTCGCGGTCGAGGACAATATTCGGCGCAAGGACATTCTGCTGGAGCACGACCTGGCGCCCGGCCAGGCACTGGCGGCGGCGCTAAAGCGCGGTGCCGAAGACATGCTGGGCGAAATCAAGGCGGCACGCCTGCGCGGTCGTGGCGGTGCCGGCTTCAGCACCGCGCTGAAATGGGAAGCCTGCCGCAAGGCCGAAGGTCATGGACCCGACGCCGCGCATTACGTCGTCTGCAATGCCGACGAAGGCGAGCCCGGCACCTTCAAGGATCGCGTGTTGCTGACCGCCTGTTCCAGCCTGGTGTTCGAAGGCATGAGCATCGCCGGTCTGGTGGTGGGCGCGAAAAAGGGCCTGCTCTACCTGCGCGGCGAATACCGCTACCTGCTCGAACCCCTTGAGGCGGCGCTGGCG
>CAMBRI010000061.1 GCA_945870205.1 Sulfuritalea hydrogenivorans sk43H | reverse complement strand
CCTTGCTGCGCAGGGGCTTCACCTGCGCCGACTCCTGAAAGTTTGCGGCGACCAGCGCGCCTGCGGGTCGACGAAATGCGGCAGGCAGCGCTCGCGCCCGGCCTGCCGCCTGGATTGCGGGATCAGCGTCCCGCCGGCTTGTAGATCTGGTCGAAACTGCCGCCGTCTTCGAAGTGGGTCTTCTGCGCCTTCTGCCAGCCGCCGAACACTTCGTCGATGGTGATCAGCTTGACGTTGGCGAAGATCTTCCTGACGAATTCCTTGGCTGACGCATCATTGCCGCCCGGCTGCTTCAGCGCATAGGCCCAGGCCGCGAGGTAGTTCCAGCGCGCACCGCCCGAGGTCTTGGGGTTCGGCGTGATGACGCCGATGCCTGGCTTGGCCAGGTCGTTCCAGTCCTTGATGGCCTTGGGATTGCCCTTGCGCACCAGGAAGACGATGGTTGACGTATAGGGCGAGGAATTGTGCGGCAAGCGCTTTTGCCAGTCGGCAGAGAAGAGCTTGGCCTTTTCCGAGATCGCGTCGATGTCGTAGGCCAGGGCCAGGGTCACCACGTCGGCTTCAAGGCCGTCGATCACCGCGCGTGCCTGCTTGCCGGCGCCACCGTGCGACTGCTTGATGCTGACGTTGTCGCCGGTCTTGGCCTTCCAGTGCTTGGCGAAGGCGGCGTTGAAGTCTTGGTAGAGCTCGCGGGTCGGGTCGTAGGAGACGTTGAGCAGGCTGACGTCGGCGGCCTGGGCGCTCAGTGCGATGCCGAGCAGTGCCGCGAGCAGGGAAGATCGAATCATGGTGCTTGCCTCTATCGGTTGGGATGGAGGCACTCTAGTGATTACCGGTCGCGAAACGAACCAAGAAATTCCGGATTCGATATTCCGGATCATGCATTGACGTCTGCGCTGGAGACTTCGTCTGCTTACCAGCCTGATCGCATTGCGTGGCAAGGATTCCCCTTTGGGAGCTGAAAAAAACAGCCCGGGACCTGAAAGGGCGCGAGCTGAAATGCTTCGAGGAGGAGAAACTATGCAAGCCACTGATAAGCATGCGCCATGCCAGAAATACAAAGTTCATGCAATCAAGGCACTGGCAGGTCAAGTCGGTTGCCGGCGCGATCGCACTGCACCAAAGCATGGCAGCCTGCTCCAATACGGTGCGGCCGCAAAGACTTTGGCGCCTCGGCCACCAGCGACCCAGACCCGAACTCAGCTTGCGTCAAACTCCTGTGCGGCGGCCTTGGCCCAGGCTTCGTCCTGAGTCAGCTCCTCGGGCAAGCAACCAACGGGCGGCCCGAGTTCACCGTTCGCGCCTTCGAAGCGCACCAGGTAAATCTCCTGATCGAGGTCGGCCTCGACATGACCATGGTTTACCACCACGCCGCGCCCGCCAGGCGTGGCCAGGATCGCGTCCGGCGCCACGTCCGGAATCCCGCCGTCATTGACCAGCAATTGGCGACTGAAGACGATCTCGCCAATCCCGCAATTTTCTTGTCTGTCCATTTTTTACCTAATCCTCGAGTTCGCCCGCCAACTGCTGCAGCCATGCATCGACGCGGACCTCGGTCAGCAGGGGCTGGTTGATCTGGTCCAGCGCAAGGCCGACAAATTGGCCGTCGATCAGCGCCTGCGAGGCCTTGAAGTTGTATCCGTCGACCGGCCACGCTCCCACCACGCGCGCGCCGCAGGCCAATACCGCGTCATAAATGAGGGTCAGCGCATCGACAAACTCGTTGCCGTATTTGTCCTGGTCGCCCAGGCCGAACAGCGCGACTGTGGCGCCCGACATGTCCTGGCCCTGCAGCAGAGGCAGGAACTCTTCCCAGCTGCCCTGCGAGAGACCGACCGAGAGGCCGGGCAGTTCGCCCTCGCCCAGGGTCGGAGTGCCGAGGATCAGAAACTCGTGAGCAAGAAAGGCGTCCAGATCGGCGCGGCCGATGTTCACCGGGGCATTCGCCCGGCTGCCGAGCTTTTGCGCGATCAGCTTGGCGATGCGCCGTGTGCGTCCGGTATCGGTGCCGAAATAGATGCCGATTTTTTGGCTCATCAGATCTGCCTGACTTCGATGTTGAGGGTCTGAATGCGATAGGCGATCTGGCGCGGGGTCATGCCCAGCAGCCGCGCCGCGCGGGCCTGGACCCAGCCGGCCTGCTCGAGGGCGGCGACCACGCGCTGGCGTTCGCCCGGCTCGGCGCCGGGCTCCATTTCGTCGCCCTCCGCCTCTGTTGCGGATTGAGTCTTGAGAGTCGGCGCCGGCGACACGGCGCTGCGTCCCGGCCCGGTGCGCGGCTTGTCGATGCGAATCAGGTCGGCGTCGATGTCGCCGTTCATCGACATCACGGCGGCACGCTCCAGGCAGTTTTCCAGCTCACGAACGTTGCCCGGCCAGCTGTGCTGCGCCAGCCGGCGCTGCGCGGCGGCGGTCAGGGTCAGCGGCCGGCTCTGGATGCCACCCAGGCGTTCGAGCAGAAAGTTGGCGATTTCGGGCAGGTCTTCCATTCGCTCGCGCAAGGGCGGCGGCAGGATGGGCATGACGTTGAGCCGGTAGTAGAGGTCCTCGCGAAAATCACCCTGCTCGACGGCTGATTCCAGGTCGCGATGGGTCGCAGCAATCAGCCGCACATCGACCTTGATGGTGCGACTGCCGCCGACCCGCTCCAGTTCGCCTTCCTGCAGCACGCGCAGGAGCTTGGCCTGGAAGGCCGGCGAAATCTCGCCGATCTCGTCGAGGAACAGCGTGCCGCCGTCGGCGGTTTCGAAGCGGCCCTTGCGCGAATTGACCGCGCCGGTGAAGGCCCCCTTCTCGTGACCGAAGAGTTCGGACTCGAGCAGGTTTTCCGGCAGCGAAGCGCAATTGAGGCGCACGTAGGCGCCGCGTGCGCGCGGCGAGTTGTAGTGGATGGCGTTGGCGATGAGTTCCTTGCCGGTGCCGGTCTCGCCACGGATCAGCACCGTGGTCGGCCATTTTGCCACCATGCGGATCTGCTCGAAAATGCGCCGCATCGGCGCCGAATGGCCAACCAGGTTGTCGAAGCCGTGCTTCTGGCGCACGGTGCGTCGCAAGGTGTCGCGCTCTTCGGCCAGCGCCTTGCGGTCAAGGTCGACTTCCAGCGACAGGCGCACGCTCTGGCCGATCAGGTTGGCGACCATTTCAATGAAACGCACCCGCTCTGCGAGCAGACCGTCGTCGGCTGCGTCGGGCTGCACCGCGAGAACGCCCTGCAGCGCGCCGCCGACCTGGATCGGCGCGGCGATGAAGGGCAGATCCTTATCGTAGAGGCCGAGCCGGTTGAGGAAACGCGGCTCGTCCCCCAGGCGCTCGATGGCAACTGTTTTCCCGCTTTCGAGGATCATGCCGATGAGACCTTCGCCCGGCTGGTAGTGCACTGTTTCGTAGGTTTCGCTGTCGAGGCCGAACACCACATGCACGTTCAGCTGGCCGGTATCGGGATCCACCACGCTGACCATGCCGCCGCCATAGTGCCCGGTGATGTCCAGCGTGCGCAGCACTTCGCGCAGGGTCTGGTGAAAATCCAGCGAGCGTGAAAGCACCTGCGAGACGCGGCACAGCGTCTCGTAATGGGAGCGCAACAGAATGGGTAACTTCGGGTCGTCCATCATCTGCGCTTCACTGGAAGGACCACCCGCACGCGGCAACCGACGGTCTTGCCCGGGTCGATTTCGATGGTGCCGCCATGATCGGCGGCCACCTGCTGCGCCGCCGGCAGGCCGGTGCCGAGATGGCGGTTACCTTCGCGCTTGGTGGTGAAGAAGGGTTCGAAGACCTTGATCTGCTGCGCGGCTGGAATGCCGGGGCCGCTGTCCTCGATGACGATCTCGATGCCGCCAAGCTGGGCGCGGGTCACCACGGCCAGTTCGCGCTCGCGCCAGCCGCGTGCGCTCATGGCCTCGATGGCGTTGTCGATCAGCGCCTTGAACATCGAACGCAGCTTGTTCGGGTAGCCCTGCAGCGCCGGCAGCATGGCCTGCGGCTTCCAGCTGACGCGGATGCCGCTGGCAAGCATGCGACTGGTGGTCAGGTCGAGCACGTCGCGCAGCAGTTCATTGACATTGATGACGCCCTGCGCCTCGCGCGATTCCGGGGGGATCATGGCGCGCAACTCGGCCAGCGCCTTCTCGCCGGAGGCAATGGCATCCGCCAGTGCCACGGCCATCGGGTCGGCCTCGCCCTGGCGCCGGGACAACATGCCGACCACGGACGCCATCATGTTGAGTGGTCCCTCGAGGCGAAAGGTCGCCGCCGACAGGCTCTCGCGCAGAACCGAGACACGATCCTCCTCGGCCATCACGATCTGCAATGCCGCCACCCGGCCCTTTTCCTGCTCGGCGCGCAGGCCGGTGATTTCTTTGGCGACCAGCAGCAGGTAGTCGCGGCCGCTCTTCTCGAAAAACTTATCGGCGTCGCCGTTGTCCTCACGCACGCGACTGCCGGAGCATGAGAACCAGCGCGGCGCCTTGCCGCCGGGCAGATCGAGGCGTACCTCGCGATCAAGGAAAGCGTAGCCCGAGTTGCGCCGGCCCGCTTTCGCGGCGGACACCTCGGATTCGAGGCTGGCGCGGATCGACGTCATCAGCATCGGTGCCGGCTCGACCATGCCGAGGTCGGCTTGCAGCTTCTTGTATTCCTGGTTGTCGAGCAGCACCCGGTCGTCTACGTCGAGCACCGCGATCACCATGGGTGCGGCGTCGACCACCGATTCGATCAGCGCCTTCTGGTTCTTCACTTCGCATTCGAGCCGATGTACAGCGGTGATGTCGCGCTGCATGCCAAGGTAATTGAGCACCTCGCCGCCGGCATCCGCCACCGGAGAAATGTTCAGCTCGGCGAGATATTTGCTGCCATCCTTGCGGCGATTGACCAGGCGCCCGCTCCAGGCTTCGCCGCGCGAAATCTTTTGCCACAGGGTCTTGTATACGTCGGGCGGCGTGGTCTTGTTGGAGAGCATGGACTGGTTGTGGCCGGCCGCCTCGTCGACGCCATAGCCGGTGACGCGGGTGAAGGCCGGGTTCACGTACAGGATGTTGCCGCGCGCGTCGGTGATCGAGATCGCGATGTCGGCCTGATCGACGGTGTGCTGGAACACCCGCGGATGGATGGCCGACGGCACGCCGTCGCTGATCGGTGGCTCGCTCTTGATTGACGGCTTCGCTTGCTTCCTGGTCATCTTTCCGCACCCCTGTTTCTTTCCTTATCTGGGAGTGAGCAGATTCCGTGCCGGCATTGATTTCCCGTCAGGTTTTGACAATTTTTGTAGGGATTTGTAGGACTTGCGACACAAGGCAGAGTCGGCGCCAGCGGCATGGGGATGATCCGCCAGTGACGAAAATCTCCCATGCTGGTGCGGAGTTGGCGCGCATGCACGGCATTGGTGTGTATCCCGACTTCCGGTGGCACGGAAGATGCGAAGCCTTGGGCAAACGAAACCTTTCCAACGCTCATGGCGCCCAGCGTCACCCATTGAAGATTAAACCCGTGAAAAGCAAATTGAAGGCCCCCCACCCCCATCCCCGCCCCGGGGCGGGGCTACCAATCCGCTCGCTTCGCTCGATGGTTACCAGCGACTTCGTAGGCGGCTACCTTTCACGTTGACATGCATACCCCCGACACCCTCCTGCCACAACCCGCCGCGATGAAGCCGCCTGGCCTGATTCACGGCGTCATCCTCGGCTGCTTCTGCCTCGGCTTCGGGCTTTTGCTGGCGATCACCGACCGGCTGACACTGGATGACATCGCCGCGCGCGCACTGGAAGACCGGCAGAACTCGCTGGCCCAGGTGATCCCTTCAACCATCCACGACAACGATCCGGTCACCGATACGCTGGTCATGAAGAACGCCCATGGGCGCGAGATCACCGTCTATCGCGCCCGCAAGGCCGGCACGGTAACCGGTGTCGCCTACGAAATTTACGGTAGCGGCTATGCAGGCGAGATGAAGCTGATGCTGGGGATCGCCGCCGACGGCCGCGTGCTGGGTGTGCGTGTGCTGGCTCACAAGGAGACGCCGGGCCTGGGCGACAAGATCGAAGTGAAAAAGGGCGACTGGATTCTGCGCTTCGACGGCCTGTCGCTGGGCAACCCCCCGGCCGAAAGGTGGAAGGTGAAGAAGGACGGTGGCCAGTTCGACCAGTTCGCCGGCGCCACCATCACGCCACGCGGCGTTCTCGCCGCAATCCGTGGCGGACTGGATTTCTTTGCCGCCAACAAGGCCGCCCTAACGGAGACGAAATGAGTTCCAGCGACTACAAAACCATTGCCAAGGACGGTCTGTGGGACAACAACGGCGTCTTCAGCATGTTGCTGGGGATGTGCCCGGCCATGGCGATGACGACCAGCGCCACCAACGGCTTCGGCATGGGCCTGGCTACCGCCGTGGTAATGGCGGCCTCGAGCTTTCTGGTGGCAATCTTTCGCAGCCGGATCACCCAGGAAGTTCGCATCCCCGTCTTCATCCTTATCGTTGCCGCCATGGTGACGGTGGTGGATCTGGCGATGAACGCCTGGATGCACGAGTTGTACAAGGTGCTGGGCCTGTTCATTCCGCTGATCGTTTCCAACTGCCTGCCGCTGGCCCGACTTGAAGCCTTTGCCGCGAAGCAGCCGGCGCTGCCGTCCTTTCTCGATGGCCTGTTCATGGGCCTGGGTTTCACCATCGCGCTGACAGCGATTGGCGCGGTGCGCGAGATCGTCGGCAACGGCACCCTGTTTGCCGATGCCTCGTTGCTGTTCGGGCCTTCGTTCAAGGCCATCGAACTGCGCCTGCTGCCGGCCGACACGGGCGTACTGATGATGATCCTGCCGCCCGGCGGCTTCCTCGTGACGGGCCTCCTGGTCGTCGTCAAGCGCATGGTCGACCTGCGCGCCGGCAAAGAAATCCAGATGGGAGGGGCGCACAGTGTCGCGTGATATTCACACGGTGGAAGGCATCGCCCGCGTGGTCGGCGTCGATGGTGCGACGGCCTGGCTCGAACCCGAGCAGACCACGAGCTGCGGCAGTTGCGCCTCGGCCGCGAGTTGCGGTTCCGGGTCTGGGTCCGGGGCCACCGGCATCGGCACGGTCGCCAACCGCATCGCGGCGCGGCGCTTCGCGCTCGACAACGCCGCCGGTCTCGCTGTCGGCGAACGCGTGGTGATCGGCGTCGACCACCGCGCCCTGATCAAGGGTGCATTGACGGCCTATGGCCTTCCCTTGCTGCTGGCCCTGGGTGCCGGCGGCAGCGCCGAGGCTGCCTGGGGCAATGATCTCGCCAGCATGGCGGCCATGGCCGCCGGCCTGCTGCTCGGTTTGCTGGCAGCGCGCACGGTGGCGGGCCGGCTGGGCGCGCGCGGCGAACTCGAACCGCGTTTCCTGCGCCGTGCGCGGCCCGGCGAAACCTGCAGCGGGAGCGTGGCATGAAAGATTTCGCCCTGATGATGATCGGCGCGGCCCTGGTAAACAACGTGATCCTGGCGCGCTTCCTCGGCCTGTGCTCCTTCATGGGCGTCACCACGCGGATCGACACGGCGGCCGGCATGGGCCTCGCGACCACCTTTGTCATCACCGTGTCCTCGATGGCCGACTGGGCCGTCCAGCACTACCTGCTCGACCCGTATGGTCTGGGCTTCCTGCGCACCGTGACCTTCATCCTGGTCATTGCCAGCGCGGTGCAGTTCACCGAGATGACCATCAAGAAAGTGTCGCCGAGCCTGTTCCAGATGCTCGGCATCTACCTGCCGCTGATCACCACCAACTGCGCCGTGCTCGGCGTCGCGCTGTTGCTGGTCGAGGGACACATGAGCTTCGTCGGCTCGACGCTGTTCGCCTTCGCGTCCTCGCTCGGCTACAGCCTAGTCATGGTCATCTTCGCCGGCCTGCGCGAACGCCTGGCGCTGGCGCAGGTGCCGCGCCTGTTCGCCGGCCCGCCGATCGGCTTCATCGTCGCCAGCCTGTTGGCCATGGCGTTTATGGGGTTCTCGGGGATCAGTACCGGTTAGAAAATTTGTTCCGTCATTCCCGCGAAAGCGGGAATCCAGACGCGCACTACTGGATTCCGGGTCGAGCCCGGAATGACGAGCGCCTAGATACAGAAGGAGAAGAAACATGCTTATCGCCGTGGGAAGTCTTGCCCTCATGGGTCTGGCACTGGGTGCAGTGCTGGGCACCGCCGCGCGCTACCTCGCCGTCGCGGAAAACCCGGTGGAAAGCCAGTTGAAGGAAATGCTGCCCGGCTCGCAATGCGGGCAATGCGGCTTCGTCGGCTGTGCCCAGGCGGCAGCGGCGCTGGCCGCCGGCACCGCGCCTGTCACGCTGTGCCCGCCGGGCGGCCGGGCGCTGGCGGCCGCGCTGGCTGCCAAGCTGGGCATCAAGGTGGACCTGTCCGCCGTCAGCGATGCCGGGCCCCAAGTGGCCGAGGTCGCCGAGGAAATCTGCATCGGCTGCTGCCGCTGCATCAAGGCCTGCCCGACCGACGCCGTGGTCGGCGCCGCCAAGCAGATCCACAACGTGATCCGCGAAGCCTGCACCGGCTGCGGCGCCTGCATCGACCGCTGCCCCACCGAGGCCATGACCCTGGCGCCGATCCCGGTCAGCCTGCAACACTGGGTCTGGCCCAAGCCCGTCCTCGCTCCCGTCGGGGCGGCCCTGAGGGAGGCCTGAGCATGGGATTCCTCGACCGCATATTCCGCGAACCGCGCTGGGGCGTGCATCCCGACGACCACAAGCGCCCGGCGGCCGATGCGCCCCTGCGCATCCTGCCGCCGCCAGCCCGCCTCTACCTGCCCCTGCACCAGCATGTCGGCGGCGCCGCGCGGCCGGTGGTGCTGGTCGGCCAGAAGGTGCTCAAGGGCGAACTGCTGGCCGCGGCACAAGGCAATATCTCGGCACCGATCCACGCCCCGGTATCGGGCGTCGTTTCCGCCATCGGCGAGGTCACCGCGCCGCACGCCTCGGGCCTGAGTTTTGCCGCGATCACGGTCGAATCCGATTTCGAGGGGCGTTGGATCGATACCGACCCGGTGGCCGACCCCTTCGCCCTGGCCCCGGAAGAGATCGCCCGGCGCACCGCACTGGCCGGCGTCGTCGGCCTCGGCGGCGCAACCTTCCCGGCGGCCGTCAAGTTCGCGCTGGGCAAGCGCCTGGCGGTGAGCACGCTGATCGTGAACGGCGGCGAGTGCGAGCCGTACTTGTCGTCCGATGACAGGATCATGCGCGACAGCGCCGACCAGGTGGTCGACGGCGCGCGCATCGTGATGCACGCCATCGGCGCGCGCGAGGCCCTGGTCGGTATCGAGGACAACAAGCCCGAGGCCATCGCGGCAATGCGCATCGCGGCCGCGGCCTACCCGGAAGTGAAGATCTGCCCGGTGCCGGCACGCTATCCGATGGGCTCGGACAAGCAGTTGATCCAGACCCTGACCGGCAAGGAAGTGCCGGCGGATGCGCGCGCGGCGGAAGTCGGCGTGCTGGTGCATAACGTGTCCACCTGTGCCGCCGTGCACAAGGCGATCCGCCTCGGCCAGCCGCTGGTGGAGCGCATCGTCACCATCAACGGTGGCGCCGTGGCGCATCCCGGCAACATATTCGCGCCGCTGGGCACCCTGGTCGATGAACTTCTGGCCTTCACCGGGCTACTGGCCCCCCCGGCGCGTCTGATCCTGGGCGGGCCGATGATGGGCACGCCGCTGCTGCACGGCAAGGTACCGCTGGTCAAGGGCGCCTCGGGCATCCTCGCCTTCTCCGCACAGGAAGCCGTGATACCCGAAGCCGGGCCCTGCATCCGCTGCGGCAACTGCACCCGGGCCTGCCCGATGGGACTGCTGCCGCTGGAGATGGCGGCCCGCATCCGCGTCGGCGAACTCGACGGCGCGGTGGACTTCATGCTCAGCGACTGCATTTCCTGCGGCTGCTGCGCCTATGTCTGCCCCTCGCATATTCCTCTGGTGCAGTACTTCAGCCATGCCAAGGGTGAGTTGGCCGGACGCGAGCGAGCCAAGTTGCGCAGCGACGCCGCGAAGCGCCTGATCGACGCGCGCGTGGTCCGGCTCGAACGCGAAGCCAGGGAAAAGTCGGCGGCCGCGGCACGGCGAAAAGCGGAACGGGCAGCGGCCAAGGCCAAGGCTGAGGCCGAAGCCGTGAACGCAACGGCAGCCACGACTACCGCCGAAGGAGAACCCGCATGAGCCACGCCATCGGCATCCCCGTTACTGCGCCGCATACGACCACGACGAACAGTGCCGGCCGGGTCATGGCCACGGTCATGGCGGCACTGCTGCCGGCCACCCTGTTCGGCTTCTGGCTCTATGGCTGGCCGGCGATCTTTCTGTGGCTGATAACGGTCGGCAGCGCAGCGCTGGGCGAGGCCTTCTGCCTGCGCCTGATGGGCCGCCAGGCGGCGCCTGCGTTGCTCGACGGCTCCGCCGTGCTCACCGGCTGGCTGCTGGCACTGACGCTGCCGCCCTGGGCGCCATGGTGGATCGGCGCCTTCGGCGGCCTGTTCGCCACGGTGCTGGGCAAACAGGTCTTCGGCGGCCTCGGCCAGAACCTCTTCAACCCGGCCATGGTGGCACGCGTCGCCCTGCTGATCTCCTTTCCGGTGGTGATGACCGCCTGGGTTGCGCCCTTGCCCATCCACAGCGCCGCCGCCCCCGGACCGATCGTCGGACTGTTGATCACCCTCAAGGGCATGCCGCCGGGGCTCGATGCCGTGGCCAGCGCTTCCCTGCTCGGCTTCGCCAAGACCGAAATGTCGCGCGGGCTGGACCTGCTGCAATCGCTGCCCCAGGCGCCGGCCCAGCTCTGGTACGGCAGCCGCCCTGGCAGCCTGGGCGAAACGGCGGCCTGGCTGATCGCCGCCGGCGGCGTGGCGATGATGTTCCTGCGCATCATCACCTGGCACATCCCGTTCGCCATGCTGGCCGGCATCGCCGTCCCGGCGGCAATCTTCCACGCCGTCGATCCGGCGCGCTACCTCGATGCCGGCACCCACCTGATGTCCGGCGCGGCGATGCTCGGCGCATTCTTCATCGCCACAGACTACGTCACCTCGCCCAACACGCCCAAAGGCCAACTGATTTTCGGCGCCGGCTGCGGCCTCTTGACCTGGGTCATCCGCACCTGGGCCGGTTACCCGGAAGGCGTGGCGTTCGCCGTGCTGCTGATGAATGCAGTGACGCCGATCATCGATGCCTATGTCAAGCCACGCATCTACGGCCGCGACCGCAAGGGTGCGGCGCTGGAACCGGGCAATTAGCCCGACACGCAGAGGAGACGAAACATGCAGATCGGCGTTGCCTATTCCGAAGCCGCCAACCAGATCTGGCTGACCACCGAGGTGCCCGACGACAGCACGGTGCACGCCGCGATCGAGAAGTCGGGCATCCTGCGCATGTTCCCCACCATCGACCTGTCCGTGCAGAAGGTCGGCGTCTTCGGCAAACTGGTCAAGCTCGATGCGCCACTGCGACCCGGCGACCGCGTCGAGATCTACCGCCCCATCACCTGCGATCCGCAGACCGTGCCGCGGCGCGATGGGGCGGGCGGGGACGAGGACGAGTGAGAAGCCGCTAGCACGCCCACGAAGGATTCGCGGATGCTTTGACTAAGGGTGAATCATCTCTCTAGAACTGATTTGGGCTCATGACCTTCGGGACTTGTGGGACAGCTTAGTGCCCAATCCGGCTGCTGAGACTCGCGTCGAGCACTGCTTAACAATTCTTAACATTGCCGGCTCCAATTTGCAAACAATATAGACTTCCCTGAAGCGTTCCGCACCGAGCGTCTGAGTGCCGATGCGCCACTGTAACCAGCCGCTTTGGCTTCTTTTCTAAAGGACTCGCTATGAAGAAACTTGCTAGCTTTGCTGTTACGATCTTGTTGGCAACATCAGTCTACGCGCAACAAACACAACCAACTCCGCCGCAAACAGCGGCACAGGCAGCTGCGGCGAAGGCAGCTGCGGAGAGGGCGGCTGCGAGGAAGGTAGCTCAGGCGAAGGATGCTGCGGCGAAGTCAACTCCAGAGGCAACTGCGAAGGGTATGAAACCAGGAACGGGTTCGCTTCGGAGCGGTGATAGTTCATCTGTCCCGAGAGTTCAACACTAATCTGCGTAAGCTCTCCTCAGAAAGTCTTTCGGCAAACATCAAGCTAAAGGAGACAACCGTGAATTTAACGAAACTCGCAACGGTAGCGGCTGCGGTCAGCATGGATCTGGTGTTGCTCGTGCAAGCGAATCCAGCGACAGCCCAAGCCGCCCCGGCCACGATATTAACGTGCCAGCAGATGAGCGATACCTACGGAGTTACTCACAATAAAACATGGGGTACCGCAACAGCTGCCATTCAGGACCAGTGGATGAAGAAGGGATGTACTACGATCGCGCAAGCAAAGCCAGCGATTGCCCAAACTTCTGTGCCCAAGCCAAACTCGCAGTCTAAAGTGGCGCCGATGCAAGTCATGTCCCAGCAGGCCGCACCTATGAGCCGTTCCGCGACGCAGCCAGTCACCCCTTCAACGGTACCGCCAAAGCCCAACTCGCCGCCTAAAGTGGCACCGATGCAAGTCATGTCACAGGAGGCCGCACCTATGAGCCGTTCCGCGACGCAGCCAGTCGCCCCTGCAGCGGTACCGCCAAAGAAAAAATAGACAGGGTCAATGAATCTCGACCGCCAACAGCTTGGCGTAAGGCTGTAACCGGCGCGTGACGAAGCTGTCCTCGCTAGCAGCTATCTTCGCTGCGGTTTTATTCTGCTATTGGTCGGCAGCAAACAACTGGTCTGGTGCAGGATCGAGCGGCCAGGTCGCTCATCCAGGAATCGCGCAGGCGCGGTTGGCTACGTTTGAGGATGGTCAGAGAAATTGGCCATGGCTTCTGCCGAGCCATGACTTGCCTGATAGAAAAGTCATCCAAAATCTTTCGGATTTTGAGCGGCTGAAGCTCGTCAATCGCGAACTCGTTCTACCTCCCGAGTCACGTCCATGGTCGTCGTCGGGATTCCCGGCTATGCTTGGCGGCGTGGCCGGCAGATGGCAGGATTCAGCCCCCACCCTCGTCTGGCGATCGCTTACAGGTTTTGATTCTCCAGATCGTGATTCGATTCGTTCCCAGTTGGCGGCTGCCAACTGGGGCAATGCGGCGCAGCGCTACATTGAGCGCCTGTCACCCACCGAAAAGCTCGACCTGGCCATCGGCGATTACGATTTCACCGGAACGAATGCCGCCTCACTAGCTTTGGGGCACAATCGACCTTCGCTTTTTAGGGAAGCCGGATTTTGGTGGGGCTATTGCGATGGCGCCGCAGTCGCCGCCACGCTTCTGCGCGAGCCCGCGCACGAAGTCACGGTACTCAATCCGAACGAATATCCGATCCGCTTTTTTCCAGAAGACATCAAAGCGCTGTTGGCCATGGAACATGTGGCGCGACACACTCAGCGCTGGGCATTAGGTTCTCGTTGTGACGACTCGCAAGACGGCAGGCGCACCTGCCAAGGTATTAATGCTGCAACGTTGTTTATCGCTCTGGCCAATCGCATCGGCAGCGCCCGCAAGTCATTCGTCATTGACTTCGATCCCGGAGTGGCCGTGCTAAATATGGCTGTCCGGTCGACACGGCTGAGCTTGCTGGAACCGCCGATCGCCTCCAACGATAGTCGCTTTGCCAACTTAGTGAGAGTGCGCATCGAGATTGATGCCGCAAGCACCCTTTCTTCGAGCGAATGGATGGTGCGGCAGTTCTTCGTCCCCGGTTACGCTGAATCACCGGAACCTGGTGTCGTGCGCTTTTCCTACGAGGCGGTCCTGGGTCTTGATCACGATCTGAAAATCATTGGCGGCGGTTGGTATGGAAACACAGACAAGGGTCCAGATGTTGTTTGGGGACATGAGGCTGAGAAGGAGACAGCTCTTGACAGCCCTGCTCTACAAGAATCTTATCTGCACTATCCTGAGTCACTGGTTGACTCCCTCTACGCACTTGGCATCAAGCCACCAAGCCTTGTGCCCCGCCGCTTGGTGGCACATACATCATCCTCGGAAAACGCCAAAGGCAGGTGATCCACTCGCCCGGATGAGAGCGAGAAGATAGCGCAGGTACCGTGATCTCACCAATCGGGCAACCGTCCAATGCCGGGCAGTTTCAACGCCGGTCGCGCAACGTCAAGGCCAATCACCAATCCAAAAACGTTCAACTCAATTCCTTCGACAGCGGCCACAAGGATGCCGAACAGGCCGAACAAGGATATCTGGTAGCCTGTTCCACTCGGTGCTTTGGCGATGATGCGATCATTGGGTAGATAGTCCTTGCCAATTGCGTTGGCTGGCATGGCAAGATGCAACTGAGGGATCTCGCGAGCCAGGTATGCGACAAAGGTATTGCTGTTCGGACCGGGCCAAGCCGCATAGCGTTCCGCTTGCGGATAGGCGGAGACTGCAGCGGACAAACGTGCAATAACCTCCTCTGCCTCTGCCCCGTGCAAAGTCAGTTCGACTCTCGGCCGCACCCCGTACCACTGCGCGTCAGGTGGCATGTCGTCCGAGACGGAGATACTCGTACTTCGGTTCCTGAGGTTCCAGCCTATGACTTCGTAGCGTGTGTACCTGGGGACACCGGGCGGCTTGGCGGCGATCCAGGTATGCACCGCGAATGCGCCACGCCAGTTGAACGCTCGACTGGCGTATACCTGCACTACGGCACCCGGGTGGCTTATGGAGTTTGGTGCCTGGCTAGTCGTGTTATGAGATGCTGTTCTCCAATCCGCCGACAAATCGACAGGTCCGAACAGCACCATCCATACCGGACCGCCCAGCAATAGCAGCAAGCCAACAACAACCGCGGTGGAGGTACGTTGGAATGTTCTCCGGAATATCAGCAACTTTTGAAGTATATTCACATTGACTAAAATGAGGAATCGAATATGTCAGAAGATGGCATTCAAACAGGCGGCTGAGGTTCTACGGAATTCATTTGAGCCAGAGTCATTGAAGAATCCGCTTAGTCAGAAACTCACAATACTATTAATCTTACTGTGTCACAAGCGTCGTCTTACGTCTTGTCTCCCGCAGCAAGGACATTGTCCGAGGCGTTCGATCAACTGAAAGCTGAGCTGGTAACGGATTGTGGTGATTGAGTCTGATACGTGCCGCTGTGCGCGCTGGGCTGCCGCGAGGAATGTAATCCGCGGGAAGCGCAGGAACTTTGCGGACGGCGAAGTTTTTTTTGGCGCCGGCGGGTTTGCCGGCGGCAATGCGTTCGGTAACGAGGAATCCGTAGGCGGCGATACTCAATGCCGCGTGATGATGAAAGCCTCGCCAACCTCGCCCTTCATAGTGGCCCAGCCCTAGTTCCTGCTTCAGGTCCTGATAGTCCCGCTCGATACGCCAGCGCATGTGCGCTTGGGCCACCAGGTCGTTCAGCGCGATGTCGTCAGGCAGCGTCGACAAGTAGTATTTGAGCGGATCGGCGTCGCCCGCAGGCCATTCGATCAGCAGCCACTGCTCGGGGTGCAGGCGGGCCTTGCCAATATTTCCTCCAGCGTGGCGCACCCGGACGGCGGCAAAGCGTCCGCTAAGAGTCTCGTTTGTTCCCTGGCGCCAACTGATGGTCTGGAAGGCGCTGGCCGGCAGCGCGTGCGCCAAGTCCTTGACCGATACCGGCTGACGTCGTTGAGTCCGGCGCGGCATCACCGGCGGGCGTCCCATACCGCTGTACGGCTTCGGCGGCAAAGGTTCGAGGCCGGGCGGCCAGACCACCACCGACGACTTGATTCCGACAACGTAGGGCAAACCCAACTCGGTGAGACGCTGACGAAATGCCTGATCGACCCCGTAGCCGGCGTCGGCCAGCACGCAGTACTTCGGGGCGCCCTCGGCCAACAAGGTTTCCAGTTGCTGCAAGGCGATTTCGTTCTTGGTGGCAAACCCAATATCGGCGGGAACCTCCGTCTTCTGACGTCGCTCGGGGTCTTGCGCCCACTCCTTCGGCAGATACAGCCGATAGGCCACCGGCACGCTGGCCTGTTCGGTCGCCAGGGAGATACTCACCGCGACTTGGCAGTTGTCCTGTTTGCCCAGCACCCCGCAGTATTGCCGTGCCACGCCCACCGAGTGCTTTCCCTTCTTCGGAAAGCCCGTATCGTCGATGATCCAGAAACCTCCGCCAGACATATCCATCTTCGGCACCACCCACTGGCTGACCCGTCGCAGCATCTCGTCGTCGGACCATTCGGCCTTGGCCACGAAGTGGTGCAGCGACTGATGCCGGGCGCTCGCGTGCAGCGGATCCACCCGTGCCGCCATCGGTTCCACGCTCTTGCGCGACAGGGGCAACATCAGCCCGGTACAGTAGCCCTTCAGCCCTGCGTGCCGGTCCATATGTCCAAGTCCGCCAGCCAAATGCTCCATGTATTCCTCAAATCGCTGACTCGCACTCATCACTCCTCCGGAATCGATCGAAGAAGTGCCCACAATACATTGTTTTTAATGACACAGTAAGATTAAGGGTGAATCATCTCTTTAGAACTGATTTGGGCTCATGACCTTCGGGAGTTGTGGGACAGCTTAGTGCCCAGAGGCGACAGGGAGCAACCATTTGCCATGTTGCCGCTTGCTTGCCCAAAAGAGACATCCCCTTGATCAAGTAACGGCAAAGTCCGTAGCCATCAGCGTCGCCACCCCCTTGATTGAGAGGTTGTCCAGTGCTTGCGATAAGTATATCATATTGATATAATGTCGCCATGCACATCATTTCACTGAAGATGCTGCGTGACTTCTGGCACAGGCATCCCGAAGCCGAGCAGTCTTTGCGTAACTGGCACACCGTCGCAGAGAATTCTCGCTTTACTGACTTTGCTGATCTACGGCAGAGCTTTGGCAGCGCGGATTATGTTCCGCCCTATACCGTGTTCGATGTCGGCGGCAACAACTATCGGGTCGTTGTCATCGTTCGCTACCGCGATGGCAAGATGTTCGTGCGCTGGGTAATGACTCACCGGGAATACGACAACTGGTGCAAACGATACAGGAAAGGCAAGGTGTAACCATGACAACCGCTACTGCTACTCTGGACATCAAGGCGCTGCAAAAGACCTGGGCTGCGTTTGATCGCATAGCCCATTTGCGCCCGATCCGTACCGAGGAAGAGTATGACCGTACGGTTTCGCTGATGAACTATCTGCTGGACATGATCGGCGACCAGGAGGATCACGCTTTGTCTGGGCTTCTTGATCTCGTCAGCGAACTGGTCGCCGACTATGACACCAACCACTTCGCCATCGAAGCTTCCGCGCCTAATGAGGTTCTGCGCTACCTGATCGAATTGCGCGGCCTGAAGCAAGGCGACCTCGCGGAAATCGTCCCACAGAGCAACCTTTCGGCGATTCTCTCCGGCAAGCGAAAGATCAGCACGACCTTGGCTGGGAAACTGGCCAAGTTTTTCAATATCAGTCCGGCGGTATTCGTGCCTGGCTAGGAAGGTTCTGCGCGCTCCCAGTTCGGCATTGCGTGCGGCAGGTATCAGCACGCTACCCGCCATTCAAAATCGGGTTGTTTTTCCGCTTCGACCGCCCGCCCCTGGCCGGTCAGCGACGAGCGACGGCGAGTTGAACCACTCAGCATGGGCTGCTGCATCCCTTCTGCGCGAGGTTCGCAGCGCCGCAATCATCTTTGATCGCCGCTCGTCTTGAGCATTCGATCATAAAGCACGACATTTACCGCTGCCG
>CAMBRI010000060.1 GCA_945870205.1 Sulfuritalea hydrogenivorans sk43H | reverse complement strand
GTTTCGTCGTCGGTCATGCCGGCCACCGGCTCGTCGAGCAGCAGCAGCTTGGGGTCCTGCATCAGCAGCATGCCGATTTCCAGCCACTGCTTCTGGCCATGCGAGAGAAGACCAGCCTGGCGCTCCGCTTCGGTGTCGAGGCGGATTCGGCGCAGGGTGTCGGATATCTTGTCGTTTGCATCATCGTCGAGCCAGGCGAACAGGCTGGTGCGCGCGCGCTTGTCCGTCTTCATCGCCAGTTCGAGGTTCTCAAAGACTGTCAGGTTCTCGAAAATAGTCGGCTTCTGGAACTTGCGGCCGATGCCGAGATGGGCGATCTCCGGTTCCGACATGCGGCGCACGTCGATGTTCTGGTCGAACATCACCTTGCCGCGGTCGGCCCGTGTCTTGCCGGTAATGACGTCCATCATCGTGGTCTTGCCGGCGCCGTTGGGTCCGATGATGCAGCGCAGTTCGCCTTCCGCGATGTCGAGCGAAAGTTCGTTCAGCGCGCGAAAACCGTCGAAGCTGACGGTCACCTCGTGCAGCAGCAGGATGCTCGGCGCGCTCATTTTGCGACCCCCGCTGCACGCTTCTCGCGCAGCTTGCGCCACAAGCCGACCACGCCGTCCGGCAACCACAGCGTGACGCCGACGAAGAGCGCACCGAGGAAGAACAGCCAGTACTCGGGGAAGGCAACGGTGAAGATGCTCTTCGCCAGGTTCACGATGAAGGCACCGAGCACCGGGCCGATCAGGGTGGCGCGGCCGCCAACGGCGACCCAGATCGCGATCTCGATGGAATTGGCCGGGGACATCTCGCCGGGATTGATGATGCCGACCTGCGGCACGTAGAGTGCGCCGGCGATGCCGCACAGCAGGGCCGACAGGGTCCAGATGAAGAGCTTGTAGTAAAGCGGGTTGTAGCCGATGAACATGACGCGCGACTCGGCGTCGCGGATCGCCGCCAGCACGCGGCCGAGCTTGGACGTGACCAGGTAGCGGCCGAGCACCAGGGTCGCCAGCAGCGTGGCGGCGGTCAGCGCGAACAGGCTGACGCGCATTTCCGGCGCGGTGATGCTGTAGCCGAGGATGCGCTTGAAATCGGTGAAGCCGTTGTTGCCGCCGAAGCCGGTTTCGTTCCTGAAGAAGAACAGCATCGCCGCGAAGACCATGGCCTGGGTGATGATCGAGAAATACACGCCCTTGATGCGCGAACGGAAAGCGAAGAAGCCGAACACCAGGGCCACCAGGGCCGGCACCACGAGCACCAGCACGATGGCCCAGACGATCGAATCCGAGCCGGTCCAGTACCAGGGCAGCACCTTCCAGTCGAGGAAGACCATGAAGTCCGGCAGGTCCGACTGGTAGGAACCGTCGCGGCCGATCTGACGCATCAGGTACATGCCAAAGGCGTAGCCGCCCAGCGCGAAGAACAGGCCGTGGCCGAGCGAAAGGATGCCGGTGTAGCCCCAGATCAGGTCCATCGCCACGGCGACGATGGCGTAGCACATGATCTTGCCGATCAGGGTGATGACATAGGCCGAGACATGGAAAGGGCTGCCCGCCGGCACCAGCAGGTGCAGCGCAGGCAGCAGGATCATGGTGATCGCCGCGGCGATGGCGATGGCGATCCAGCCTTGCTTGGGCGTGGCGCCGAAGAAGCGGACGATGAAGGGGGTGCGCTTCATGTCAGCTTTCAACAAACCGGCCCTTGAGGGCGAACAGCCCTTGCGGACGCTTCTGGATGAACATGATGATGAACACCAGCACCACGATCTTGGCAATCACCGCGCCGGCCCAGCTTTCGATGAACTTGGTCACTATCCCGAGGCCGAGCGCCGCCCACACGGCGCCGGCGAGCTGGCCGACGCCGCCCAGCACCACGACCATGAAGGAATCGACGATGTAGCCCTGGCCCATGTCGGGGCCGACGTTGGCGATCTGCGACAGGGCGACGCCCCCCAAGCCCGCGATGCCGGCGCCGAGGGCGAAGGCCACGGTATCGATGCGGCCCGTCGGCACGCCGACGCAACCGGCCATGGCGCGGTTCTGTGTCACGGCGCGAACGAACATGCCCAGCCGCGTCTTGTTCATCAGCACCCAGACCAGCATCAACACAAAGAGCGCGAAGCCGACGATGACGATGCGATTGAGCGGCAGGACGATGGACGGAAGAATTTCGATGCCGCCGGACATCCAGACCGGGTTGGCGACCTCGACGTTCTGCGCGCCGAAGATCACGCGCGCCGCCTGAATCAGCATCAGCGACAAGCCCCAGGTGGCGAGCAGGGTCTCCAGGGCGCGGCCGTAGAGCCAGCGGATCACCGTGCGCTCGAGCAGCACGCCAACGGCGGCGGCAGCGAAGAAGGCGACCGGCACTGCAGCCAGCAGATACCAGTCGACCTGGTTGGGAAAGTAGCTGCGGAACAGTCCCTGCATGGCATATGTGGCGTAGGCGCCGATCATCAGCAGTTCGCCGTGGGCCATGTTGATGACGCCCATCACGCCATAGGTAATGGCAAGGCCCAGCGCGGCCAGCAGCAGGATGCTGCCCAGCGATAGGCCGGAGAAGACGCGACCGATGTTTTCGGCCAGGGTCAGGCGGTCCTTGACTGCGAGATAGGACTGGAATGCCGCGCGGCGCACCTCGACTTCAGTTTCATTGGCCGGCTCGGACTGCGCCTTGAGTACGGCCTTGGTGTTCGGATCGGCGCTGGACGCCAGGCCTTTTGCGGCCGCCAGGCGGATTTTCGGATCCTCGTCCTTGAGCGTCGCCAGGGCGTGGATCTCGACCAGCAGCGCGCGTATCTTCGGATCGCTCTCGCGGTCGCGGGCCTTGGCCAGCATGGGGGCCATTGCCGCATCGACATTGGTGGCGACTTCCTTGACCGCCTTGTAGCGGACATTCACGTCAGGGTCGATCAGTTTCAGTACGGCGAGCGCGCCTTCGAGCTCGCGCCGCACGCGGTTGTTGAGCGTGATCTCCTCGCCCTTGTCATCCTTCAGGCTGCCATCGGCCAATTGCTGAAGGAGCGCCAACGCTTCCGGCTCGGCCGTGAGCGCGATCTTGCGGATCGCGGCAATCTTGTCGTCGGATTCTTCCACCGCCAGCTGGCGCACCAGGACCGGGTTCGGCGCGGCCTGCGCGGCGCAACCCAGCAACAGCATCAGCAGTAGGAATATTCGCGGGATCATGGATGTCGGAAAAAGGGCGCGGCCGGCCGTTGCCGGCCGCGCAATACTGCTCTCTCTACCTACGCAAAACGATTGCTTGCCTCACTTGCCCTCGGGCTCGTCCTTCTTCTTGTCGTTGCCGGCAATGAAGGGCGACCAGGGTTGGGCCTTGACCGGGCCCTTGGTCTTCCACACCACGTTGAACTGACCATCGCCCTTCACTTCGCCAATGAACACGGCGCGGTGCAGGTGGTGGTTCTTTTCGTCCATCTTGATGGTGAAGCCCGACGGAGCCTTGAAGGTCTGGCCGCCCATCGCCGCGATCACCTTGTCGACATCCGTGCTCTTGGCCTTTTCAACCGCCTGCTTCCACATGTGGATGCCGATATAGGTCGCTTCCATCGGGTCGTTGGTAACCACGGATTCGGCCTTCGGCAGCTTTTGCTTCTTCGCCCAGTCGCGGTACTGCTTGATGAACTTGTCGTTCTCCGGATTCTTGATCGACTGGAAGTAATTCCACGCGGCGAGGTGTCCGACCAGCGGCTTGGTATCGACACCGCGCAGTTCCTCTTCGCCAACCGAGAAGGCCACCACCGGCACGTCCGTGGCCTTGAGGCCGGCGTTGCCGAGTTCCTTGTAGAAGGGCACGTTGGAGTCGCCGTTGATGGTCGATACCACGGCCGTCTTCTTGCCTTCGCCGGCGAACTTCTTGATCTTGGCGATGATGGTCTGGTAGTCGCTATGGCCGAAGGGGGTGTACTCCTCCATGATGTCGGCTTCGGCGATGCCCTTCGATTTCAGGAAGGCGCGCAGGATCTTGTTGGTGGTGCGCGGATAGACGTAGTCGGTGCCCAGCAGCACCCAGCGCTTGGCCGAACCGCCGTCCTTGCTCATCAGGTATTCGACAGCCGGGATCGCCTGCTGGTTGGGCGCGGCACCGGTGTAGAAGACGTTCTTTTCGAGCTCCTCGCCCTCGTACTGGACGGGGTAGAACAAGAGACCGTTGAGTTCCTTGAACACCGGGTTCACCGACTTGCGCGACACCGAGGTCCAGCAACCGAAGGTCACGGCGACCTTGTCCTGGGTCAACAACTGGCGCGCCTTCTCGGCGAACAGGGGCCAGTTGGAGGCGGGGTCGACCACCACGGGTTCGAGCTTCTTGCCCAGCACGCCACCCTTGGCGTTGATCTCCTCGATGGCCATCAGCGCCGTTTCCTTCAGCGCGGTTTCCGAGATGGCCATGGTGCCCGACAGCGAATGCAGAATGCCGACCTTGATGGTGTCGGCGGCGATGGCCGGCAGCGAAGCGAAGCCGGCGGCAGCCAGCGCTATGGAAACGGCAGTGGCCTTGATGAAATTGCGACGAGACATGGCAGAACCCCTTTCGATGGATATGAGCGGACCAACCGTTTGGTTTCAACGGTGCAGTCCTTACATAGCGAGGGTCGTGCCATGCCGTCACCGACGGCAGCTGAACGGCTGCAATCCATGGCTGTGACTGGTTTAAGCGTCAAACTCCATGACCGCGGCACGGGATAGAGCAAGAAACTCAAGCGCACCAGAATGGCGTACACACCAAATCCTGCTGCGCCCTTTTGGTGCGCAGCCCTCGCGGCGGCCGGCAAGTGCCGCTGCAAGCCTGTGCTACTTTTTCTTTTTTGCGGCCGCGCGCGGCTTTGCCGCAGGCTTGGCTTCGGGTGTCGGTGCGGGCGGCTTGTCGCCGATCACGCCCTTGAGCGGACAAATCTTGAATGCCGGGCATTTCTGGCAGCCGGCGACGATGGCAATCGGGCAAAGCGTCATGGGGATTTCCCTGGAGTGTCTAAAGGTGCGCGCAAGTATGCGCGCGGCAGGCACCCGGAAGTAGTCTGTTCCGCCTAGAGTACGAACACTTTCCGCACAGCAATCAGCGCCGAACCAGGGACATCGCCCCCTCGGGACGTCCTCTTCTTGGATCGAGGGGGGACGCCTGCACCATGACCTGCGTCGCGCGTCGCCACAGCTTCGACCACATTCCATCCAGCGACTCGGTGAGCAGCATTTCCACATCGAGTGGCAGCAGATACCAGTCACCGCGATCGATTTCGCCCTCCAGCTGATTCTGCGCCCAACTGGCGAAGCCGCTGAAGACGCGGAGCTGGTTGGCGGGCAGCGGCGCACCCAGCAGTTTCAGCAGGCTGTCGCGGTCACTGCTGAGGAACAGGCGCTCGGCGAGAGGAATTGCGGCGGCCGGCGCGACTTCGCTGCGCACCAGAAAAACCGTCTGCCCCGCCGCTACGGGGCCGCCGTAATGCAGACGATGCGACGCTGCCTGCCGGGCCTGGGGAAACATCTTGTCGAGCGAAACATCGAGCGCTCGATTGACGATGACGCCGATGGTTGCCTGGCTACGCCCATGGCGCGTGACCAGAACTACCGACTGCCGGAAGCGCGGGTCCTGCATGGTCTCGGCTGCCACCAGCAGTACCGCGCGCCCGGCTTCGGGTTCTGCGGCATTCAGGCGCAGCGACGCGGCGCACAACAGACATGCAAGGATCCAGGCCAGACTGCGCAGGAAATGGAGGCGACGCATTAGCTCAGTATAGTCCGCAGCACCGACCGCGCGGCGCGGGGAAGCCCTCGCTTCAAGCGGAAATCATGTGCATGCCCCGACGGAGACCGCGAGGCTGCGGCGCGGTCAGGCCGCCGGCAACTGCACCGGCACCGGCATGGCGCGTCGGTCGAGCAAGGCCATCCAGCCCCGGATCACGCGGTAGAGCACCCACAGGCCGGTGCTGACGATGACCAGAAACGCCACCGGGATGCCGATAAATGAAACAAAAAGGAGGCCGGTTACCAGCAGCCACACCACGGCGAACCAGAAAGTGCGCAGTTGCCAGCGCCAGTGCGTCGCCAGCCAGGTGCTGCGCACGCGGTCGCGGGTCACGTAGTTGATGATCACGGCGATGATCGATGGCCAGCCAAAGACAAAGGCCCCTACTACCGTGGCCGACGTGAGTATGCCGGAGACCGCCGACAAGGCATGCAGCCCGTACATGACGTGGCACCAGGCGCGCGGCCCGTCCAGCTGGCCATCCGTGTCATCGTGCGCAGGAATTACCTCGACTTCGGTCATCGCTCCTCCTACAGCCCCAATGTCTGCCAAAGCGCGTCTATGCGCTGCTTCACGGCTTGGTCCATGGCGATCGGACGGCCCCATTCGCGCGTCGACTCGCCCGGCCACTTGTTCGTCGCATCAATGCCCATTTTGCTCCCAAGACTTGGCACCGGTGAAGCGAAGTCGAGGTAATCAATGGGCGTGTTCTCTGCAATCAGGGTGTCACGCGCGGCGTCGACACGGGTGGTGAGCGCCCAGATCACCTCGGGCCAGGAGCGTACATCGACGTCATCATCGGTGACGATGATGAACTTGGTGTACATGAACTGGCGCAGGAAACTCCAGATGCCGAACATCACCCGTTTGGCGTGCCCCGGATACTGCTTCCTGATGCTGACCACGGCCATGCGGTAGGAACAGCCCTCGGGCGGCAGGTAGAAATCGACGATCTCGGGAAACTGCTTCTGCAGCAGCGGCACGAAAACTTCGTTGAGCGCGAGCCCGAGCATGGCCGGCTCGTCGGGCGGCTTGCCGGTGTAGGTGGAATGGTAGATCGGGTCGCGGCGCATGGTGATGCGCTCGACCGTGAACACCGGGAACTCGGAGACTTCGTTGTAGTAGCCGGTGTGGTCGCCGAAGGGGCCTTCGGCGGCGGCTTCCCCCGGATGGATGACGCCTTCCAGCACTATCTCGCTGGATGCCGGTACCTGCAAGTCGGAAGCGATGCACTTCACCAACTCTGTCTTGGCGCCGCGCAACAACCCGGCAAACTGGTACTCGGACAGCGTGTCGGGCACCGGCGTGACGGCCGCGAGTATCGTCGCCGGATCGGCGCCGATCACTACTGCAACCGGAAAGGCTTCGCCGGGGTGTGCCGCGCAATGTTCGCGGTAATCCAGCGCGCCGCCGCGATGCGCCAGCCAGCGCATGATGACTTTGTTCGGCGCGATGACCTGCTGGCGGTAGATGCCGAGATTCTGCCGCGCCTTGTGCGGCCCGCGCGTGACCACCAGACCCCAGGTAATCAGGGGTGCTACGTCGCCGGGCCAGCAGGTCTGCACCGGCAGACGGCCCAGATCGACGTCCTTGCCTTCCCACACCACATCCTGGCAGGGTGCCGAATTCAGCAGCTTCGGCGCCATGTTGAGCACTTGCTTGAGCACCGGCAACTTGTCCCAGGCGTCCTTCAGGCCCTTGGGCGGCTCCGGCTCCTTGAGGTAGGCAAGCAGCGTCCCGACTTCGCGTAGCCGCGTCTTCCAGTCGGTGTCCGCGCCGTCTTCGCCTTCCGCGGCGGCAATGCCCAAGGCCACCCGGCGCGGCGTGCCGAACAGGTTGACCAGCACCGGTATCGAATGCCCCTTGGGTTTTTCGAAGAGCAGAGCCGGGCCGCCGGCACGCAACACGCGGTCGGCGATTTCCGTCATCTCCAGGCGGGGATCGACCTCCACCGCAATCCGCCTGAGCTCGCCAAGCGCTTCCAGTTGACTGATGAAATCGCGCAGATCGGTATATTTCATGAGCTCAGTTTAACCGCCCGCGTCTCGCCTGGTTGCATGGGCAGCATCTCAGAACCACAGCCGCAAATTGAGTTCGGCGACGATGCCGGCAAAGATCGCCGCGCCGAACCACTTGTTGTGGCGAAAGGCAGCAAAGCAGCCGTCGCGGTCGCGGCTTCGAATCAGGGTGTAGTGATAGCCGGCAACTGCTGCGGCGACCACCAGTCCGCCAAAGTATGGCAGGCCATAGCCCAGTTCCCGACCGACTGCGGCGAGGATGCCGAGCGTGGCGGCATAGCAGATCATGACCGCCGCCACGTCGAAGCGGCCGAAGGTGATGGCCGCCGTGCGAATGCCGATCTTGAGGTCGTCTTCGCGGTCGACCATGGCGTATTCCGTGTCATAGGCCAGCGCCCAGAAAACATTGGCCAGCAGCAGCGTCCAGCCCAGCCGGCCCACTTCGCCGGTCGCAGCGGCGAAAGCCATGGGGATACCGAAGCCGAAAGCGACGCCCAGATAGGCTTGCGGCAGGGCGAAAAAGCGCTTGGTGAAAGGGTAGCTCCCGGCGAGGAATACGGCGATCAGCGTCAGCCACCAGACTTCGCGAAAAATCGGCAGCACCAGCAGGAAGGAACAGAATATCAGCGCAGCGGCAAGCGTCAGTGCCTCGCGCACGGATACTGTCCGTGCCGCCAGCGGCCTGTCCCTGGTGCGCAAGACATGCGGATCGAAATCGCGGTCGGCATAATCGTTGATGACGCAGCCCGCGGAACGCATCAGCAAGGTCCCCAGCGCAAAGATCCAGACCAGCAACAGTTCCGGTTCGCCGCTGGTGGCAATCCACAGCGCCCAAAGCGTGGGCCACAGCAGCAGGAGCGTGCCGATAGGCTTGTCCAGCCGCATCAGCTTTTCGTACAGGGTCAGGCGCTCTTTAAATTCCGCTATATTCATCATGCAAATTTTACGCCTTGAGCAGTTCCTCGCGACCACCCAGCCAGCGCTGCAGATGTGCCGCAGCCTGTTCGGGGGCATCGCGCAGCATGTCTTCGGCCACGGCACGGGCCTGCTCCACCAGTGCCGCATCTTCAAGGTCGGCGTAGCGCAAGAGCGGCAGGCCGCTTTGCCGGGCCCCGATGAATTCGCCGGGGCCGCGCAGGCGCAAGTCCTCGCGCGCGATCTCGAAACCGTCGGTGCTCTCGAAGATCACTTTCAGGCGCGCGCGCGCCAACTGGCCCAGCGGCTGGGCATAGAGCAGGATGCAGGCCGATTGCGCCGCGCCGCGGCCGACGCGACCGCGCAACTGGTGCAGTTGCGCAAGGCCGAAGCGCTCGGCGTGTTCGATCACCATCAGGCTGGCATTGGGCACATCGACGCCGACTTCGATCACGGTGGTCGCCACCAGTACATGGATTTCGTTGTTGACGAAAGCGGCCATCACCGCAGCCTTTTCGGCGGCCTTGAGGCGGCCATGCACCAGGCCGACGCGCTGCCCCGGCAAGTCGGAAGTTAACCGTGCAAAGGTCTCCTCGGCAGTCTTCAGTTGCAAGGTTTCGCTCTCTTCTATCAACGGGCAGACCCAGTAAGCCTGGCCTCCCGCTCGACAGGCCTCCCGCACTCGCGCCACGACCTGGTCGCGGCGCCCTTCGGCGATCAGCTTGGTGGTCACCGGCGTGCGGCCGGGCGGCAACTCATCGAGCACGGACACGTCCAGGTCGGCGTAGTAGCTCATGGCCAGGGTGCGCGGAATCGGCGTTGCCGACATCGCCAACTGGTGCGCGAAGAGGCCTTTCTCCTTCAGCGCCAGGCGCTGGCGCACACCGAAGCGATGCTGCTCGTCGACGATCGCCAGGCCCAGCCGGGCGAACTCGACCTTGTCTTCGATCAGGGCGTGGGTGCCGATCACGATCGGCGTGTTGCCACTGGCAATCCCTGCGAGCACCGCTTCCTTGCCGCGCTTTTTCAGGCTGCCGGTGAGCCACGCGACTTCGAGCCCGAGGGGAGCAAGCCACGCCGCCAGCTTGCGGTAATGCTGCTCGGCGAGGATCTCGGTGGGAGCCATCAGGGCCGCCTGATAACCCGCTTCGACCGCATGCAGCATGGCCAGCGCGGCCACCACCGTCTTGCCGCTGCCGACGTCGCCTTGCAGCAGGCGCTGCATCGGATGCGGCTGATCGAGGTCGCTGGCGATTTCCTGCCAGGCACGCTGTTGCGCCCCGGTCAGGCGAAAGGGCAGTGCGGCCAGCAGCGCCGTGGTCAAGGTCGCCGTCGCCTGCAGGCTTGGTGCGCCGCGCGCACGTCGGGCGGTATAAGCGCGGCGCAAGCTGAGCTGCTGCGCCAGCAGTTCGTCGAACTGAACCCGGCGCCAGGCCGGATAATCGCGGGCTTCGAGCGATGCCTGCGTCATCTCCGGCGGCGGGTTGTGCAGGCGCTGGATGGCGGCAGTGAAATCAGGCAGGCCCAGTCGTTCGAGCAGGGCTGCCGGCAAGGTGTCCGTCAGATCGGCGCGGTCGAGCGCCCGCGCAATCAGGCGTCGCAAAGTGGCCTGACCGAGCCCGGCGGTGGTTGGATAAACCGGAGTCAGGCATTCCGGCAAAGACTCGCCTGCGCCGACCACATGAAAGCGCGGATGAATGATTTCCGGACCGAGATAGCCCTCATGCAATTCGCCAAAAAAGCGCAGGCGCGCGCCAACCTGCATGGCCTTCTGCTGATTCGGATAGAAGTTGAGAAACCTCATGGTCAGCGTGCCGCTGGCATCACTGACGCGCACAACCAACTGACGACGTGGCCGGTAGGCAATTTCGTTGTCGATGACCTCGACGTCGAACTGCGCCGCAACACCGGGCTGCGCGTCGCGAACCGCCGTGATTCGTGTTTCGTCTTCGTAGCGCAGCGGCAGGTGCAGGACGTAGTCGGCATCGGTGCGCAGACCGAGCCGGGCCAACCGGGCCGCGAGGGTGTTGGCGCTCGCGGGCTTCTTGTCAGCCAAGGACCAGCACGGCATCGGCCTCGACCAGGGCGCCGCGCGGCAATTCCTTGACGCCGACCGCCGCGCGCGCCGGGTAAGGCTCGCGCAGATACCGGGCCATGGTTTCGTTCACCTTGCCGAAGTTGGCCAAATCCGTGAGGTAGATGTTGACCTTGACAGCGTCATTCAATGTGGCGCCGGCGGCTTCGGCAACGGCCTTGAGATTCTCGAAGACGCGCACGACCTGAGCATCGATGCCATCGACCATCTGCATGCTGACCGGATCGAGGCCGATCTGGCCCGAGAGGTAGATCGTGGTGCCCGCCTGGACCGCCTGCGAGTAGGTGCCGATGGCGGCGGGCGCGGAGGAGGTGGCAATGATTTTGCGGTCCATGGTTTTGTCCTATTTGATGGTCACCGGCGAGCCGCCGTCGAGGCCAAGTTCCTGCAGCCTGGCGCGGGCCGCATCTGCGTCCTGCCGAGAACTGAAAGGGCCTACAGTCACGCGTACCTCAATACTAACAGTGGCCGCGATGCCTTGTCGCTCCAGCGTGGCGCGGACATCCTCGGCACTGGCTACATTGCTGAAAGTCCCCAATTTTAGTGCGTACTTCTGTATGCCGCCCGGCGCGGCGACGGAGTCTGCTTTCGTCGTCTCGCCAAGCTCGGGTTTCGCAACGTCGGCGGCTTCACGCAGGGACTTGGCAGCCCTGCCCTTGCCTGGCTGGTCTGGGGAATACACCTCGTTGAACATCATCACGCTGCCAAGCACACCAACCACCAGCAAGGCGGCAATGATAATGCCGTTGATGACGCGCCGTCGCACGTCTTCTTCACGCTGGGAAACAGCTTCCGGAGCATCCCTTTGCTTCATGTCGATTCGCGTTCCGTCGAGGATCTCATGCTCAGACGAGCGACCCTGCCAGGGCCTGGTCGATGTCCCACAGAATATCGTCCAGCGTCTCCAGCCCGACCGACAGGCGCACCAGGTCGGGCGTCACGCCGGAGGCCATCTGATCGGCCTCGCTCAGCTGCCGATGCGTGGTGGAGGCCGGATGAATGACCAGGGTCTTGGCATCGCCGATGTTGGCCAGGTGCGAGCAGAACTGCAGCGCGTCGATGAAGCGTTCGCCGGCCGCTTGCCCACTTCCTTTGCCAGCCTTGACGCCGAAGCAGAGCAAGGCACCGGCGCCGGGATGCCGCGCCGTGCCGAGGTAACGCTGCGCCAGCGAGTACCCAGGACTGCCTGCCAGACCGGGATAATTGACCCAGGCCACGCGAGGATGGCTTTCCAGATGCAGTGCCACGGCCAGCGCATTCTCGCAATGCCGCTGCATGCGCAGCGGCAGGGTCTCGATGCCCTGCATCAGTTGCCAGGCGGAAAATGGGGACAGGGCGGGGCCGAACGTGCGCAGGGTTTCCATGCGCGCCTTCATGGTGAAACCGAAATCGCCGAAAGTCTCATAGAACTTGACGCCGTGATACCCGGCCGAAGGCTCGGTCATGCCCGGAAACTTGCCGTTGCCCCAGTCGAACTTGCCTGATTCCACCACCACGCCGCCGAGCGTCGTGCCGTGGCCGCCGAGGAACTTGGTCGCCGAATGCACGACGATGTCGGCACCATGCTGAAACGGCTGGCACAGGTAGGGCGAAGGCACCGTGTTGTCGATGATCAGCGGTACGCCGTGGGCATGCGCGATGTCAGCTACCGCGGCGATATCGAGCACATTGAGGCGCGGGTTGGCGACGGTTTCGGCAAACACGCAGCGGGTGTTGTCCGACAGGGCGGCACGGAAATTCTCCGGGTCGTCGGAATCGACGAAAACGGTTTCGATACCCAGCTTGCGCAAACTGACATCGAGTTGCGAAAAACTGCCACCGTAAAGCGAGCGCGCCGCGACGATGCGGTCACCTGCTTCGCACAGGGTCAGTAGTGCCAGGATCTGTGCCGCCAAACCGGTGGCGGCAGCGACCGCTGCGCGGCCGCCTTCCAGCGCGGCCATGCGTTCCTCGAAGGCGGCGACGGTCGGATTGCCGATGCGCGAATAGACATTGCCGAAAGTCTGCAGGTTGAACAGGCTCGCCGCATGCTCCGCCGAATCGAAGACAAAGGAGGTGGTCTGATGGATCGGCAACGCGCGCGCGCCGGTCGCCGCATCCGGCTGGGCGCCGGCATGCAGGCAAAGCGTTTCGATACCGTAGCGGCGATCCGTCATGGAACCCTCAGCGTGAAATAGCTCGTTCGAAGTGGCTGGTGATTGTCGAGCGAAGCGAGCCGAATGGTAGCCCCGCCCTGGGGCGGGGATGGGGGTGGGGGGGGCTTCAATTTGTCGTTCGCGTGTTTCATCATCGGCGGGTGGCTCTCGCTGCCATGAGCGTTACCATGGTGAATCCACCGATAATAGCGGCCTCGTCAGCCTCCATAAAACGCGATCAACCCCGCATTTGGCCCATGTTTCTGCTGCAAAAGCTCATCACTGCCCTGCTTCTGCCCCCCGCGGGCCCCGTGCTGCTGGCCTTGTGCGGGCTATGGCTGACACGTGCCAGGAGTCGGCGCTGGCAAGGCGTCGGCCTGTGGCTGGCGACGTTCTCCCTGCTCACCCTGCTGCTTTTATCCTTGCCAGTCGTGGGCAACGCCCTGATGGTGCCGCTGGAACAGACCCCGCCGATCAGCAGGAGCCAGTTGCAGCAGGCGCAGGCGATCGTCATTCTCGGCGGCGGCTCGAGCTATGCCGCTCCGGAATACGGCGGCGATACCGTGAGCCGAGCGACGCTGCAACGCCTGCGCTACGGAGCGCGCCTGGCGCGCGAAGCACGCCTGCCACTGCTGGTGACGGGTGGCGCGCCGTTTGGCGGCCGCGCCGAGGCCGAATCCATGCGCGAGGCGCTGGAAATGGACTTCGGCGTCAAGGTGCGCTGGATCGAAACCGCCTCGCGCAACACGGCCGAGAACGCCAGCCTCTCGGCACCGCTGCTGAAGGCGGCCGGCATCACGCGCATTGCCCTGGTCAGTCACGGCTGGCATCTGCCGCGCGCAGTCCCGCTGTTCGAGAAGCAGGGCCTGGAAGTGGTGCCGGCGCCCACCGCATTCAGTACCGGGTCACCCTCCTTGCTGGAGAACATGCTGCCGCGCGACATGGTCCGCAGCCGCCAGGCACTGAACGAATACCTCGGGCAACTCTATAACCGCCTGAAGGAAACCCGATGACCAGCCCCCCATCCCCCTGCACGCCGCAGGGGGCGACCATTGTTCGCGGGCTTGCCCCGCTCCATCTATTTGCCGCCGCCGCTTGGGGCGGCCCCAAGGAGAATCCATGAACGACGAACTGCTGATCGGCCTCGTGTCGATTTCAGACCGCGCCTCCAGCGGAGTGTATGAAGACAAGGGTATCCCGGCGCTGCAGGAATGGTTCGGCGCGGCGCTGGCTTCACCCTGGCGTATGGAGACGCGCCTGATTCCGGACGAGCAGACCGTGATCGAACAAACCCTGATCGAACTCTGCGACAGCGCCGGCTGTCACCTTGTCCTGACCACCGGCGGCACCGGTCCCGCAGTGCGTGACGTGACGCCGGAAGCCACGCTGGCCGTCGCCCACAAAGTCATGCCCGGCTTCGGCGAACAGATGCGGCAGATTTCGCTGGCCTTCGTGCCGACCGCGATCCTGTCGCGGCAAGTGGGCGTGGTCCGGGGCAAATCCCTGATCCTCAATCTGCCGGGACAACCGAAATCGATCAGGGAAACGCTCGAAGGCGTCAAGGATGCGCAGGGCCGGCAGGTCGTTCCCGGCATCTTCGCCGCGGTGCCCTACTGTCTGGACCTGATCGGCGGCCCTTATGTGGAAACGCAGGAAGCTGTGCTCAAGGCGTTCCGGCCGAAGTCTGCAATACGGCCGACGAAATGAACCCAGAAGCCGGTGCCTGAAACTCCGAAGCGCGCGCTGCACGGCCTGACAAGCGGGGGTCGGCCGGTATGTTCCCCATTGCCGACATAAGGATTTCGCATATTGATTGGCTGCTGTGCTACCTTACTGCGGTCACTCACGTCAAGCCGCTCCCATCCCTCTGACTCAACGCCCATAGAGCGTACCATGGACCTCTCTCCTGTCAGGCCGCGATCGGCGAAACCTTCGTTACGCTCACAGACGCCCGCAAGCCTAGTGCCGCCAGCGCAGCTTCAAGCTGAGAAAGCTTGGATTCATGGTCAAGGTCGACAATACGACGCACCTGACGCCCATCGATGCCGAGCAGTTCACCTAACTGCGCCTGTGTCACTCCCTCCTCACACATCGCCTCATGAATCGCCAGCTTGATAGCGACACGTGGCGGCAATACGATCATTGGCTGGCCGCGCTTGGCCTTGCTCGGCACAGGTAACGACCTACCATTGTCAAGATAGCCGGAGAGCGCCACCGTCAGCGCATCTTGAGCGCGGTCCAGCGCCTCGGCCTCGTTGGTTCCGGCGGTGATCGCTTCCGGGACATCGGCGAAAAACACGCCGACTTGCCCACCTTGATAGGTTTTCAGGGTGACGGGGTAAGACATATTCATTTTTGAATACTCCTCAGGCGGGTATTGAGCTGCTTGCAAATATCATCCAGAAACTCCGGGGCATAATCAGTATCGCCGTGCATCGGCACCGTCGTCTGCCGGCCGTTGAGTTTGACCAGGCAATGTCCACCGTTGCCGCGATTCTTGATGACTTCCGCGCCGCAGGCCTTCAGGAATTTCAGGAACTGCTTTGTTTTCATAAAGCAGAGAATAGGACATAACTGTCCTTGCAGCAAGGCTTGTGAGTAATTTTGTGGTTCTTCTTTGGCGGCTACCATGAGTGACGGGTGTTGAAGGCACCCCGGCCAGTCAAAAAAGGCTCGACGACACTCCCGCTAAGGCGACTGATGGCCGCGACCTGCCTGCTATTTCGCGTCCCGTCCGGGCAAGCCTGCGCCAAAGCGATTAGCTATACGACTGCACGAAGAAATTGACGACAACGAAATCGGGCCCCGTCATCAGGGTCTCCCGCGGATGCAGGCGGGCAGTCTTGTCGTCGAGGGAAAACACCAGCGCCACTTTCTCTTCCAGCGCATTGACCGGCAAAGCCATGCGCGCATACTCGCCGACTTCGGGCACATCCAGCAGCAGCGCTTCGGTTTGCAGGCCGCCGGCATCCGCAAAAACCGCTCGGGGTGCTTTCGATATGGTCTGGATGCCGACCGAGCCGAGATTGCCGCCGGTGCGAACATAGCGCCGCACGATACCGATCAGCCAGTTCTCGCCGCCCTCCGGTTGCAAGGCGACCAGGACACCGATACGAATCCAGTCGTTGCGCGAAATGGTCGCCTGTGCGCCAAGACCGCCGAGGCTGACATCGTCGACCGTCCAGGACTCGACCCCGTCCATCCCGCTGGCGCGCCCGGAAAGCCGCCGATGAATGGCAGGCAGCGCATTCACCACCTTGAGCGGCGAATGGATCCGGCGTCGCGCATTGCTGCGCATCGGCGGCTTGGGCGCCCAGCACATTGCCAGGTGTTCCAATACCGGTATCACCGTCTCAATATCGTATTGCGCACCGAGATTGATGCCCGGCGGCACACGGTCTTCACCGCGGATCTGCTCGATGGTCGTGCCCACCGCCTCCACCGCCCGCGTGCCGTTGAAAAACCGCAGGGTCGGCGTGATCTCCGGCACCTTGGCCAGGCGCGTCGGCGGCAATGCTTTGGCGACATCCACCCAATACACGTTCTCCGGCCGCAACTCCTTGATCAGCGAAAAGAAAGGCAGAAAGTAGGCGATGAAACGTTCGGCGATCTCGATTTCCACGGGTTGCAGGTTGTCCATCGATGCCGCATGGAAGACCAGCACCCTCAGGTACTCCGCCTCTATCGTGCTTTCGACGCCGGGATAGAGTTGCATGGATTTCTGGGCAAGCTTGGCGTCGACTGCCGCCAGATAAATGCCGCCCAGCGTCTTCCAGAACTCCGGGTCGACGGGCCCATACCGAAACTGATCCCATTTGAGCTGGGCCGCCAGAGCACCCACCAGGCGACCGTATAGCAGCGGCATCTGGGCCCGGATTGAATCGCCTTCCTTTTCCACCGCTTTTGACCGCGCCATGCAATCGATATACGCGGCGGCAAGATGCTGCCAGTAGTCATGGGTAATTTGCCAATGCCGCGATTCCTGCGCCCGACTGGCGGCGCTCATCGTCGGATAGTCGCGCCCGAGTCGTCGTGCCTGCGCCACCGCCGCTTCATCAATCCTGAGGATCAGATCAAGGCGCTGCACCAGCTTGAAGCTCTCATCCGCGGCGAGCGACTCGAGCCAGGCACTGGCGTCCTCCACGGCGCTCGCCGGCTCGCGCGTGGCGATTTCGGCAAGAATGCGCTTGGCTTCGCGCGCGTCGGCGAGCGGGTGAACCGTCTTGTTGGAAAAGAATCCGAGCATGAGGAATTATGTCAGCAAGTCATTATTTTGGTCATAGCATATCCGGTCACGCCAGCGCAGTCATGCCTGAGCAAACCACGGTGCAGGAAAGACCGGCCGCCGGCACAACCCTTGCGCGCAGCACGACGAGGCCGTCAGAAGCACCATGAACCAAGGCGCAATCAGCGGCCGGATCAGCTGCGATACAAAGGAGCATCGTGGATGATTCCAGTAAAATGGACGCTGATTATAAGTCCGGCTTCTACTGCTCATGCGCCCCTACCTTGATCTGATGCGCCACGTCCTAGACCACGGGCACCAGAAGTCCGACCGCACCGGCACCGGCACACGCTCGGTATTCGGCTGGCAGATGCGCTTCGACCTGGCCGAAGGCTTCCCCCTGCTGACCACCAAGAAGCTGCATCTACGTTCGATCATCCATGAATTACTTTGGTTCCTGCAGGGTGAAACCAACATCCGCTATCTCAAGGAAAACGGCGTATCGATCTGGGACGACTGGGCCGACGCCAATGGCGACCTCGGGCCGGTCTACGGCCACCAGTGGCGGCATTGGCCGGCCGGCAACGGCGCGGAGATCGACCAGATCGCGCAGCTGATCGACGGCCTGAAAAAAAACCCGGATTCGCGCCGGCACATCGTTTCGGCCTGGAACCCGGCCGACATTCCGCAGATGAAACTGCCTCCCTGCCATGCCCTGTTCCAGTTTTATGTCGCGCCTCCGGCAGGCCCGGGAGAGGCCCCCAGGCTCTCCTGCCAGCTTTATCAGCGCAGCGCCGACATATTCCTCGGGGTGCCGTTCAACATCGCGTCCTACGCTCTTTTCACCATAATGGTGGCGCAGGTCTGCGATTTCGCCCCCGGCGATTTCGTGTGGACCGGCGGCGACTGCCACCTGTATTCCAACCATCTTGACCAAACCCGATTGCAACTCGCCCGCGAACTTCGCCAGCGTCCGACCATGCGCCTGAACCCGGCGGTGAAGGACATCTTCGGCTTCCGCTACGAGGATTTCAGCCTGGAAGGCTACGACCCGCACCCGCACATCGCGGCCCCGGTGGCTGTGTGATCCTTTGCGGCGACATCGGCGGTACCAAGACGCTGTTGGGTCTGGCGCAGGACGGGGCGTTGCTGGCCGATCGCCGATATGCCAACGCCGACTTTTCCGATTTCGCCAGCGTCCTGGCCAGTTTCTTCGCCGACGCGCGGATCGAGCCGGCGAAGATCA
>CAMBRI010000059.1 GCA_945870205.1 Sulfuritalea hydrogenivorans sk43H | reverse complement strand
GGCGCGCACTTGGCTGCCTCAGGGTGTGTGTTTGCCCTGCACGCCTGCATGAACAAGCAAAAAGCCGAATCAACTTGAATGGTTGATTCGGCTTAATGTTGTCTGGTGGGCTGTGAGTGGCTCGAACACTCGACCTACGGATTAAGAGTTCTAAAGCCCTAGTAAACCTCCGGATAGATTGACCTTAACAAACCTATACAGATCATAGCTTATAGCCTATCATTACCTTAACGAAGCTAGCCCGAATATGATGGAATTTGCTAGCCAGTGCTAGCCCGGTGCTAGCCCGCTTCCGAAACGTTGAGGGATATAGGCCATGGAAAACCGCTTCAACTTCACCAAAACCGCCGTCACGGGCCTTCCGCTGCCCGACGCCGGAAAGCGTGCCACCTATTACGATGAAACCGTGCCAAAGCTGGCGCTGCGCGTGACAGCCGCCGGGACGAAAACCTTTTACATCGTCAAGCGAGTCGGCACCGGCATGGCCTGGCTGAAGCTGGGCGTATTCCCGGACATGACCGTGGACAACGCCCGCAAGGAAGCCGAGAACAAGCTGGGCCTGTTCGCTGGCGGCGACAATCCCGCCGAAACCCGACGGGCACTGAAAGCCGAACCGACGCTGGCGGAATTCTTCAAAGAATACGGCACTCGGCACGGGCAGAAAAAGAAGTCATGGCGCGACGATCAGCAACGCTATCGGGACTATCTTGAAAAGCCGCTGGCCGCGCGGAAGTTGTCGGCCATCACGCGGGAATCAATCGGGCGCATCCTGTCCGACATGGAGCGCGACGGCAAATCCGGGGCGACCGTCAATAACGTGCGGGCGCTGGCATCCGGGCTTTTCGGCAAGGCCATCGAGTGGAGCTACCTGACCGACAACCCGGTGAAGGGCATCAAGACGCGCAAGACGAACAAACGCGACCGCTTCCTGCAAGCCGACGAACTGCCGCGATTCTTCGCTTCCGTCGGGCAGGAACCGAACGAAACGATCCGCGACTATTTCCTGCTGTCCCTGCTGACCGGGGCGAGGCGGGCGAACGTCATGGCGATGCGCTGGAACCAGATCAATCTCGCCGAGGGGCTATGGCGGATACCGGACACCAAGAACGGCACCCCGCAAAACGTAACTCTATCCCCGGAAGCGGCGGCGATCCTGACGACACGCAAGGAAACCGCCGACGGTGCTTTCGTGTTTCCGGGCGACGGCAAGAGCGGGCACCTGATCGAACCGAAGAAGGGCTGGCAACGGATATTCGACCGCGACGAACTGGCCCAGCTTGCGGCGCGCATAGAAGCCGCAGACAAGGCTTTCCCCGTGGTGGAAGGCGAAGCCCTGACCGATGCGCTGGAACGTGCCAGAAAGACCGCCAAGCGGCTGAAACTCGACACCGAGGGCACCCGTATTGATCCGCTGCGAATCCATGACCTGCGGCGCACCTTGGGCAGTTGGCAAGCCAAGCAAGGCGCATCGCTGGCCATCATCGGCAAGAGCCTGAATCACAAGAGCCAGCAAGCGACCGCGATCTATGCCCGGCTTGATCTTGATCCGGTGCGGGCATCCGTGAATCAGGCGACGGCGGCGATGATGGAAGCGGGCGGCATGAAGAAGTCCGCCGAAGTGAAGCCGATTCGGAAGGCGCGGGCGTGATGGATGCCGAAGCGCAATTAACCAAGTATGTCGCGACTTACAACAAGTCCGCTAAACGGAACGGATTGCCGATCTACGCCGATCCCGTACCCGTCGGCAAGCTCTCTGACCTGCTTGATGCTGACACTCCTCGATACATGACGCCAGAGCAATGCGCCAAGTTCCGGGAGGAATTTTTTCGGCAGCTACTTGATGACCCATATGATCTATCTGAACATGGTTTCAACTTCCGTCAAAGCCAGAGAAACAAGGCCAAAAAAGGCCGTGGCAAAGTTTCCGATGATGGCGAAACGCTGGGATCAATAATCAGTGGACTGGCGCTAACCAAGGAGTTCAAAGAACATTCAGCGCGGGAATTGTGGCCGCGCCTGTTTGCAAAGCTCCAAGAGCATGAGCTTGATCCTGAAGATCAGGACTGTGCTGACGACTGGAAAAAATCGCGTTACGAATACACCTTCAAAGAAGGTACGAAGGCAATAACGGGCGGGCAATTCGCAAACCTTGTTTCCGACTACCGCACCGGGAAAAAATCAGGTTAGCCGGGCTGGCCATAATTCATGCGGATATTGCTGTTCCATACCGAGATTGATCGGGATTTTATGGAGCGCAACCTATGCAAACCGCAACCCTACCTCGCGACCTGCTCGACGAAACCGAGGCCGCACAATACCTGACCCTGTCCCCCGGAACATTATCGGTTTGGAGATCGACGGGAAGATATTCAATCCCGTTTGTGAAAGTTGGCCGCCGTGTTCGCTATCGGCGCTCCGACTTGCTGGCGTGGCTTGAAATTCGCACCCGTGCCAATGGCGCTACTGCGTAAGGTGCTGCGATGACTACCAACAAAAAACCCGCTCCCGGCGGCAACCGGGAAACGGGCTTAAGCGATGCTTCTGACACCTCGAATCATACGCCGTCTGCATCATTTAATCAACCGGTACGTCTCTGTTCAGGCTTCGGCCAGTTCCATACAAACGAAGCAAATCCGGACAAACCGCAGAAAAAACTGACGCCATACGTTGGCATCACTCTCGATGAGATTCGTGCCTTGGTGGACAACCCGCAGCAAGTTGATAAGAAGGAGGCCCAATGGGTGATTCCATCAGCGGTGATGTCTCGCACATTCAAGGTTCAGGAACAGAAAGGCGAGTATCGGTTCCTGTGGGCCGACATAGATAAAGGTGCTCCGCCGCTGGATGTGTTGGCTGAAATGTTCAAGGACTACCCATTTGAGATCTACACCAGCAGATCGGCGACCAGAGAGAATCCGAAGTCTCGCATCCTGTTACCTCTCAGTAAGCCATTGTGCTGGCTTGACTGGACGATGTGCCAAAAGATATTGAATGACGATCTGGAGGCCGCAGGCATCGAGCCTGACCGTGTAAGCGAACGATCAGCGCAACTCTGCTACCTGCCGAACCGTGGAGAGTTCTACGACTCACGAAGCCAGCGCAACGTCGATTCGTTTGACCCTCTTTCTGAGTGGGCCGATGAGATTGCCATTCGGTGCCAGAAGACTGCTGACAAAGTGCGCGAACTGGTAGTGCTCAAGAGCGAGGCTGTGAAGCGCAGGGCGGAGCTAAGGTCTTCAGATGCCCCCGACACTATCGGCGCGTTCAATCTCGCCTACAGCGTCCCTGAATTGCTTCTGAAAGCCGGTTACGACCAATACGGCGACACATTCCGGCATCCGCATAGCGAATCGGGCAGCTACTCAGCTTCGGTCAAGGATGGTCGCGTGCACTCCCTCTCCAGTAGCGACCCGCTCTATACCGAAGGCGGGGGAGTTGGCGCACATGATGCCTTCAGCGTCTTCACCGTTCTTTGGTGCGGGGGTGATCAGTCCGAGGCTCTGAAGCTGGCCGGTGACGAGTGGCTGATGATCGGCGATGAACCTTGGAACAAGGTCAAGCAGCGGGAGTTCGCCCAAAAGCAGGGGCAAGTCAAATTTCCTGACGTGAGTGCGGAAACTGACGTTGCCTCGCTTTTCAATGATCTGGTCTTGAATTCGGAGGACGTAAAGAAAATGGCTGATGCAAAGTTTCTGATCCCCAACATGATCGTCCGTGGTCATATGGCTGCCTATGTCTCGCCGGGCAATGGTGGCAAGACTACGATCTTCGTCCATCTCTGCGAAGTCCTTTCCGCTGATGGCCTGACAGTTCTCTACATCAACGTCGATGGTTCGCCTGGTGACCTGAAGCGGCATTACTCTCACGCAGAGAAATACCGGTACAAAGTAATTGCACCCGATGCCAAGGACGGCAAATCAACCGAAGATGTATTGCAAATTCTTCGAGCGATTGCCAAGGGGGCAGCCCGTTGCGACGACCTTGTTCTGATCATCGACACACTAAAGAAATTTGTCGACGTCATCAACAAGAATCACGCCAAGGGCTTCTACAACTTGCTACGGGCGATCACCGTGAAGGGGGCGACGATTTGTCTACTGGGCCATACCAACAAGTACAAGGACGAAGACGGCAAGTCCATTTTTGAGGGCACTGCCGACCTGCGTAACGACCTTGATGAGTTGATCTATCTGGACAGCTTTAAAGACGAGGTTGCAAATACGCTGGCGGTCACAACGCGCCCGGACAAGGTTCGCGCCGAGTTCTCACCCAGAACCTACATCATCAATCTGGATGATCGGAGCGTCACCGAGGCTGATTCGGTGATCAACATTCTGAGCAAGGATGACCGCGAACTGCTGGATAAGATCAAGGCGGCGATTACCTCCGGCAAAAGTAGCCAGAAAGAGATAATTGATGCCGTCAAGGCCGAAACTATCTTTGGTGACAAGAAAATTCGAGAGGCGGTTATTCGCCACTCCACCGGCTCAACTGCCGAAATTCAGGTTGAGCAGACTGGCCGGGGCAAGGATCTCCGCTACTCAATTCGAAATTCCTTTGCCGGAATTCCCTCTTGGCTATCCAGCGATCAATGCACCGGAATTTCTTCCACAGGAGGGGTGGCGTGAAATTCATCGCCTACAACGCACCCCCAGAATTTGGCACTTCGGGCATTTCAGAGGGAATCAGGCAATTCGGGCATTTCAGGCAAATCGGAATGTCATCTACTAGCCATTGTGATGTGAGGGGTAGGCTGAAACCCTTGCCGTTACGCCCAATTGCCCGAATTGCCTGAATTGCCCCATTTACCTTATTTACCAATATTAGGGGGAGTACCCCCCACTCTCACAACACAACGGCTAAAGCCATCAGAAAGGAAATCACCATGACCCCCGCCTTCATCTCCGCACATGAAAAAGCCATCGCTCACGTCTTCATCTCAACTAGCCAGGCGCACCAAGTATCGACCGTCCCTATCGTCGCGTGGCAGATGATGCCGCTGGGCGGTGGCAGGTTTGTCGCACGTCCGGTACTTGCCATCGACGTAGGGGACAACGCGCGAATCGGCATCCAAAGTTGCTCGGGAGTCATCACTGCCGAAGGGATCTATCAGGATCAAGGCGCATTCGAGCGTGACTCGGTCGCCATACGCGAGAAGCAGATCGACGGGGGGCATACGAAATGAGTCCGCCAATTCAGTATCAGCCCGAGATCGTCTGGCCGATGATCCTTGAGGCTATCGCCAACGGTTCGAGTCTTAGCGCAGTCCTGCGACAGCCCAATATGCCGAGTTATGCGTGGGCCACGTTGCAACTACGGCAGAACAGGGAACTGCGGCAGCATTATGAGGAGGCAGTCATATCGCGGGGCGAACTTCTCGGCGATGAAATTATCGAACTCGCGGATTCCCGTATGCCCGAAGGGTTAGACGGCCCTGCGGCTTCGGCATGGGTACAGCAACTCAGGATCAGAGTCGATGCGAGGAAGTGGGCAAGTTCCAAGCTGGCCCCGAGACAATACGGCGACAAGCTGACGATTGACGCGCCGACTCACCATGTCGATATTCGCGCTCTGCTGGAATTGAGAGAGCAGCGGCTCCGGCAGCTTGACCATCACCAAACCGTGACTATCGAGAGCGCGCCTGTTGCCGAGAAATGCACAGAACCCTCGCGCGCGTAAATCGCTAATATCAACAGGGCTACCAATGCCGACGGAATCGCCATAAACCAATGCTGGACGGTGACTTCCCGTTCGCAAGTGTGACAGATGTTCCATGCGCGCGAGGCAGTAACAGAAGGGCTCTGACTTAACGGGTAGTTTCCGCACAGACAGCGACCCCACCTAGTTTGCTCCCGTCGTCACAGTTCCTCCCGCACTCGTAGTCGCCCTCAACACGTGGGCCTGTTTGCTTCGCGAACTCGTACAGGCGCGCTTTTGCATTTGCTCTGCATTCTTCCAACGACTTGAAGGGGCCCAATCTGGCGCTAAACGCGAGGTTGTCCTTGTCTGGATAGACGAAGGAGTGCCAACTGTCACCGCAGCCTGCCAAGAAGGGCAATGTCGTTGTCATGACAAGTGCGGCAAGCCTTTGGAGGGAGGTAGCCAGTTTCGCCATACCGGGCCTAACGTCCAAACTCAGGGACGCTCCGCTTGTGGCGCGTCCCCTGGAGCGTCTTGTTGGGCAGTTCGGCATCGTTTCGCAACCTCGTCGGCTAACAAATCTAAACCAACACGGACAGCTGAATTACTAAGGAATTCGGACCGGTTACTGCCATAAAGGCCAAAGGCATCTCCAAGTAACCAGCACACAACTCGTTGGATGCTCCCTCCAGGTGAGAAAAACTCCATGCCTATTGCGGAAAGTGACTGCTCAAGAAACCGGAAGACCGGAATAAAGGATTCTTCCCGCAATAGCTGATCAACAACTACATTCCTTATGCATTCGCCGGTAATGCCTGGTGCAAGATAAGGCAATTCGCGCACGCCGCACGGATTACCTTCAATCCACCTTTTATAGATATCACAAACCACCGATGACCATGCCGCACGATACTCTGCGTCTTCGGCGCGAGCCAGATTCCGAGAGGCCGAGATACGATACGCTATTGCTGCGTCACGGAATGATATGGTGGCCTCTTGACAATTTCCTTCACTTTCGCGCTGCTCTGCGAGCTTGAATAATTCGCCAAGGGCATTGACATCACCCTTAGTGGCACGCCTTGAAAGATCTTCGTAATGTTCATTCATTTGCGTATGCCCAACGTCCGTATTTACCGGCAGTGCACGGCTTTATCGCGCAGCGTCCGTGTGATGGTTGGGGCAACCAGGTTGGCTATTGGTCATGAGGAATGGCGCCCTCGGCAGAGGTTATAAGTCTAGCGGGTTGTGGGAGACGCGCCTCCAAGGAACCACTTTACCGCATCCCGAACCATGCCGTCATGCGATAAAGCGGCGTCGCGGCTTGCTTCCGTGCTAGAGCGCAGGCGCTGGTCGGCGTTCCCGGTGGTCGGTTGATGGCAACACCATCGCCGCTTGTCAGGCGCATAATTGCAGTATCAGCGCGGGGCTACCATGTGATGAGGTACTGCTAGTCGTCGTCGCAATATGGGGAAATGGCGATGCTTCAAATTGCAGGCGGGATAATTCTTGCTGTTCTGATACTCGCGTTTCTGCCGCAGATCATTGCTTTGGGGCTAGGCGCAATAGCCCTTGTTGCAGCTATTGCTGCTGCCGCAGGCATCGCTTGGGTCATTTACGCTGGAGTCACAACACCTACTGGCCAAGCACTGCTAGTTCTAGGTGCGATTGGCGCAGTGGGGTTTGCTTGCGCTCATTACATTGCAAAGAAAACTTTCCTCACCGTCAGCGAAGCGGCGGCCGCATTAGGCTTTGGTAGTTTCGCTATCTTGTGTCTTGTGACCGCAGGCGAACGAATTACGGCGCCAGAACTCAATGGCAACTCGTCAAATTGGATTGTCAGTTCCTTCATTCTGGCTATTTCTTTGGTTCCAGTATCGGCACTATGGCTGAGCATACGATCAAGGCTTAGAAAAGTTAGCTCGGAGAGTTTAAGAACGGCTATTGATACGCCCCTGCCCTTGGATGTCACCCCGGGAGAGGCCAACAGCAAAAGGCATCGGGAAGTAGAAGTCGACGGGACGGGGTTTTATACGTTTGAACCTGAATCTTCTGACCTGCCATCATCGCCTGAAGTCACATCGGCTGAATCGTCAGAAGGCAGCCATGAACTAACAGCTTCGCAGGCCCATAACTTGGACACAGCGCTGAATGTCGATTCGGAAATACAAGTATCACGAATATTCATATCCCTTGGCGCTGCGGCTATTGCGTTGAGCGTTGTCGCGATGGTCCTGATGCCGTGGTACGCATTCATTGGCAGGGAGTGGCTTGGCTTTGGACAGATGTTTTCGCGCAGGGCGGGGCTGTTGGCGTCGCTGTTCCCGGTCTTCTTTATCGCTGCGTATATCGCACTGTATCGTGTTCAAGGCATACGAGAACTATTCCAGACAAGTTCCAGAGAGAAGGCTACCCCGGACATTAATGGCGCCAACACCCACCAGATTGTTTCTTGGCGATGGAAGATGGTTAGCTACGCAGGCATAATGTTTGCGACTGGGTTTGTGGGTGTCCTTGTTTTGGGAGGTATTAAGGATCACCGCGTGGCGAATGCAAAGGCTCAGATGGAACTACGAGCATCGCAACACGCAGCGCAGGAGTTAGCCAGAAAGGCCCGAGAGGAAACCGAAGCCAAGGCACGAGCGGCGAGAGAAGCGCAGGAGGCCAAAGAACGTGAGATAGAAGAGCGTCGTTTGGCTCAATTGGCCCGGTGGAATTTTGTCGGCAGTACTGAATTCGCAAACGTATACGCTAATCCCACCAGTAGGCGCAAATCGGGCGATGTCATAAATATGTGGGTAGTCTTTGACATAAAGACGCCGGTAGAGCTAGAAGTTGGATGGTTTGCCTCGTCATTGGTTATGAATGAGTTTGACTGTCGGTATGGGGCACAACGAACTGTTTTCACCTCGATTTACTCCGGCCATATGGCTAGCGGTGAAGCGGTGACCTCAGACAAAGATATACGCGCATGGACGATGCCGCAGCCGGGCACCATAGACGGTGATCTTTGGAAAATCGCTTGCAACCGGCAGTAGTCGAATTGTGGCGACACTAAAACCGATACCCAAGTTTCCCAAGAATTCTCTGAAAAAAATTCGAGGGGACTGATTTATCGCGGCGCTAGATGCTGTCGGATTTTTTTAAAAATCGTGTCTGGGGTATTCACTACAGCTAACAGCCCGGGGGCGGATGCCCACATGGGGGGGTGGGGGTGGCCCCTCTTCGATGCGGTGGATGTTGACTGCCCTGCCCTGCTGCTGGTAGCGAGATAGTCGGTGCGGACGGTACGGTGATCCTGCTGCCGAGATAGGGCGCTGAACCGCTGCAGAACAGGACACCGATTCGCCCCTGCTGCTAGCCCGGTGCTAGCCCGACCTAGAATTGAAAAAGGCCCCCATCGCTGGAGGCCTTGCTATGACTGGTGGGCTGTGAGTGGCTCGAACACTCGACCTACGGATTAAGAGTCCGCTGCTCTACCAACTGAGCTAACAACCCGAATGCGAATTATATATTACGGTGGTGGGTCGGGCGAGATTCGAACTCGCGACCAACGGATTAAAAGTCCGCTGCTCTACCGACTGAGCTACCGACCCACTTTTAAAGAGGGGCGAATGTTAGCGGCTACCCCTCCCCGTGTCAAACCGGCATAGCTGGAATCCCGGCGCTTGCACAGCCCTTGCAGAGCCTGCGCGCAGCGCTTATCGCTGCCGTTATTCGCCGTTCAGACCGGCCGACCGTGGCAATTACCAACGCATCGAATCCCGATGAGGCTCGGGTTCCGCACTTTTCTGCTCGGTATCAGGTGTAGCGGGATTCCGGATTGAATCGACGCACGGGTCCGCCCACGATTCAGCCCGGCAGTAACAAAAGATTGACCACTTTTTCAGCTCCTTTCTCGCCTGACTCGCGGCGGCCTGACGGCTACGATGTCAGTCAAGCTGCGTTTCGGTCTTTTTGAGAGCGGCGACCCAGCCGCATGCCGCTGCGATTGACTGAAAGCGCCGAACATCCGTATCCAATGAAACCGGGAAATGACAATGGCTAGTCCGGGATTAGCGTTCTTGGCAATGGTACTGGCGGGGTTCACCCTCGCACCTCCCGAATCGACCGACCCCGGCAAGCGAGTCGAGAGCGACAGCTACACCGGCCCTGCCGAAATCGCCAGATGCATCACCTACAACATCAATAAAAAGATGCCGAACCTGCGTGTTCGCAACCGCGCAGGCGACACAAGCGATGAAAGTATTTTCTTGATCCTGAGCAGCCTGGAACCCTCGCCGGCGACTTTTGGCGTGATCCGCGTGGATCAGGCGGAATCAGGTTCACATCTGACGACATGGTTGCCTGGCAGCAGCCTGTCTGCTGCCCCGACCGAGATCGCGCACAGATTGATTGCCGGGTGCTGAAGCCCACGGCAACAGCCTTGCTGGTTTAGCCGATCCTCGACCATCCGGATCGCCAATTCCGGCGCCCCTGCTCGCCAATTGGGCGAATACCTGACGGCCCACCCTGGGCACCGCCTCCTTCACACTGATCGCCAGCCACTGAAGCTTTGCCCGCCAGGGGCGGCGCCAAAGCCGAGGGCAAAAAAAACGCAACCCATAACGGGTTGCGCTTAAATCCACACCAAAGGAGGAGGGTGGAGGAGACATGGGCAAACACGAACCGAACTGCCTTGCTGCTGCGTCAGTTAGTGTTAAGTTGAATAAATTTTCACACAGGATTTGCTGCATTGCAAGACTTTTTTGTGCGTTGCGCCATCAATTTTCGAAGCGAATGAATGTTTAGATGTAATGTATTTGATTTTATTGATTATTAACGGATAACATTTATATTTTCGAGCAAAATAATTCTTTATATTGCTGCCGCCGACTCGCAAACTGACGCCAGATGTCTTCGCATTGGTGCAATGCCACACCGGCATATTTGCGGCAGGCTAAAATGTTTTGCGAGCCTTGATGGAGTGAATAGCATGGAATGCACGGTACGTTGGCATGAGGGAATGAGCTTTGTGGCCGAGACGGGCAGCGGACATTTGGTATGCATGGATGGCGCCCCCGATGCCGGAGGGCGCAACCTCGCGCCACGGCCCATGGAATTGCTGCTGGCGGGTACCGGGGGTTGCACGGCCTTCGATATTGTCCTGATCCTGAAGCGCGGCCGCCATGAGGTCAGCGGATGCGAGGTAAAGCTTCAGGCCGACCGGGCGGAAATCGATCCCAAGGTGTTTACCCGGATCAACATGCATTTCACGGTGACGGGAAAGAATCTAAAGCGCGAAGCGGTTGAACGCGCCGTCAAACTGTCTGCGGAAAAATACTGCTCGGCATCGATCATGCTGGGCAAGACCGCCGAGATCAGCCACAGCTTCGAGGTAGTCGACGGGTAGTCAGGCAAGGTAGGAAAGCCGGGTCATGACTGTCGATGAAAGTTTCATGGCCAGTTTGACCGGCGTAGGAAGTTCCCTGGCACCGTAGTGGTTCGCCGTTTCCGCATGGCGGCCTTCGTCGGCCTTCATCTGCTCCAGAACCTCCCACGACTTGCGATCCTGGGCCGGAAGACGGGCCTTGTGGCCCTCGAGATGGCCCTCCACCTGGCGCTCGGTTTCTGCCAGGAAACCCAGGCTCCAGGTATCGCCGCATTTCCCTGCCACCACCCCGATAGCCAGTGATCCGGCATACCACAGCGGATTGAGTATGCTTTTGCGGCCGCCAAGCTCTGCGATGCGCCGCTCCGTCCAGTTCAAATGCTCGGTTTCCTCCCAGGCCGCCTGCTCGAGTTCGCGCCTGACGGCCGGGTCGCGGGAACTCATGGCCTGCCCCTGGTACAGTGCCTGGGCGCAGATTTCGCCACAGTGATTGACCCGCATCAGCGCGGCGACATGGCGTTTTTCGTCACCGCTCATTTCCGCCTCGGGGAGGTCCGCGCCGGGCATCGGGCGGCGAGTCGGGGCAGCGGCAAACACGGCACGCAATGCCTTGTCGAACTCGGGAATAAGGGTATCCAGCACGGGAATCTCCCTGATCTCAGTTTGCGTTGGGATGTTTGCCCAGACGCAGCGCATTGCGCCCTTCGTCGGCGCTACGGATGGCCATGCCTCCCGGGCAAAGCAAGTCGCGGCTCAATGCCGCGTGATGCCGGTTGACCGGCTTGTTTTCGATGGGCCGCCAACTGATGGAAGCGGCGCGCGATTTGGTCCAGGTGCCATCGCTGCGCCCTGAAGCGTAGTGCTTCCAGGTGAGTTCCTTGCAATGGATACCCTCGAAGCTGACATTGGTGGCGCCGCCCGAAGTCTGGACCACCAACACGTAGCGCACCACGTCATCTGTTCCGACCAGCAGCGTGCTGCCATCCAGAAAGTACTTGTTGGTGGTGACGGCGCTGACGTAGAACTCCCGCAGGTCTTCCTTCTTCGGGAAGGCGGGCGGGTCGACCTCCTGCACCTCCTGCCAGGCGGCGGGTTCCTCGTAGTTGAGGTTGTATTGCGAACGACCTGCAACGTCGGGAACCTGCGCGAACGCACCCGTCACCACGATGGCCAGAAACAAGGCCGGCCACCGCTTCATTTCGGCTCGTCCACGGTACCCGGCTCCCACTGCGGCATTCTTTCGTCAGGGTGCACGAACAGCAATCGTGCAAGTTCCAGCAAGGCGGCCTCATACACGCCGCGCTTGAACTCGATCACGTTGCCCAGCGGAATCCAATAGCTGTTCCATCGCCAGGCATCGAATTCCGGGTGTTCGCTGGCTCGCAGGCAGACATCGCTGTCGCGGCCGATCAGGCGCAGCAGAAACCAGATCTGTTTCTGCCCACGATATGTGCTGCGCCATTCGCGGCGTATCCAGTGCTTCGGCACCTCATAGCGCATCCAGTCGCGCGTGCGGCCTATGATCCGCACATGCTCGGGCTTGAGGCCGGTTTCCTCCTCCAGTTCTCGCAGCATCGCCTGCTCGGGCGTTTCGCCCTTCTTGATGCCCCCTTGCGGGAACTGCCAGGAATGTTCGCGGATGCGTTTGCCCCAAAAGACCTCGTTGCGACTGTTGACCAGGACGATGCCGACGTTTGGGCGAAAGCCTTCACGATCGAGCATGATGCATATTCCAATGATTGATTGGGGATCATTCTTTCACAATCGCGCGCTGCTGGAAAGCCGTAGTTTCCGCATCTGCAATTTGCCGGCCAAAGGTAAAATGCGCCCTTTCCGCCTTTCCGCCTACTGCCATGCGCGCCAGCCAGTTTTTTGTCTCCACCCTCAAGGAAGCCCCCTCCGATGCCGAAATCGTCAGCCATCAGCTGATGCTGCGTGCCGGCCTGATCCGACGCCTCGCCGGCGGCATCTATACCTGGATGCCGATGGGGCTGCGCGTGCTGCGCAAGGTTGAACACATCGTGCGCGAGGAAATGGACCGCGCAGGCGCCATCGAATTGCTCATGCCCGCAGTGCAACCGTTTGAATTATGGGAAGAATCCGGGCGCGGACCGAAGTATGGCCCGGAACTTCTGCGCTTCAAGGACCGCCACCAGCGCGACTTCGTGATCGGCCCGACGCACGAGGAGGTCATCACCGACGTCGTACGCCGCGACGTCAAGAGCTATCGCCAGTTGCCACGCCACTTCTACCAGATCCAGACCAAGTTCCGCGACGAGATCCGCCCGCGCTTCGGCGTCATGCGCGGACGCGAGTTCCTCATGAAGGACGGCTATTCCTTCCACACCTCGTATGCCGATCTGGAACGCGAATACCGCAATATGTTCGACACCTACAGCCGCATCTTCACCCGGCTGGGCCTGCAATTCCGCGCTGTGGCGGCCGATACCGGCGCCATTGGCGGCACGGGTTCGCACGAGTTTCATGTCCTCGCCGACTCCGGGGAAGATGCGATCGCCTTCTGCCCGGCATCGGACTACGCGGCCAATGTGGAACTGGCCGAGGCCATTGCGCCCGCGAAAGCCGTCACGGGTGGCACAGTGGCTATGGAAAAGAAAGCCACCCCGGGCAAGACCCGGTGCGAGGACGTCGCCACCTTCCTCGATTTGCCTCTGACGCAGACCGTAAAGGCAATCGCCGTGATGGCCCAGCAGGGCGAGGGCACCGAATTCGTCCTGCTGCTGCTGCGCGGCGATCATGACCTGAACGAAATCAAGGCGCAAAAGGTTATCGGCGAATTCCGCTTCGCCCGCGACGAAGAAATCGTCGAGGCGCTGGGTTGCAAGGCTGGCTACATCGGAGCCGTCGGGTTTTCGGGCAAGGTCGTGGCGGATCGCAGCGTTGCAGTCATGAGCGACTGCGTTTGCGGCGCCAACGAGGAGGGTTACCACCTCACCGGCGTCAATTTCGGTCGCGACCTGCCGCAACCCGAAACCGTTGCCGACATCCGCAACGTCCTCGAAGGCGACCCGTCGCCGGATGGCAAGGGAACACTCGAGTTGTGTCGCGGCATCGAAGTCGGCCACATCTTCCAGTTGCGCACGAAGTACGCCGAGGCGTTGAAATGCACCTTCCTCGACGAACACGGCAAAGACCAGGTCATGGAGATGGGCTGTTACGGCATAGGTGTTTCGCGCATTGTCGGTGCCGCCATCGAGCAGGGCCACGACGAACGCGGAATCGTGTTCCCCGCCACCATCGCGCCCTTTGCGGTCACCGTGGTGCCGATGAATTACGCCAAGTCGGAGACCGTCCGTACTGCTGCCAACACGCTTTATGCAGAACTGCTGGCCGCCGGCATCGATGTAATTCTCGATGACCGAGACGAGCGGCCCGGCTCGATGTTCGCCGACTGGGAACTGATCGGCATACCGCATCGCGTGGTGGTCGGCGAGCGCGGCCTCAAGGAGGGCAAGCTCGAATACAAGGGCCGCAGCGATGCCGAGGCGACCATGCTTCCCGCCTGCGAAATGACGACCTTCCTAAAACAGAAGTTGTGCGACTGATCCTCGGCCTTGCGCTGAGTTTATTTGCCGCGCTGCTGCCCACGGCAGTTTGGGCCGGCGCGCAGCAATACGAGCCGCTGGCGGCCAGCGTACAGGCCGCCCTGCATGCCGCTATCGCCGACCGCGCATCGCCTGAACCACACTTTTCGTCGATCGAGAACAAGGTCAGCTGGCTGACCGAAATGTCGTCACGCTTGAGCCGGCGCATGCCTGATCGCGAGGCGCGGCTCGAATTCCTGAAGACCGTCCATTACGAAGCCAAGCGCGCAGGGCTCGACCCGCAGATGGTGCTCGGGTTGATCCAGGTCGAAAGCGGCTTCAAGAAGTATTCCGTATCGTCCGCCGGAGCGCGTGGCTACATGCAGGTGATGCCATTCTGGGTGCGCCTGATCGGCAACAAGGACAGCAATCTCTTTCACCTGCGCACCAACCTGCGCTTCGGCTGCACCATCCTGCGGCACTACCTGGACATCGAGAACGGCGACCTCTACCGGGCGCTGGGACGCTACAACGGCAGCCTGGGCAAGCCCGAGTATCCAAACATGGTGCGCGGGGCGTGGGAAAGGCAGTGGGCCTGGGCGCCAAGAGCGATCGAGGGGCGGTAGGTCAAGCGCGGCGCCAGTACCTTCACCAACCGCCGCCTACCTTTGGACCGGCGCACCGGACATAGTCGGCAGAAATTCGCAGGGCAAGGCTGTTGCCCTGCCGTGCAATATTCAGGTTCAAGATTGCGTCGCACAAGCCCGGTTGCGCTCTTGCCCGCCCGAAACTTCACGCCCGTTTCTTGGCTCCCGCCTTTGCCCGCAGCTTCTTCGCCACTTCAAGTTCGTCGAACAGCGCGCCGAACTCCAACGTCACCTTGTGGCCGCGGTCGAGGTGGATCATCGGCTTGGCCTGCTGGTGCGACTCCTTGATCCGGACCGATGACGAGAGGAAGGAGGCCAGCACCGGCAGGCCTTCTTCGCGCAGTTCGGCGATGATCTGCTGCGGCAGGCTGGCGCGGGCCTGGAACTGGTTGATGATGATGCCTTCGACTTCGAGACCGGCGTTGTGGTCGGCGCGGATTTCGTTGACGTTGTCCATCAGGGTGTAGAGCGCGCGGCGGGCGAATTCGTCGCAGTCGAAAGGAATCAGGCAGGCGTCCGCGGCGATCAGTGCCGAGCGGGTGTAGAAGTGCAGCGCCGGAGGCGTGTCGATGAAGATTTCGTCGTAACCTTCGAGCGCGTCCAGTGCCTCGCGCAGCTTGTAGATCTTGTAGCGCGATTCGAGCTTGGCCTGGAGTTCTTCCAGCGCCGGGCCCGAAGGCAGGATAGAGAGGTTCTCGAAGGGGGTCGCGGTGATGAACTCCTCGGTTGCCAGCGGGCGCAGCTTGAAGCTCAGCATCTGGTCGAAGAACTCGTTGGCGGTGAGTTCCAAGTCGTTGGCCGCGGCGCCGAGCAGATACTGGGTCGAATTGGCCTGCGGATCAAGGTCGATCACCAGGGTGCGTGCGCCGCGCGCGGCGGCAATGGCGGCGAGATTGCAGGTGATGGTGCTCTTGCCGACACCGCCCTTTTGATTGAATACAACGCGCTTCATGATCTTCCTTTGGATAGGTTCGACGGGTTTGGCGAAATTTTACCAAGTCCCGACGGGACTCGTGGATTTCCGTAATGGTGCTGTCAGCCGCATGGGTCTATGATTCCGCGATTCCTCCGTCAGCCGGGTATCCACCATGTCCAACGAACAAGATAACCTTTCCGCCGCCGCCCTCGAATACCACGAGTGGCCCACCCCGGGAAAGATCGCGGTGGTGCCGACCAAGGGCCTCACCAACCAGCGCGACCTGGCGCTGGCCTATTCGCCGGGCGTCGCCGCCGCCTGCAATGCCATCGTCGATGACCCCAACATGGCCAGTCGGCTTACTTCGCGCGCCAACCTGGTGGGCGTAGTAACCAACGGCACCGCCGTGCTGGGTCTGGGTAACATCGGCCCGCTGGCGGCCAAACCGGTCATGGAAGGCAAGGGCGTGCTGTTCAAGAAGTTCGCCGGCATCGACGTCTTCGACATCGAACTGCTGGAACCCGACGCCGACAAGCTGATCGACATGATCGCGGCCATGGAACCGACTTTCGGCGGTATCAACCTCGAAGACATCAAGGCGCCGGAATGCTTCTACATAGAGGCCAAACTGCGCGAACGCATGAAGATCCCGGTCTTCCACGATGACCAGCACGGCACGGCGATCGTGGTCGGCGCGGCCATCCTCAACGGGCTCAAGCTGGTCGGCAAGAAGGTCGGGGAGGTCAAGCTGGTCACTTCCGGCGCCGGCGCCGCGGCGCTGGCCTGCCTCGACCTGCTGGTCAATCTCGGCGTGCGCGTCGAGAACATCTGGGTCACCGACATCGAGGGCGTGGTCTATGTCGGGCGCGAGAAGCTGATGGATCCCATCAAGGACCGCTACGCCAAGAAGACCGATGCGCGAACCCTCTCGGACATCATCGAGGGCGCCGACGTCTTCCTCGGCCTCTCCGCCGGTGGCGTGGTCAAGCCGGCGATGGTGGCGAAGATGGCGGCCAACCCGCTGATTCTGGCGCTGGCCAATCCGACGCCGGAAATTACGCCCGAGGAAGTCAAGAGCGTGCGCGATGACGCGATCATTGCCACGGGCCGTTCGGACTATCCGAACCAGGTCAACAACGTGCTGTGCTTCCCCTTCATTTTCCGCGGCGCGCTGGATGCCGGCGCCACCACCATCACCGAACTGATGAAACTTGCCGCCGTGCGCGCGATAGCCGAACTGGCCCAGGCCGAAGCCTCCGACGTGGTGGCCATGGCCTATGGCGGCGAGAGCCTGGCTTTCGGCCGCGAATACCTGATTCCGCGCCCCTTCGATCCGCGCCTGATCGTCAAGATCGCGCCGGCGGTGGCCAAGGCGGCCGAGGAATCGGGCGTGGCGACGCGACCGATCAAGGACTTCGACGCCTACCGCGACAAGCTCAACAGCTTCGTCTATCACTCCGGCTTCGTCATGAAGCCGGTCTTCGCTGCGGCGAAGAAGGACCCGCGCCGCGTCATCTACTGCGAGGGCGAGGACGAACGCGTGCTGCGTGCGGTGCAGGCGGTGAAGGATGAAGGCCTGGCGCATCCGGTGCTGATCGGCCGTCCCGAGGTGATCGGCATGCGCATCGAGAAGGCCGGCCTGCGCATCGTCGCCGGGCGTGACTTCGAGGTGGTGAATCCGGATTCCGATCCGCGCTTCAAGGAATTGTGGCAGGGCTATCACGAGATCATGGGCCGCCAGGGTGTGACGCCGGGCATCGCCAAGCAGGCGCTGCGCTCTGACAACACGCTGATTGGCACCATGCTGCTCAAGCGCGGCTATGTCGATGCCATGTTGTGCGGCGTGGTCGGGCGCCATGCGCAACACTTGAAGCATGTCAGCGACGTGATCGGCCTCGAGCCCGACGCCCACTGCTTCGCCGCAATGAACATGCTGCTCTTGGCCAAGCACACGCTGTTCCTCTGCGACACCTACGTCAATGAGGACCCTTCCGCCGAGCAGATTGCCGAGATCGCACTGATGGCGGCCAAGGAAGTGCGCCGCTTCGGTCTCGAACCCAAGGTGGCGCTGTTGTCGCACTCCAATTTCGGCAGCGTGCGCTCCGCCTCGGCGATGAAGATGGCGGCGGCACGGGCCATTATCGAGGCGCAGGCACCCGACCTCGAAGTCGATGGCGAAATGCACGGCGATGCCGCCTTGTCGCAGGAGATCCGCGAGAAGCTCTACCCCGATTGCCGCCTGACGGGCGAAGCCAACCTGCTGATCATGCCCAATGTCGATGCGGCCAACATCTCTTTCAACCTGATCAAGGCCACCTCGGGCGATGGCATCACGGTCGGCCCGGTGCTGCTGGGCGCGGCCAGGCCGGTGCACATCCT